>NZ_MCGG01000024.1 GCF_001746755.1 Magnetovibrio blakemorei | reverse complement strand
GAATGCGTTCTAAACATAGGGGGATTTCCCTATGTTGATTGGCGCAGCCATTCCCTCAATGATCCTACCTAATTTAAATGGGTGGGAGAGCAAAATTGAATATTTTAAAGCGTATGAGTGGGATGGCCTTGGTCGGGCTTAGCCTTTCTGCATGCCAAACGATGACGCCGTATGAAGCCGCCTCACCGCTTGGTCATATCACAGTTGCATTTGCTGATGCCGCGTGGACTGGCAAAGACGTTCCCAAGGATGGCATTTGCAAACGCAATGGCGGCAATGGCAACGCGCCCATGTTAGCGCTATCGGATGTGCCGGACGGAACCAACGCTGTCATTGTCAAATTTAGCGACCGTTCTTATCAACCGAACAACAACGGTGGTCATGGCACAATCGGATACTGGGTCACCCCAAGTCAGGGGAGCGTTACGTTACCCTCCGTTCCCGAAACAACCACCACTGGATTGCCTGAGGGCACCTGGAAAGAAGGCAAGGTCTACGCTGGTCCGTGCTCCGGCGGGCGAGGCAACATCTACGAAGCGGATGTCTACGCCGTACACAAAGACAAAACAAACGAAAAGCTTTCCCGAACGCTCGCGACCGGGTTGATCCGCCTTGGCCGTTTTTAATTAACGCATAAATTGATGTCTAATGGAGAAGAAAATATGAAGAATGCTCTATCAGCTATGGTTGTTTCCCTGGTGGGTGCACTGACTTTGTCGGCCTGTCAAACGACGAAAGAAGCGGCAATGCTGCCTCCATCCGAGCCGATGGCACCTGCGGCGATGCCGCAGTCATATAAGGCAGGTGATACTTTTGTTACGCTGTGGTCATCCGGTGAAAATGTCAATGTTGAGGTAATCAGCGCCGATGAGGATAGTTATACTTTCCAAAATGCTGGGTCAAAATGTGCTAACACACGAAGCCGTCAATTGGATTTCTATGCTCCGATTAAAGGGGAAAATTGTTCATATGGGAGCATTACGCGGGAAATATCAAATATTAAAGGTTCTCTCTGGCCTTTGAAGGTTGGAAACACAACATCGTTTGATGTCAAAATCACCTTTAATGGGTCACGTACTTACAATGCCAGTTGTGAAGTTACCACAGAAGCACATTTGTCACTTCCTTATGGGGAAGACGATGTTTACCAAGTTGTTTGCAAAGATGGCATTCACAACATTACATCTTACTATTCCCCGGCCAAACAAGCTGTGGTCAAATATCGCTTCCTACGTCTAAACCGATCCGAGCCTTATGTCGATTATGAGGTCGTTTCGATTAACCGAAAATAAGTCGAACAAGCATTTAGTCCCCCTTCAGGAGTCGTAATCCTGAAGGGGGATTCAAAATATGGACATTTGGCTATGGACGTCTATCGCCCTCGAGCATCTGACTTCGGTGGGAGCATAAGATCACACTGCCGTCTGGGTATGTCATGTATGTGGCAGGCATTTTCGTGATCGTATCAGCCGCATCTTTTATCGCCGCATGCAGCGCCTTGGCATCGTCGCCTGTCATGCTGAGACCAACGCGCAGATCCAGATGAGAAATGTGCTGCAGCTTTCTAAAGCCTTCTTTGACAAAACCCAGTTTCTCGAAACCCATGTTTGATGGGTTCTGAGGAAGGTTTGCCGCCAGGAGGGGTTTAAAGAGCCTAATCCAGGTGAGCGCCACCAAGCCCAGCGGAACAGAGACAAATTGATCGTCTCTTGTTCGCGCCATGCCCGCCGCACCGTCATCCGGCATTCAGAGATGATGACGGTCAGCCGACAGCCGTTCGGGTCGTTCGAGATCATGTGGACCTGATCGCGCGGCTGGAGCCGACAGCACCACTGGACGGCGGTGCCATGGTGACGTTTGTGGCTTTGGCGTTTGATCTTTCCCTGCCACCCATCGACACCGCTCCGGTGCCGGAAATCACCGTGACGCTGGATAATGTGTCTCGCGAGATCGTTCGGCATCTGGATGCGGCGGTGGCAACGCAGGACCGGATCGAGATGACCTACCGACCCTATCTTTCGACAGACAAGGAAGGGCCGCAGATGGATCCGCCGATCACCCTCGGCCTGACCGAGGTGGAGGCCAATGCCCTGCAGGTCACGGGGCGGGCGCGCATGCTCGATATCGGCAACAAGGCGTTCCCATCAGAAACCTATACGGCGACGCGGTTTCCTGGGTTGGCGAGGTGACAAATTAACGGCTGAAGATATCTTGAACCATGTTGCTCAATGAAACGTTGGCGGGGGCCCAGAATGATGGACTGACTGTGCCCGTGCTCGTTTGCACGACAGGATGACCGCGTGGATTTCCTTCTCCGCGATGCGCGAGAGTTCATTCACGTTTTTCAGCGTAGAAGCGCGCTCCTTGTCGGTTGCAGGCGGCATGGTTGGCCTATTCAAAAGATCGATAACCCCGTGGATCATAGCGTTGATTTCGCCGAGTTGTTCCATGCCGTCAACGGCGCGTTCGGGGAGGTCGAGATCTTCATCGGCTCCGAACAGGCCGTCGACGAAGCCTTCGAGTTCTTCCGTGCGAACCTCGCACAATCGCCGGAGGTCGTCTTCTGTTGATCCGGTGATTTCACGCGCCAGTTTGAAGGGCTTTGATCGGGACTGATGTTTGGACAGGTTATTCCAGAGGCTCATCAGGTCCTGAAACAGCAAATTAACGGCGTCCATGTCGTCGAACTCAGGCAACTCGCCGCCCCAAAGGTCCTTGACAGTCTGGATGGGCGACGCATCAAGCCTTGGGCTCGCGATATTGCCGAGCAAACGTGTGCGCACGGTATGAAATGGGACAGGGCAAGCATAGCGGGTAAGAAGATCACGGACCTTTTTATCGCCAACATATTTGATAGGCGGTTTTTTCATTAATGCTTCATCCACTGAATTCTAATTTGCTGGCCGAGTTTATCACAAAAACCGTTCGGGTCGAGTTTTGGTGAAGGTCCTACGGCAAAACTGTTTCCAGGATTAGCGAGATAAACCATGCATTGGGCAGAAACCTATATTGGCATCCCTTGGTCTGCGACCGGGGACGGGCCAGCAAGAGGCGAGGACGGCGGTACGCCGGACAGGGAAACATGGAGTTTTCACTGTTGGGCGTTTGTCCGTCATATTCAGAAGCAGCATTTTGGTCGTGATCTTCCCGGTATCCCAAACCCTGAAGACGTTCTCGCCATTGCGCGAGGCTTTCGGGACCATCCCGAACGTCAACGCTGGAAATTGGTAAACGCTCCAAAAGACGGGGACTGCGTTCTCATGCGCCAGGCCCGCTATCCCATTCATGTCGGTGTTTGGCTTGAGGTTGATAATGGCGGCGTTCTCCACTGCTCTCAGGAAGCCGGTGCGGCATTCCAGACCTTAAATTCTCTGGCCTTGAATGGCTGGAGCGTCGAAGGCTTTTACAGGTTTGCCGGATAATGCTTGCTTGTGTTGTGATGATGAACAACCCGTTCCTTCCAGGACGGGACAGAAAGATTCTGCCTGTGGCTCAGCCATTGTCTGTGCGCGACTGGCTGGATACAGAGGGGATTATCGAATTCGACCGCCCGACCCTGTGTTTGCATAACGGCCAAGCGATCCTCCGAGCTGACTGGCCCTCGACGGTCATGGGCGATGGCGATGTTGTTACCTTTGTTGCTCTACCTCACGGTGGAGGTGGTGGAGGTGGTGGCAAAAACCCGCTTAAGACAGTTCTCTCCATTGCCTTAATGGTGGCCGCTCCCGCCTTGGGTGGAGCACTTGCCGGATCTATGGGCCTGACCGGCAGCCTGTTTGCCGGAACCGCTTTTGAGGTTGGTTTTGGCACGATCATGGGCGGCGTGGCTGCGTTGGCAGGCTCAGCCCTGATCAATGCGGTCATTCCTTCGCCGAGACCGTCGGTGCCGAGCTTAAACTTCAGTGCCGTTGGATCATCGCCTGCTCCAAGCCCGACCTATTCTTTGTCGGCGCAAGGTAATGAAGCCCGGCTGGGCCAACCGATCCCTGTTCTTTATGGACGGCATCTGATCTATCCCGATCTTGCGACCCAGTCTTACCAGGAGTTTGTGAACAACGAACAATACCTGTTTCAGCTCCATGTGATTGGTCAGGGTGAATACGATCTGGAGCAGATCCGCATCGAGGACACGCCGATTTCTTCGTTTGAAGAAGTGCAAACCGAGGTCGTTTCCCCCGGCGGCAGTGCCACCTTATTTGAAACCGACGTGGTCACCGCCCCTGAGGTGGCCGGGCAGGAATTGTTAAGTGCAGCGGATGGCGGTGCCTGGATTGGCCCCTTCACTGCAAACCCGGCAGAAACCATGGTCAGCCATCTCGGCATCGATGTGGTATTTCCGCGAGGCCTTTATTACGCCAATGACGCTGGTGGTTTGGAAACCCGCACCATCCAATGGCAGGTACAGGCGCGCGCCATCGACGACCAAGGTGTCGCTATTGGTTCATGGATCACCCTTGGATCGGAAACCTATTCCGACGCGACCAACACAGCCCAGCGGCAAAGTTATAAATACGCTGCCTCGCCGGGGCGCTATGAAGTGCAGTTGCAACGTATTGATGCCAAGGATGCATCATCGCGCGCCGGTCATGAAATCCGCTGGGGCGGGCTTCGCTCTTATCTGGATGGCACACCTGACTTTGGTGACTTGACCATTTTGGCCGTGAAGATGCGAGCGACGGACAATCTGTCGCAACGATCCGCGCGCATGATCAACTGCATCGTGACGCGTAAGCTGCCGGTGTGGGAGCCAGCTACAGGTTGGAGCGCACCCGTTCCGACCCGGTCCATCGCCTGGGCTTTTGCCGATGCGTGTCGCGCTCAGTATGGCGCAAAGCTGGCAGATGGCCGAATTGATCTGAATGCGCTCCACACCCTGGATCAAACATGGGCAGCGCGAGGAGACGAATTTAACGGCATCTTCGATAGTTCCATGACCGTGTGGGAGGCTTTAACGCGGATCTCGCGCTGTGGTCGGGCAGTGCCCGTGCTTCAAGGCGGCATTGTCCGCATCATCCGTGATCCGCCCCAGACCATGCCGGTGGCCATGTTCGGGCCGCGCAACATCGTCAAGGGCTCGTTCAAGCTCAAATACGTCATGCCGGGCGACGACACCGCCGACGCGGTGACGGTGGAGTATTTCTCGTCCCGCACCTGGAAGCCCGACGAGACCACAGCAAAGCTGGCCGACAGCCAGGGCGACAACCCGGCCAAGGTCAACCTGTTCGGCTGCACCGCCAAGGACCATGCTCAACGGGAAGGTCTCTACATCGCCGCCAACAACCGCTACCGCCGCCGCCTGGTCACCTTCCGCACCGAGTTGGAGGGCATGATCCCCACCTACGGCGACCTGGTCGCCATCACCCACGACATGCCCCGCTGGGGCCAGGGCGGCGAGGTGATCGGGCACCAGGGCGACGTGCTGGCCCTGTCCGAGCCGGTGGAATGGACAGAGGGCGCCACCCATTACCTGGCGCTACGTCGCCGCGACGGTGGGCTAGCCGGGCCGTTCCGGGTCGAGGCCGTGCCGGGTGAATCCACCCTGGTCCGCGTCCTCGATCCCCTGACCGTCACCCCCTATGTCGGCGGCTCGGAGGAGCGGACGTATTTCAGCTTCGGCCCCGGCCAGGCATGGGCGCAGACCGCCCGCGTCCTCGCCATTCGTCCCCGCGCCGAGCAGGTCGAGATTGTCGCCGTCGCCGAAGATTCCCGCGTCCACGTTAACTGAGGTTCCCATGCTGTCCGCAGACATCCTGCGTGCCGCCCTCCCGGCGGCGCGGCCCACCGATATTGCCCGTTTCGCCACCCCGCTGGCCGAGGCTTGCGCCGAATGGAGCATCGATACGCCGCTGCGGCTGGCTGCCTTCCTCGCCCAGATCGCCCATGAAAGCGGCCAGTTGCGCGCCCTGGCCGAGAACCTGAACTACTCCGCCGAAGCCCTGCTGCGGGTCTTTCCCCGCCACTTCAGCGCGGACCAAGCCGCCGCCTACGCCCGCCAGCCGCAACGCATCGGTTCCCGAGTCTACGCCAACCGCATGGGCAATGGCGACGAGGCCAGCGGCGATGGCTGGCGCTATCGCGGCCGCGGCCTGATCCAGGTCACCGGCAAGACCAACTATGCCGCCTGCGGCACCGCCCTCGGCCTCGACCTGATCGCCCAGCCCGAGCTGCTGGAGCAACCCGATCCCGCCGCCCGCTCGGCGGGGTGGTTCTGGCACAGAAACGGCCTCAACCGACCAGCCGATGCCCGCGACATCGAAACCATCACCCGGCGCATCAACGGCGGCCTCACCGGACTCGAAGACCGCAAGGCTCACTACGCCCGCGCCTGTGCCGCCCTGGAGGTATCCCATGAACCTGCTTGATCTCCTCGGCGATGCCGCCGCCATTGCCGCCAATCCGGTTGTCGGCCTCGCCAAGGTGGCCCTCGACGTCGCCCCCGACATCGCCAGCCTGTTCGGTGACGATGCCGAGAAGGCGGTGGGAAAACTGGCCGACAGCGTCCGCGCCATCACCGGCACCGACGATCCCGCCCAGGCCCGCGAGATGCTGGCCGATCCCAATTTGGTCTTCCAACTGCGCTCCCAGGCCCAGGCCTTCGCCCACGAGGAGCGCATGCAGCAGATGGCCGGCGCCATCACCACGCTGACCGCCACCATGGCCGACCGCCAGGACGCCCGCGCCCGCGACAGCGAGTTCATCAAGGCCGGGCGCAGCAACACCCGCGCCAACGTGCTGCTGGTCACGGCGGGGGTCGGCATTGTCGGCGGCATTGGCTTCATGGTATTCGGCCAGGTGGACGGCAACACCGCTGTCGGCGGCTGCATCATTTCCGTCGTCACCTTGCTGGCCGGCAAGTTCGCCACCGCCTTCGACTTCGAGTTTGGCGGCTCGGCTGATTCCGAGCAGACGAGGACCCTGCTGGCGCGGGCGCCGCCCATCGGGAAATAACGTGTGGGTTACCAACCGTTCTCTTCGCAGGGTTTTTTGGCTTAATAAAGGAAAATCATACAACCTAATTCAAGCCAAGCACCACCCGTGGGGGCAGGGCTTTTCGGGCGCTGACTCAGGCGCGGCGAAACAGGCGGCGGTCCAAAACAACAGATGCCGCAATCGTCATTTCCCTGTCTGCGCAACCGCCATCCAACCTCACATGGGTAGGTAGGCCCATTCTTCTATAAACAGCGCGTACGGTCCAAATTCCCCGCTTCTTTCCTGGTCCTACGAACAGGTCGCCAATAAGAATTTCAGTCTCGGCTTCCGATCTGCTTTTAAAGACCTTGCCAAATGTCAGATCCATCATCGCTCGCTCAGACCGTTTTTCAGGCTGCCAAGGAATGGATCAAGGACATATCTGAGGACCGAGCGGCTGCCCGTCACGATCGATGCCTCGACCTCGACTCCGGGGCGCAAAGAGTAGCGTGCGACATCGTCGGCGAAGGCGTCGGCCGCTGGAGCGATCCGGACAAGGTAGAACGGCTGCTGGTCCTGTTCCGCGATGCTGTCGGGGCTGATCTGGGTGACCTTGCCGTCCAGAGGGCTGAAGCCGCGCCCAGCCGTGGAAACCAGTTGCAAGCGTGCCCGTTGACCGGGGCGTACGAAGCCCACCTCGCCGACAGGCAGGCGGACCTCGACCACCAAGCGGTCGCCGCCGGGCACCATGCTCAGCACGGTGCCGCCCGGAGCAACCACTCCTCCTTCCGTCACCACGTAAAGGGTCATCACGGCGCCGTCAATCGGAGCGCGGATCGTCGTGCGCGCACGGCTGTCGGCGAATTTCCTTACCCGCTCGCTGAATTCGGCCAGTTCGCGGCTGGTTTCGCCCAATTCCTTGCGCAATTGCTCGTCCTCGCCTAGACGAAGAGATTGCAGCGCCACGTTTTCCTGTTCGAGAGCGGCTTTAAGGCGCCCAAGAGCGGCGCGCGATTCCGCAATCCCCCCCCGCAGACTTTGCTCTTCCTTGCGCAGTTCCAAATGCTCGTACTCGTTCATCAACCCCTGGGAGAGAAGCTTTTGGTTGATAGCGACCTGCTCCGACAGGATCTTGTGACGGCCGACGGAGTGGCTGAGCCGGGTACCGATCTCGGCGAGTTCGGCCTCCCTCTGCTTGATCTTGAGTTCCTGCTCCGAAACGGCGCTGATCAAACGGTCGCGTTGCGCGCGGAACATTGCCCGCGCGCTCGCTATCTGGTTGGGATAGGTGGCGATCAGTTCCGCGGGAAACACTAGACCTTTGGCGCCATCCAGTTGGGCCTGCAAGCGGATGGCATTGACCTTCAACGTGCCGATGCGGGTTTCGATCTCCTGAAGGTCAGCTTCCGAGGCGGTGCTTTCCAACTCGACAAGGGGCTGACCAACCTTCACCACCTCGCCTTCCTTGACATGGATCTCGCGGACGATGCCGCCTTCAAGATGCTGGATTCGTTTCATCTGTCCCGCGGGAACGACCTTGCCGGGCGCATGTGCCGCGATATCCAGCTCAAACAGGGCCGCCCACACGGTGAACAGCAGCATGGTGAGGGCCGTCAGACGGACGAGGCGTCGTTCTCCCCGAACCTGCCCCAGTTCCGGGGAGTCGCCGGCGGTTAAATAGGCAACGGCCAGCCGAATGCGGGGATGATCAGCCCAGGTTTCCAGCCGGTTCCAGATGGCGTGCAGGCGTTCATGCATGTTCGGGTGCCATCTCAGCGGGAGCCCCAGCCGGAGCCGTCACCAGCCGGGGTGTCGGCTTTTGGTTCAGGTCCAGCACCATTTGGGCCGCCCGAATGATGAAATCATCCTTCGTCATGGCGATGACCGTGCAACCGCGACGGACCATTTCGTTCAATTGACGCGCGATGGCTTGGCAGCCTTGCGCGTCCACGCCCTCGGTTGGTTCGTCCAGGATGACGACGCGACCGCCCCCGGCAAGGCCACGCACCAGTGCAAACCTGCGCCGGATCCCCAATGGCAGCGTGGAGCCTCCTCCCCGCAAGGGCATGTCCAGGCCATCAGGTGACGAGTCCAGGAACCCGCCAAGATCGAGGCCATTACACAGGTCGAGCAAGGTCGCGTCATCCATGTCCGGTGCAAGCACGGTCAGGTTCTCCCGGACCGTGCCGTCAAAGAAGATCGGCTCCTGCGGCAGATAGACGAGCTGTTGCCGCCACCATTCGGGCACGAGATGCCTAAGGTCCATGCCGTCCACCTTCAGATGCCCGCGATCCGGCTCCAGCAAACCGGTGAGAAGCTTGGCGAAGGTGGTCTTGCCGGTGCCGTTGCCACCCACCACGGCCATCACGCCACCGGCCTGCAAGGTGAAATTCAGCCCTTCGAATAACGGCAGGGGGTGACCGGGGAAGCGGAAAGACAGGTCAACCGCCTGCACCTCTCCCTTCAACGTTCTCGGTACGCTGCCCTGCTGACGCTCGGTCGGCAGCTTGGCCATTGCGTCCAACTGGCCGATGGCATGCCGGGCCTTTTCCAGCGGCTCGGCCAGTTGCGCGACGCGGCCGATGCTGGCCAGCGCGCGGGTTCCCAGGATGGACGCGCCGATAAGGCTGCCGACGTTGAGATCGCCGGCAACAACTTCGCGCGCGCCCACGGCGAACAGGCCGATGGTCAGGACTGTCGTGGCCGATTGGGTCAATTGCTGCACCAAATTCTGATGACGTTGGACTAGCCGGCGAAGGGCTGAAAGGTCCTCTTGCCCCTCTTCCCACCGGCGTTGCAGTCCGGAATAGCAGTTGAAGGCCCTGATGGTTTCACCGCCCCCCGCAAGGAACTGAGCCAGCCCGCTGGTGCGCGCCGAATGCTTCACCATCTCGGCCGCAGGTTCGGCCATGCGCCGCTGAATGACGAAGATTAAAACCGTCAGAACCAGGGCCACGGCCAAGGCAAGCAGACCAAGGATGGGACTGAGCAGCGACAACGCGAAAATGAACAAAAGCGCGAAAGGACCGTCAAGAATGGCGGCCAGATTGCCGCCATTAATTCCTTGCTGGATCGTCACCAAGCCAGCCAGGGCCTCGCGGCGCTGCCCCAGGGGAATTTGCTCGAACAACTGGAAGCGCGCCGTTCCGAACGCGGTGAAGGCAAGCCCGGAATATTCACGTTCGATGCCGCCGCAGAACAATTGCGCCATGCGCAGACGGGCCTGACGCAGCCAGAATTCCATGATCACGGCGATGGCGGCGCCGATTGTCAGCGTCACCAGCGTGGCGTCCACGCCCTGACCAAGATAGCGGTTCATCACATGGATCGAATAGACCGACGACACCAGTGCCAGCAGATTAATCAGAACGGAGGCGAGCGCCAACTCTCCCCCGAACCTCGGTGTTGCCCACATGCGGGCGATCAGGAGCTTCATGAGCGGATACTACAGCGCAGCATGAGGCTGAATGATTTCGTCGGTGTTGCCGGTGGCGGATCCGAAATCGTTGAGGGCCGCGATTTCCACCATGCCCGAGCCATCAGCGCCGCTATTGGTGTCGGCGTCATAATAGAGCCGGGCCTGGCTGCTGCCGTCATTGATCAGGAAGAACGCCGCGCCCGAATGATTGCCGTTGGTCATCGCCGCCTCCAAATCGTCCAGTTCGCCGGAGCTTCCCGTCCCGAAGCGGAACGTGCCTGAGGCAAAATCAAGACGGTAGAAGTCGGAATCGGCATGTGCCGTTATGGCGGACAGGGCATCGGCCAACCCTCCCGAGGAAGCCAGGGAGGCGACATCGATGGCGCCGCCGCCGGCACCGATATTGCCGAAGGCCGACGCCACGTAGGTGATGCGGTCGGTGCCGCTGACGAAATCGAGGATGGTGTCTCCGCCTTCGCCCGGCGCTTCGTAATGGAACAGGTCGGCCCCGGCCCCGCCGGTGAGGACGTCATAGCCCTGGCCGCCATGCAACAGGTCGTTGCCCGCCAGCCCATCCATATTGTCGGGCGACGAGGTGCCGATCAGGCGGTCGTCCGCCGCCGAAGCCGTATCGTCGGCGGAGATGGTCGCATCCGCCGTGGCATCGACGATGACGATTCCGGCCCCGCCGCTGATGGTCATGCGGAAATGCTCGGTGGCTTCCACGTCGGTGTCGCCCGCCACCTGCACGGTGATTTGCTTCGTGGTCTCGCCCGACGCGAAGACCAAAGAACCCGTCGGCAGGACGCCGCCCACGAAATCCTTGGCGTCGGCGGCCGAGGCCCCCAAGCCTGTAAGCGCCCAATTGACGGACTGGACGGCTGTCGCGTCGCCTGCCCGCGTAATGTTAAAGATGAAATCCGTGGCGGCGGCGGTGCCGCCCTCGGCCAAGCTGGCCTGATTGACCGCCACCGAAAAGCCGCTGTCGTCATCGACAATGGTTCCGTCGGCGGTTCCGGTCAGGATCGAGGCCCCGGCCGCCGATATGCTGACCCGGAAGGTTTCGTCGGCCTCGGCCACCGTGTCGGCGGCCACGTCCAGCGTGATCAGCGTGCTGGCGACGCCTGCCGCCAGCACCACGCTGCCGGTCATGGCGCTGCTGAAATCGGCCGCGTTGGCCGCGTTGCCGCCGACGCCGGCCACGCTGTAATTAACCGTCACGGCATTTTCAGTCGAGCCGGTCCGCACGACCTTGAAGGTATAGGGCGTCGCCGAGGAGCCGCGCCCCTCGGCCTTATTGGCCGCCACCGCGACGATGGACAGGCCGATGTCATCGGCCACGATGGTTCCGCGCGCGCTGCCGGAAACCGGATTGACGCTGACATTGGCGCCCGGATTGATCAACTCGACATCGAAGTTCTCGGTGTTCTCGGCTGTGGTTTCGCCGGCCACCTGAACGGTGACGGTCTTGGTGCTTTCTCCCGCCGCGAAAGTCACGCTTCCGGTGGGCAACACCCCGCCCACGAAATCGGTGCCATCGGCTTGCGCTTCACCGGCACCGACGACCCGCCAATCCACCGAAGCAGTCCTAGTGGTGTCCCCGGTCCGGGTGACCTGGAAGGTCAGGGCGGTGGCGCCGCCATTGCCCTCGGCAGCGCTGGAGGCCAGGGTGTTGATGGCGATTTCGCTGTCGTCGTTGCGGATGGTGCCCGAAGCGGTGGCGTTGGTCACCGTGCCGCTGACCGCATTAGACAAGGTGACGGTGAAACCTTCATCCTGGCCCGCCGTGGAATCGCCCGCCACGTTGAGGGTAATCGTCTTCGTGGATTCACCATCCGCGAAGTTCAGGCTTCCCGTGGGCAGGGCGCCGCCCGCGAAGTCTGCTCCGTCGGCCCAGAAATCGCCGGATCCGGTGACCGCCCAGTCCACGCTGGACGCCCCCGAGGTCTGGCCCGACCGGGTGACGGTGAAGGTAAACGGCGTCGTGCCGCTATCGCCTTCCGCCTTGTCCGCCGACGTGGCGGCGATGGACAGTGCCGTGTCGTCGTTGTTGATGGTCGTCTGTGCACGGTCAAGGATGATGTCCGCCCCAACGGCGCTACTAAGCACCACCGAGAAGGTTTCGTCCTTTTCGCCGACACTGTCGCCGACAACGGTAACGTTGATAGTTTTGGTGGTTTCACCGGTGGCGAAGGTCACGGTTCCCGATGGCAGGTAGCCGCCGAAATCCAGTACATCGGCGGCATTGGTGCCGCTGCCCTGGACCGCCCAGGCCACCGAGGAAACGCCCGCCGTGCTGCCGGTGCGGGTCACGGTGAAGCTGAAAGTGGTATCACCGCTACCTTCCGCCTTGCTGGCCTGATCGGCGGCGATGGACAAAGCGGGATCGTCGTTGCGGACGGCTCCATCGGCCGTGGCGCCAATGATGGTCGATCCGAAACTGGCGTCCGAAAGGGTGACGCGGAAGGTTTCGTCGAATTCGCCCACGGCGTCGCCCCGAACCGGAACCGTGACCACGGCGCTGCTTTGGCCGTCGGCAAAAGTGACCGTGCCCGAGGTGGTGACGAATTCGGCCGCCGCCAACGGGTGATCCCCGATCCCCGCAGCATTCCAGTTCACGCTGGCGGCGCCATCCAGACTGCCTGTCCGGTCGATGCGGAAGGTGAAATTAGTGGTCGCCGAGGCTGCGCCTTCCTGCTTGTCGGCATCCACCGCCACCACGGCCAGTGAATCGTCGTCATTGAGGATGGTGCCTGTCAAATTGTTGGCTGCGATTTCGGCGTTGCCCGAAGGCGACGACAGGCTGAGGGTCAGTGTCTCATTCGCTTCGTGGCTGCCGTCATTGGTCACGGTGAACACGATCTGCTTGACCGTCTCGCCCGCCGCGAAGGTGATAGTGCCCGACGGCAAGCCGCCATTGGTGCCCAGGACATCCTGGTTGCCCGAGAAGTCCGCCGCCGAAACCGGAGATGCGCCACTGCCGGAAACCGCCCAGTTCACCGTGGTCACGCCATCGGAGCGCCCGGTGCGGGTGACGGTGTAGACGAGTTCGCGGAGTGCGGCGTTCTCCATGATCGACACGGTCGTGCCGGTCAGGGTCAGGTCGATGTCATTGTCGGTGATCGTGCCCGAGGCTTCGGCACCGGTGATCACGCTGCCCGCTCCGGGATTATAAAGCTCGACGGTGAAGTTTTCGTTGGACTCAACCGTGGTGTCGCCCCTGAGCGCCAGCGTGACGACCTTGCTGGCCTCGCCGTCGCCGAAGGTGACCGTGCCCGAGGTGGCTACGAAGTCGGCGGCGTCGGTGCCGCTACCGGCCTTGATCCGCCAGCCGGTGGTGGACGTGCCGGCAAGGCTGCCCGTGCGGGTGACGGTGAAGGTCAGGGCTGAGGTGCCGGAATCGCCTTCCACCGCCGACAGGGAGCTGGCGGTTATGGCAAGGGTGTCGTCGTCATTGGCAATGGTCGCATCGACCGCGGTGGTCCCAAGGGTATGGACGCCCGTGCCCGTGGGATTGGCGATGGTCACACGGAACCCCTGGTCGGGCTCAAGAACGTTGTCGCCCAGGACGGTGACGGTGAAATCCTTGGTGGCCTGCCCATCGACGAAGGTCACGCTTCCCGTCGGGAACGCGCCGCCGAAATCCTCGATGGTTGCAGCATCGGCCCCTTGGCCGGCCACCGACCAGTCCACGGCGCCAGCGTTCAGGCCGCCATCCCGGGTGACGCGGTAGGTGAAGGTGGTGCCGGTGGCGTCACCCTCAACCTGGGTCGCGGCGGAGACCAGCGACAAAGACCAGTGGGTGTCGTCGGAGCGGATGGTTCCTGCCGCACTGGACGTGATGATGTCGGCGCCCGCCGATGCGTTGGACAATTGGACGGTGAAGTTCTCGGACGCTTCCACCGAGACGTCACCCTGAACGGTGACGGTTATGGTCTTCTCGGTCTCGCCCGAGCCGAAGGAAACGGAGCCGGTCGTCGTGCCGGTGAAATCCGCCCCTTCGGTGGTGCCGTGGACCAAGGCCCAATCCGCCGTCACCGAACTGGTGGTGTTGCCCGAACGGGTGACGCGGAAGGTCAGGTCGGTGGTGGTGGCGGCACCGCCCTCGAACTTCACGGCATCCAAGGCGGCGACCCGCAGGGAGGCCTCGTCGTCGGTGATGGTGGCGTCGGCGGTGGTGTTGGTGAACACCACGCCCCCAGGCCCGCTCAGGGTCAGACGGAACCCTTCATGGGCCTCGCCCGCAATGTCGCCCAGCACCGGCACCGAGATGGTCTTGTTGGTATCCGTGGCGTTGAAGGTGACGGTGCCGGTCGTGGCCCCGAAATCGCCGGTCGAGGCCGGATCGGCACCGATTCCGGCCACCGTCCAAGTCAAGGTCTGGCTTCCGCTCAGATTGCCGGCGCGGGTGACGACGAAATTGAAATTTGTCGTGCCGGCATCCCCCTCCAGCATCGCGCCGGGCGAGGCGACGGCGAAGACGATGTCGTCGGTGCGGATGGTGCCGGTGGCCGTCGCGGTGCTGATGGTCACGCCGGCCGGCGGGTTGGACAGGGTCACGCTGAAGGCTTCGTCGCCATCGCCCGTCACGTCACCCTGGACATTGACGGTAACGGTGGCCGTGGCCGCCCCGGATGCGAAGGTCGCCACACCTGTCGGCAGCGCACCGCCGCTGAAATCGGCGCCGTCCGCCTGGGCCGACGTCACCGCCCAGTTGATGGAGGCCGACGTGCCCAGATAGCCCGTACGGGTGATGGTGAAGGTAAACGGGGTCTGGCCGGAATTGCCTTCGGCCTTGTCGGCATCCGTCGCGGCGATGGCCACCGAGGCGTCGTCGTTGGTGATTGCGCCGGTGGCGGTGGCGGTCACGATGGTGGCGTTGACCGGATTGGACAGCGTGACGGTGAAGCCCTCGTCGGTCTCGACGACGGAATCGCCGGCCACCGTCAGGGTGATCGTCTTCACCGATTGGCCGTCTAAGAAGTTGACCGTGCCCGAGGGCAGCGTACCGCCGCTGAAATCCGCGCCAACCGCCGGGTTGGCACCACTTCCGGTTACCGCCCAATTCACGTCGGAGGTGCCGGAGGTGTTGCCGGTCCGCCGGACGGTAAAAGAATACGTTGTATCGCCATGCCCCTCGGCCTGGGTCGCCACCACCTGCTCGATGGCGATCGCCGCGTCGTCGTTGCGGATCATACCGCCGGCGGTTGCCGTGGTGATGGTGTCGCCGGTGGTTCCGGCACCGCCGGAAATCACCACGTTATAGGCTTCGTCGCTTTCGGCCACGCCGTCATCGGTGGGCGTGATGGTGATGACCTTGGTCAGTTCACCGGGGGCGAAGGTCACGCTTCCCGACGGCAGCGAACCGCCGAAATCGGCCGCGACGGCGCCATCAGCGACGCTTTGCACCTGCCAAGCGATAGTCTGGCTCTGGGCGGTGGAGCGATCGCGGGTGATGGTGAAGGTCTGGCCACCGGCCCCTTCCAGCCTGTCGGCCGAGGTGGCGGCGATGCTGAACGACGCGTCACTGTTGAGGATGCCGCCGGCACCGGAATTGTCGAGCACTTCGTCGACGTTGGTGAAACTGCTGAGAAGGACCGAGAAGGTCTCGTCGTTCTCCAGATTGTTGTCGCCGGCCACGGCCACCGTGATGGTCTTCGACGATTCGCCGGAAGTGAAGGTCAAGCTTCCCGAAGTGGCGCCGGTGAAGTCCGCCGCATCCGTGCTTTGGTGGTTGACCGCCCAGTTCATGGTCGAGGTGACGGTCAGGTCGCCCGAGCGGGTGACGGTGAAGGTGACATTCTGCGACCCGCTGTCGCCCTCGGTGACGGCGGCGGCGTCCGAGATGGCGATGCCGGTGTCGTCGGTGGTGATGGTGCTGCTTGCCGTGCCGCTGCTGATTAGACCAAGGGACGGATTGGACAGCGTCACCTGGAAGGCTTCCGTGTTTTCGGCGGTGATGTCGCCGCGAACCAGGATGCTGACGGTCTTGGAAAACTCGTTGTTTCCGAAGGTTACCGTGCCGGACGGCAGCCCGCCATTATCGCCCAGGGCATCTGAGGTCGAGAAATCGGTGGCATCCGCCGGATTTCCGCCGGTCCCGGCCACCCGCCACTGCACCGTCGATACCCCGGCATAGCCGTTGGCGGCGCGGGTGACGGTGTAGGTGTAGGTGGCGGTCTGGCCCTGATCGGTCTCCACCTGCGCGCCTTGGTCGGCCACGATGGCATAGGTGGTGTCGTCGTTGGTCAGGGTACCGCTGACGTTCATGGTGTTGGACAAAGTGTTGGCATTGTGCCCGAAGCGGACGCTGGTATCCGTATTGGTGAAGGTCAGGGTAAAGGTTTCGTTGTTTTCGATCGTGGTGTCCGAGGCGATCACAGGCAGGGTGAGCACCGGATTGGCGCTGCCGCCCGGCACGGTGACGGTTCCGCTCATGCTGGACCAGTCGCCATTGGCGGTGGTGCCGTTGCTCAGCGTATAGGACAGGGTGATGTCGGTATCCAGCCGGCCGTGGCGCACCAACGCGACCGAAATGGACTTTGTCCCGCTGTCGCCTTCGCTGATCGAAAGGGTCGGGGTCGAAATGCCTTCCTGTCCGGAAACCCACAGGCGGGTATCGTCGTTAAGCAGGGTGATGGTCAGCGGATCGTCGGCGGCATTGGTGGTCGACGGATTGTTGTCTGTGTCAACACCCGCCGAGCCGTAATCCTCGCTGGAATAGGCGCCGCTGTCGCCGGCATAGGTGGAAGTCCACGGCCATTCCGTGGTGTCCCGCGGCGACAGGATCGAGAATTGGAATGCGTCGTCGCTCTCGACATTGACGTCGTTTGCGAAGGTGACGGTGACGGTCTTGGTGGTTTCGCCGGTACCGAAGGTGACCGTTCCGTAGTAATTGCCGGAACTAAGGTTATGATTGGCAATCGATGAGTTTCCGGTAACCGACGTCACGTCTTCACGGTAGGAAATTTCTCCGCTGTCGCCCGGATCCATGTTCTTGATCTCCCAGCCCACGGTGATGGGATGGTTGATCGATCCGCCATTGGCTGCCGCGCGGGTCAAGGTGAAGGTCACCGTGTTAGCCGAATCGGTGCCCTCGTAAAGACTGGTCTTGTCGGCTGCCACCGTGATCAGGTTGCCGGGTTCGTTGTCGAACACCCAGGCCGAAGCCGAAGAGCCCAGGATGGTCGGCGTCTCTTGGTCGTGCTGGGGCTCGCCCAAATCCACGTTTTGGGCATTGCTCAGATTGATTTCGACGTATTCCCGCCAGCTTTCCGGCAATATGTCGCCCAGGATGGGAAGGGTGACCGTCTGCGACGTCTGGCCGTTGGTGAAGGTCAAGGTGCCGCTGAGGGTGCGGGTTCCGGCATTCCAGGCGGGCGTGCCCGTGGTCGAGCCGACATTGTTGAGATCGACGTCCGACGGATCAAGCTTGTACCATTCGCCAGGAGTATCGATTGCCTCGTTTCCGGTTTCTGAACCGGGGAGCGTAATGCTCCAATCCACCGTGTCGGTGCCACGGGTGTCGCCGTCTCGGGTAATGGTGAATGCGACGTTTGCAGAGCCGGTATCAGGCTCGTCCACGGTTCCGTTTGACGCCACCGAGAACACCGTATCGTCGTTGACGATGGTTGCGCTGCTGTATTGAGAGGAGATGCTGCTGCCACCGCTGGGATTTTCCACGTAAACGTAAAAGTTTTCCCCGAACTCGCCGATATTGTCAGTGGCGATGCTGAAGGTCGCATAGGCGTTGGCTTGCCCATCGGCGAACGTCACGGTTCCGCTGGGATAGCCGCCCTTGGTTCCCAAGGCGTCCTGCCCCGCCGCCCAATCCTCGGCATTGGTGGACGAAGGCTGCACATACCAGTCGAAGGATGCGGTCCCAGATGTGCTGTAGATGCGGTCGAACCACCACGTCACCGTAGTCGTGGCCCCGCTGCCGCCATCAGAGGCCGTGTCGCCCTCGGTTATGGAGTTCTGGATCGATTGCGATCCTATGCTTTCCACCGCGCCCTGGCTGCGGATGCCGGATTCGTCGCGCAGCAATTCGCCATAGACTGTGCCGCTCCACGAGTCCACCGAGGCCGCACCGCCCGATTGAGCGTACAACTGGAACCACTCGTCGTCTTCCACCGTATTGTCGCCGGTGGCGGTGACGGTTACTGTCTTCGAGGTTTCTCCAGCGGCGAAGGTCAACAACGTGTTGTTCCCAAACGTAAGGGAATCGGTGCCGCCGGCTTGACGGCTGACGACAGCCGAAGTGAAATCGTCACTGGATGCCGGATCCTCCAACAATCCTGCCGGATCGTACGCGCCCCAATACAGATTGAACGTTGCTTCGCGGGTCGATCCAGACCGGGTGATGGTATAGCTATAAGTGTCGGTTTCCCCAGTCTTGCCCTCGGCCTTGGACACTGTGCCGCCGGAAACGACAATTCCGGTGTCGTCCTCCAACACGGTTCCGCTGGCGGTTCCCGTGGTGCCGACGCTGGTGCCCGCGTTTGCACCGCTCAGGGTGACGGTGAAGCTTTCATCGCTTTCGACAGAATTGTCGCCGTTGACGTTCACCGTCACGGTCTTCGATGTCTCGCCCGAGGCGAAGGTGATGGAGTTTGCGCTAAGGCTGTATTCACCAACGCTCAAGCCGCCCGACACGCCCACATTCACCGTGGAAATCTGGCTGGTGTTGCCCGTCCGGGTGATGGTGTAGCTATAGGCCACCGAGCCGCTATCGCCCTCGGCCTGGGTCAGGGACGTAGTCCCGGTGAAGTTCAGTTCGGCATCGTCGTTCTGGATGGTGCCGCCGGCTGCCGACCCGCCAACCACGGTGCCGGTCGATGGACCGGACAATGCGACCTGGAATGTCTCATTGTTTTCCAGAGCACTGTCGGCGGCGACCTGGATGGTGATGGTCTTGGTCGTCTCGCCCGAGGCGAAAGAGACCGTGCCGCTGGGCAGTCCGCTATTGTCGCCGATGCCGTCGCCGGTGGAAAAGTCAGCCGCGACCGGGTCGTTGGAGCCCGTTCCCGCAACCCGCCACTGGACGGTGCTGGATTGGGTCAGGAAGCCGGTGCGGGTGACTTCGAAGGTGAAGGGCACCGTTCCGCTGTTGCCTTCGGCCTTGTCGGCCAATTGGGCGGTGACCGCCACCTGGGCGTCGTCATTGGTGACGGTGGTGGTGGCGCTGGACGTTCCAATTATGGCCCCCGTCGAGGGCGACGACAGGGAAACGGTCAGGACCTCGTCGGTCTCGACGGTGGTGTCGCTGGCAAGATTGATCGTGATGGTCTGCGACGTCACGCCGTCGGCGAAGATTAGGGTGCCATTGGGAATCTGGTCGCCGACGAAATCGGCGGTCTGCATTCCGCTTGCCGCCCAATTGACGGTCTTCGACCCATGAGCCGGCCCGGTGCGGGTCACGGTAAAGGTGACCGCGCGCGCGCCGGAATGCCCCTCGGCCACCGATGCCGCGTCGGCTGCGATGGCGAAACTGTCGTCGTCGCCGATGATGGTGGTGCTGGCGGTGGCATTGGTGATGGTGCCGACGCTGGCGCCGTTGATGGTCACCGACAGCGTCTCGTCGTTTTCTACCGTCGTTTCGCCGGCGACGCCGATGGTGATGGTCGCCGTGCTTTGGTTGGACGCGAAATTCAAGGTGCCGCTGGGCACGCTGCCGCCGAAATCGGCCGCGTCGATGCCGTTGCCTGCCTGCGCCGCCCAGGTGACCGTCGCGGCTTGGCTGAGGTCACCGCTGCGGGTTACCGTAAACAGCGCATTGGACGAACCCGAATGGCCCTCGGTATGGTTGGCCGAATTGGCGGTGATGGCGAAGGACGAGTCGTCATTAGTGATCGTGGCCGAGGCGGTCGCCCCGGTCACCACGCCCTTGGATGGTGAAGACAGCGTCAGGGTGAAGGTCTCGTCGGCCTCCACCACGGTGTCGCCTACTACGTCAACCGTCACCGTCTTGCTGGTCTCGCCGACACCGAAAGAGAGTGTCCCCGACGGCAAGACGCCGCCCACGAGATCGGCCCCAGAACCGCCATTGGGCGAGGTCAGCGCATAGGCAACCGTGCTGGCTTCGCTGGTGTCGCCGCTACGTGTGACCGTGAAGACCATGGCGGTGGTGCCCGAATTGCCCTCGGCCCAACTGGCCTGATTGGCGGCAACCGAATAGGTCACGTCCTCGCTGCGGATGGTCCCCGATGCCTCGGCGGTCACGATGGTCTGGGGGGTGTTGTCGGCCAGCTTGGCGTTGGACAATTGGACACGGAAGTCCTCGTCGGTCTCCACAGCCGTATCGCCAGATACCTGGATGGTCAGCGTCACTTGCGACTGGTTGGCCGCGAAGGATACGGTTCCAGACGGGAAACCGGACGGGAAGTCGCCCGCATCCGCGCTGTTCCCCGACGAGGCCGTGAGCACGGCGTAATCCACCGTCGCCGCGCTGGAAACATTGCCCGCGCGGGTCACCGTGAAGGTGAAATCGGTGGTCCCGCTATTGCCCTCGAACTTGACGGCATCAAGGGCGGCGATGGCGAAACCGACATCGTCGTTGGTGATGGTCGCCGTGACCGTGCCCGTCACTACCTCGACGTTGCCGCCGGGATCGGTCAAGGTGATCTGGATCGTCTCGTCCGTCTCGACCGCGTTGTCGCCCTTGACGTTGAGGACGATGTCCTTGGTGGTTTCACCGGCGGCGAAGATGACGGTGCCGCTGGGAAGCCCGCCATTGTCGCCCAAGGAATCCTGACCAGGCTGGAAGTCGTTGGTATTGGCCGTACCCCCGGTCATCCGCCATTGCGCGGTGGTGGCGCCATCGGTGCGACCGGCGCGGGTGACCGTGACGGTGATTTGGCTCGTCGTCGAATCCGCGCCTTCCGCGACGCTTGCCCCGCTGCCCGGAAGCGCCAGCGACGTGTCGTCATTGACCACGGTGGCCGAGGCCGAAGCCGTGGTGATGTACGTTCCTGCGCTGGGCGCCGACAGGGTGACGGTGACGCCTTCGTCCAACTCCACCACATCGTCGCCCGACAGCGCCAACGAGATGGTCTGGGTGGTGACGCCGGGATTGAAGGTTACGGTGCCGCTGGGCAACGCGCCGCCGAAATCGGCGGCATTCACGTCGCCCGACAAGCTCCAATTGGCCGTCGAGGTCCCTGCGGTGTTGCCGCTGCGGGTGACCGTGAACTGAATGGTGGTGCCGGAACCGCTCGCCCCCTCATTGACCGTTGCCGCCACCGCCGCGATCGCCAAGCCGGAATCGTCGCTGACGATGGCGCCGTTGGCGCTGGCGGTCTGGATGTGGGCGTTGCCGCTGGCGTTGGACAGGGTAACCGTGAACGCCTCGTTGGCTTCCACCTCGGTGTCGCCCAGGGCTTGGAGTTGGATGGTCTTGCTGGTTTCATTCGCCCCGAACGACAAAGTGCCCGAGGTCACGGCGAAGTCCGAAGCATTCACCGCGCCGCCGACGGTCCAATCCACCGTGGTGGCGCCCGTCACGATTCCCGAGCGGGTGACCGTGAAGACATGGGTCTTCGAGCCGCTGTCGCCTTCGGTCAAATTGGTCGTGGTCGCTGCGATTGCCAAGCCGGTGTCGTCGTTACGGATGGTCCCGTTGGCCGAGGCGGTTCCCAGCGTGGTGCCGGCGCTGGCGCCCGACAGGGTGATGGTGAAGGCTTCGTCGGATTCGTTGGAATAATCGCCGGCCACATTTACCGTGATGGTGCGCGACGTGACGCCGGGATCGAAGGTGACCGTTCCGTTGGTGGCCTGGAAATCCCCGGCACTGGCCGGGCTGGCGCCTTGCCCCGCAACTGTCCAGTTGGCGGTCGAGGTCGTCGATGTGTCGCCCGTGCGGGTCACCGTGAAGGTCAGCGCGGCACCGCCGCCGACACCACCCTCGGCGGCATCTGCGCTGGCCGCCGCGATGGACAATTGGTCATCATCATTGGTGATGGTGGCCGTGGCGCTGGACGCGGTCGAACTGAGCAGCGAACCGACGCTGGGAGAGGACAGCGACAGAGTGAATTGTTCCGCCGCCTCGATGATGCTGTCGGCGGCGACGTTCACCGTCACCAGCTTCTCGGTCTCGGTGGCCAGGAAGGTCAGGGTGCCGCTGGGCAGAGTCCCCCCTTGGAAGTCCGATGCGCTCGCGGCGTTGGCGCCGCTGCCGGCAACGGCGTAGCTGACGGAATCCGTCCCCGACGTATCGCCGCTGCGGGTGACACGGAACGTCACCTGGGTGACGCCAGACTGGCCCTCGGCAACGCTTGGCGTGTCGGCGGCAACGGCGAACAGGGCGTCGTCGTTGAGGATCGTGCCGACCGCGTCGTTGACGATGACCTGCGAGCCGATGCTGGCGTTGGACAGACGGATGACGAAACCTTCATCCGCTTCAACCACGGCATCGGTGGTGATGGGAAGGGTGACGAGAAGGCTTTGTTCTCCCGGTGCGAAGCTCAGGCTTCCCGACGGCAGAACGCCGGCGACAAAATCGGCCGCATCCACGCCGTCGGCCCCGGTTGCGATTACCGCCCAATCCACGGTGGAGGAATTCTGGATCACCCCCGAACGGGTGACGGTGAAGGTCAGGACGGGGGCGCCCGTGTCGCCCTCGGCCTTCACCAAGTCGGTGGCCGTCACGGTCAGGCCGATTTCGTCGTTGACCACCAGACCGCTGGCGGAATTGGTCAGGATCGCCACGCCCGTTTGCGTCGTCGACACCACCACTGCATAGCTTTCGCTTTGCTCGTAGGTCAGGTCGCCTTGCGGGGTGAACGAGATGGTCTTCGACGTCTCGCCAGTAGCGAAGGTCACCGAACCGGTGGGAAGCGTGCCGCCGAAATCGGTGGCGTTGACCGGGTTGTCGCCGGTGCCCTGAACCGACCACGACACCTGGACGCTTTGAGCCAGATTGCCGCCACGGGTAATAACGAAGCTGTGGGCATTGCCGGTCGTCGCCGTCGCGCCCTCGACCTTGACCGCGTCAAGGGCATGGATGGCGATGGTGGAATCGTCCTGCCGAATGGTGCCGATGGCGGTCGATGTCAGGACAGTTGAATTGCTGGACGGGCTGAGCAGCGCGATGCGGAAGCCTTCCTGGCCCTCGATCTGGCTGTCGCCCGAAACGGTGACGGTCACCGTCGCAGTGGCCGCGCCGGCGGCGAAGGTCACGGTTCCACTGGGCAGCGATCCGCCGAAATCGGCCGCATCCGCGGGCGCCTCGCCATGGGCCTGAACCGCGTAATTGACGGTCTGCGCAGCGGAAAGGTCGCCCGCGCGGGTCACCAGGAACGTAAAGGCCGTGTTTGTTCCGCTGCCTTCATTCTTGTCGGCGGAAATGGCCGTGATCGAGAACGACGAATCGTCGTTGCGAATCACTCCCGTCGCCTCGCCCTGCAACACGCGGGCACCGGCTGGAGGGTTCGCCAGAAGAATGGCGAAGGATTCGTCACTCCCCCGCTCACTGTCGCCAACCACATTGACGGTGATCGTCTTCGAAGACTCGCCAGCCTGAAACGACACAGCCCCGCTGGGAAGTCCACCGTTGCTGCCCAAGCCGTCCTGCCCTGCCGAGAAGTCCGAGACATCCGCGAAGCTTGAACCGACCTGAATCAGCCGATAATCGATGCTGGCCGGGGCATCTACGCCAACTGATCGGGTAACGGTGAAGGTAAAGGGCGTCGTCTGCCCGACTGCGCCTTCGGCCTTATCGGCCGAAGCGGCTGCGATGGAATATCCGCCCGTATCGTCGTCGGCGAACGCCATCTGAGCGCGCCACTGGGTGCCGTCCAGAGTAAGATTGCCGTCAGGAGAATGCAGCTCGAAGGTGACGGTGGCGTTGTCCTCCACCACGTCGTCACCGGGAACTGAAACGGTAACCGTCTTGCTGGCCTCGCCATTGGCGAACTGCACCGTGCCCGATGGCAGGGTGCCTCCGAAATCGGCCGCGTTCAGGCCGGTCACGCGCCAGCCCACGCTGGCGGCTCCGCCGTCTTCGGTGCGGTTGACGACGAAACTCAGCACGGTGGCTTGGCCGGTGGTGCCCTCCCGCGCCGAAGTTGCGGCGGCGGTCACCCAGACGATACCGTCATCGTTGCGCACGGATGCATCTGCGCTGATTCCCGATTGAGCGAGGACCATTTTCCCTGAAGGCGCGCTAAGCGTAAGGGTGACGACCTCGTCTTGTTCGATGAACCGGTCGGCTGCAAGGTTTAACGTGACCGTTTTGACCACCTCCCCCGCGCCGAAGGCGACCACACCGCTGGGGATCGTCCCACTGGCGAAGTCGTCGGCGCGAAGGCCCGAGGCATTCCACGAGACACTTCCCGCGGCATAGCCGTTGCTGCGCTCGACCTGGAACGTCACCGTGCGCGGCACGCCCGCACCGCCCTCGAAAACCGTCTGCCCGGGGCGGACGCCAACCACTGCGTCAGGGTAACCAACCACTGCCTTAGGGGAAGTGGTATTGGTAACGGGGGGGGCGTCCACATTGCCCAGCGGCTGCTGCCCCGGCTGGGTGAATTTGCTGACCGTCGGCTCAACGATGACCTGCCCGCCGCCGACCTGATTAAGATTTTGACCGGTTGCCTCCCTGGATCCCCGGATGATCTGGGCCGCATCCTTGCCGGCATTCGCATGGACAGGATCGCCGGCGGGAGCGAATAACGTCCCTCCCACGCCGAGCTTCTGGCTCACGAACTGCCCGACCAGTGCCGTATTGGACATGCCCGGATCGACACCCAGGGATTGCGACGTCTGGCGCGCCCCCAGTGAAACCTGACTATTGCCGTAGGTGGCTAAGCCTGACTGCGTCTGCTGGTCAAGATTGCCGGATGAAATGGGTGGCGCCAAATCATTATTCGTCGGACGAGCGCCCCCGTTGCCTCCCGTCGCATCACCGCGGGTTTGTGGAAGCCCCCCTGGCGGTTCCGGTTGCGGCGGCGTCCCCCGTTGCGAAGCCGGGGCGAAGTCGGTCTGGTTGGCGCGGACGTCGTTCAATCCGTCCTGCCCGATTCCCTGCATCAGGGCCGACGACAACGCCTCGCGCGCCTTAATGGCCGTCAATTCTGCTGCGGCTTCGGTTGCGCCGGTGCGCAAGGCTTCCTGGCGGGCGGCGTCCGCCGCATCGTTCAATGCCGCATTGATGTCGGCGCCGGTGCCGCGCGCGGCCGAGAAGGTGTCCCTGGCGGCCTGCAGCGCGGCTTTATCCGTTTCGGTGTCGGCATTCTCTTCCGGTGCCGGCTGGCCCTCAACAGCTTCCGCCGGGGCCTCGCCCTCCGTCAGCGCGTCCTGCTCGCCCGTCACGCCCTCCCCGGTCGCTCCTTCCCCGGTGGGCGCGTCCTGCCCTTGGGTTTCAGCCGCCTGGGCAACCTGTTCCCCCGCATGACTATCAGCGTCCGGCGTTCCAGTATCTTCCGGGGCCGAAGCTTGCTCTGAATTTTCAGTCACTTGGCTTTCCCCATCCTGGATCATATTGTCGGCGCGCGATTGGTCATTCATGGCTTACCTCGTCGAATCGAATTGCGCCGGCAGCGGGCTGTTCCGCCCGGGAAGTTCGTGCAACTTGGCTAGGTCCTCGCGGATGAACGACACGTCCAATTGACCAATCGCCTGCAATAGGGTGAATGCTGCGATGGAGAGGTCATAGGTCGTTGAAATATAATCGCTTTGCGCATTGATCAGATTGGTTTCGGCGGTAAGGACATCCAGCAATGTGCGGCGGCCGACCTGCCGTTCCTGGCGAGCGATCTCAAGGAATTGCGAGGCGATATTCATCTGGTTGGAGAGGTTTTCCATGTTCTCCTTGGCGGTCTTCAGGTTGCGCCAGGAGATATCGACCTGTTCAATGACCAGATTGCGGGTGTCGTCTTCACGACGACGGCTGGCCAGCAATTCCTTGGCTGCCGCCTCCACCGCAGCCACGCCGCCAAGCCCAACATTAAACGGCAGGGTGACTTGCAGGACGGCCTTGCGGTTATCCACCATCCCAACGGTACCGTCGCTGTTGGAATTGCGCCCGGCTTCGCCGATAAGTTCAATTCGCGGGGCGAATTCGCCAGCCGTGGTGCTCCACTTGCGTTCGCGGATCGCATCCGACCGCAATTGCCCCAGGGCGATCTGAAGATTATTTTTCAGTGCCAGATCGTGCGCGGCTTCGCGGGAAACGGGCAGATGTTCCTCGGGGAACGCCATGGCATCCTTATAGGAGAGGCGATCGGCTTGGCCACCGAACACGGCCTTGACCCGGGCCTGCGCCACATCAAGCGCGCCTTCAGCGCGCACACGCCGCGCGCTGGCCCCGGCCAGTTGGGCCTTGGCCTGAAGGACATTGGACGCATAGCCCTTTCCGCTCTCGACCAGGGCGTTCTCCAATTGGGTTTGCTCACGGATATTTGCTTCCGAATCGCGGGCAAAACGAAGCACTTGGTGGGACCGCTGGACACTGATGAAAGCGGTCAGCGCTTCCAGGAGCAGGCCCTGACCGACCGCCTTGTAGGCGACCTGATTCTGCGCGGTGACGGCCTCCGCTTCCGCAACTGACGAAGAAGATTTGCCGAAATCGTAGACTAGCTGCGTGATTCGCGCGGACGAGGTCCGGGCGTCATAGAACCGCGTTGCTGCATCGGGCTTTTGGTAATTCTGATAGCCCTGCGAGAATGTCAGATCCAGTTGCGGGGTCCATGCCTTGCGCCAAGTTTCGGAAGCTCGATCGCCCGCAGCTTTCCAATCGGCTTCAGCCGCAGCCAAGCGGGGACTGGAGTTCATCAGGTCCGCCAACACCAAGCTCAAGGGATCGGCCTTGGCCGACGATGAACTCGCCATAATGGCGACAAATAGCACCACAGATGCAGCCATAGGGCACAAATCTAGGGAATCGCGATTATTTGCGGTAGCCTTGTTAATGTAATTGAACCGGACACTCGGATGGATCATCCCCTTGGCCCCCTATGGGATATTACGCAGAATTTTCTGCTGCATATTATCAGGGCGGGCAGGGGACAGTTAGGTCTGCTGGATATGAGAGTTGGTCAAAACAGTATGCATGTACGCTCGAATCTGTGCGCACCAGAGAAGGGCTGGTATTTGTCTGGCGCGCCTCGGAAAAAGGCGGCCTGTCAATCCTTGTTTTTCCAACGGCCGGGTGACGTGCCGAACCTGCGGCCAAAGGCATGGACGAAATTGTTGGGATGCGAATAACCCAACATGTAGGCGACCTGTTTTACGGACAATTCACCGCTATCAAGCATGGTCCGTGCCATATCCAAACGCCACGCCACCATGCATGAAAAAACCGTCATTCCGTATGCGTCTTTGAAGATGGCATTCAACCGCCGTTGCGAGACTCCCACCTGGGCGGCCAAGCTTTCGACCGACGGCGGGTTAAGCAAATCGGCCATAAAAATATCCCGCGCAAGTCCCGCCTTGCGCGCGTCGGCGGAAACCACTCGCCGGACCTCGCTTGGGATACCATCATCCAAATCGCCGAGCGCCACCGCCAGCGCCTCAATTATCCTGCCTCTGCGATAGAGTTCAGAGAAGGGGCCGGCGAATGGAGCGTGCCGGATATCCCTCACCGCACGCAGCAATACCGGCGAGACGCGCGGGGCCGCACAGAAAAAGTCAGGGCGGCCACTCAAAGCGCGTTCAATCCGCGCGCCCAAATATTGCGCCCCCACCATTTTTCGTAATTCGCTGCACGAAACCTGCAAAACGAACGCCTCATTGACTTCATTAGGGCGATTCCACAATGCATGCTTAGCCGTTGGGTCCAAGAGATACAGCCCGTACCTTCCCTGGCTTTCAACGATATCATCGGACAAGATGGTCCTGACGTGGCCGCTATCGACGACCCGGATCATTAGGCTGGGTTCATCCGCAAAAGCAGTGTCTGGATTAATATCGGCGTAGAAGGTCGCTGGCTGATGCAACTCGCCCCTGTAGTGAAATGCGCACACTCCCGATCCTGCGGAAATTGGTGAAATGGCTTCCCAGCCCACTTCTTTCGGCAAGGGCACTGGACATTCCGGCACCAAATCGTTGCTCGATGCGCCGTTTTCGAGTTTCCATCGAACAATCCAAGGAAAGTCGTTCGTCATTCAAACCGTTTCTCTCATCATCGTAGATGTGCCGCTCGTGCGGTGGGTCTTGACAGGGCAGCACTCTGCCGAGAGTTCTGATTGATAAATCAGCAGACGATACACATCTTCCGGCTTGTGTGCAACTACTTACCACCCTTCAATTTTCTAATCGCATAGACTGACCTCGCACCAAACCGCCCAAAGGGGTGGAATGGGGATTGCCATGGCGCCACATCGTCGGAGGAAGCGCAAACCTAGGCGGAATACCGAGACAAGGGAACGCAGGGCTTGTTTCAGAGTCCCCTTTTTAAGCCGTCAACGACGGCTTGAGTTTCCGCAAACATACCGCAGGATGTTGCCCAGTAAAGAGCCATGCTCATAATTAGAATCAGGCGCTCCATGCGATCAGGCTTTTGGATTTGGCTTTGCATGAGACCGAAGCCTCGGGATTTAAAGTCCGAGAACATATTTTCGATCCCCCAGCGCATACCATAATCAAGCGCCGTATAAGCCGAAGGCGCGGCGTCCATGGCGATGATCCACGGCTCCTTGTGGCCTTTCTCGTGCAACACGCCGATGTTGGTCTTCACGCCGCTGCCGTAAAGTTCAGCGCCTTTTACACCATTTGGAATATGAGTAGCGACTTCCCCCGTCGTGATTTCGGCACCTTCGTGGCTAAGCGTCAGGTTGCCCTTCAGTCGAATCCGATACGACCATCCGGCCTTCTGGCACCAGTCGATCAGCTGCGCCGTGCCGTAGATCCATAAAACATGGGAATTGGTTTCCGATGGGGACAACCTGTCGCCGCCCGCCCTGAAACATCTCAAGAAGAGAAATCTGGAGGCGCTCCATGCGATGGGTGGGCGCGAGCGGTTGCGGCATGTCCAGGCGTGGCATTTTGTCTTTTCCATCGCGGAGGATGGAACGGAGGAGGGGGTGGAGCGCAAGTTACGAAATGCGGTGCGCGTCACCGTAGATGGGGCCTTCACCGCCAAGGGGTTTAAATCCGTGTGGGGTATTCACCAAAACCATACGGACCACATCCATGCCCATGCTGTCGTCAGGGCATTGTCGGACTTCGGCGGGCGGCTGCATAGCGACATCCACGGGGATTTTCTGCATGCGCTGAGGTTGCGTTTTGCGGAGAATTTAAAACTTGCTGGTCTTGACTACAATGCCACTCGGCGCGTGGACCGCCAGTATACGCGCGAACGCATTCTGGCCGGCTATGAGCCCTTGCATGACGATCAGAGTCCTTGGCGGGAAGGCAAAGCCCATCGCGACCCTTATGCAAATTTGAAAACGTGGCCTTATTATTTTGGAGACCGGGCTGTTCAAAACATGGAGCGCATCGAAGACGCCAAGGCGATGGTCCGACAGCTTGCTGAGGAAGCGGACATTCAAGAAAGGATGAGCATATTCCCCGCAGCTGGGTGGTCGAACGCACGTTTGCATGGCTTGGCCGTTGCCGCAGATTGGCCAAAGACTGGGAGCAAACCATCGCCAGCGCTGAAACATGGCTGCTCATCGCTCACATACGGCGC
>NZ_MCGG01000023.1 GCF_001746755.1 Magnetovibrio blakemorei | reverse complement strand
GCGATCACAGCGCAACCCGGCAATAAAGGTCATGGTTTTCCAGTGTCCGTGAGGAATGCTGGCGACCATCCGCTGGCCTTTGCGACAGCGCCCCCTCAGGCGCGCCATCTTGGTGTTGAGACCGGTTTCATCAATGAACACGATGTTGCCGATCTTTTCGGGGTGGGCCTCAAGCCAGTTCTGACGCTTGCGCCACACCGTTCGTGCCGCCTGTACATCAGGACGCCCCTGCTCGCTGGCGTGGGCCGTTTTTTTTGAAGCTGATTTTACGCGACCGAAGCCAGTCATCTATGGTCGATTTGGGGGCGCGAACGCCATGGACGCTGGATAACCGCTCGGACAATTCTTGTAAGGTCATGTCCGGCGTCTCTTCAATCCAGCTCAGGATATCAGCTCCGTAGGGATCAAGGCGGCGCTTGTGGGGACCATGTCCTTTGGGGGCCACGGACCCTTCTGTTTCATACTGATGCACAAAGCGGATGGCAGAACTTGGACTCACCTCAAAATGGGCTGCAGCACGCCGACACGACATCCCTGTGGCCACTTTCTGAACCAAACGAATACGTAAATCATGCGAAATGGTCATGATAAAAACTCCCTCGCGTTCCGATGACCAAGGGAATCACAAAACTCTTAACAGGGATTCAACAAAATCAACTTCGACTCATTTATTATCGGAAACGCTCTAGGGACCAGGGAGGATTTATGGGACGCCATCGGACAGGGCATCGACAGGTTCACTACGACAGAATGTGAAAACTACTTCGCCGCTGCCGGATATGACCTGGAGTGATCGGAAAATGCTCTAATTAAACCCAAGCCGCACAAACACGCCGATTTGCCCCGCTCCTACTCCTGTAGAGATGAACCATCCGAGGTCATTTGGATGGCCCGCCATTTGGGCTGGCCGCTCAACACCTGCAAGGTGTCGCGCACGGTAATGACACGGGCCAGGGCCTCCATCAACCGCGCGTCGGAGTGCCCTTCGTCGGCCAACCGCCGGACCAAGGAGAAGGGTTCAAACAACGGGCAGCGCACCCGCTCCTTCAATAGGTCGCGAATACGGCTCAAAGCTTGCGCCCGTGCGGCGGTGGAGCGACCAAAGGCAAATTTATAGAACTGCTCCATCAGCAGTTCTTCCCCGTACAGGCGCGGTTCGATTTCATCCAAAATCTCCATGGCGCGATTTTCGTTGTCGATGTCGAACAGGAAAAAGGCAAAATCCAAGCGCAACGACAAAGCATTGGGCGCGGTCTCCAGCGCACGTTCAAACCAGGCTTCGGCTTGTTTTTGGTCTTTGCGAACATCCATAATAAAATGCGCATAGCGGGCCAGAATGGCGGTGTTTTCGGGATCGTTTTCGATGGCCTTTCTGTAATAGCTATCGGCGCGGTCGTGATAGCCATGAACCTTGGACAGGAATCGGGCATAATTGGCAAGGTTTAGCGCGTTGTTCGGATCAAGCTTTATCGCCTGTTTGTACATTTCTTCGGCGCGTTCATTGTGTTTGCGCACGTCCGATAAAAACACCGCGTAATCACCCAACGTCAGGGCGCTATCGGGATCAGCCTCATAGGCATATTTATACAGCTCCTCAGACCGTTCATGCTCTTTGCGGATATTGGTGCGGAAAAGCGAATAGTTGCTGAGAATGATGGGATTGCCCGGATCAAGTTCTAAGGCCCGCTGAAACAAAGCCTCAACAACTTCTTGGTCGTTGCGAATATGAGCGGAGAATTTTGCGTAATCGCCAATCGTCAGCGCATCATCCGGATCGACTTCCATACGCCCTTCTTCAACGCCGGACAGGTCGAGAACACCGTCGATATAGTCCAGCAGTTTTCTGCCGGAATCACTGATGTACTGGATGTAATCACGTTGCTCTTGGGTGATGCCCTTGCCCAACGCTCCATCCAGCAAGGTGTTGGAAAACCCGACAATGGAATTCATCGGCGTGGTTAACTCATGGCTCATGGTGGCGAGCAGTTCCAATTTGGTGCGGCTGGCGCGTTCGACCTTTTCAAGCTGAGCCAGGGCGCGCTGCTCCAGCTTTTTGCTCTCTATAATTTCCTGCTTCACGCTTTGGGTCTGCAGCTCAATCCAGTTTTTCTCTTCCTGGGCTTGCAACAGTGCTTCTTGGGCTTTTTCATGGCCAGACAGCAAATTGCGGATATAGAATTTATAAAGCTTATGCGGACCTGATTCTTGAGCCGCTATCACCAGGTCAATCGGCAACGAACCGCCCCCCTGCAACAAGGCGGTGATGTTGGCGTAGTGCTTCATCACCCCGCCTTCAATGGCGTTTAAATAGGCTTCCACGCCCTCGGCGCTTTTGTCGTCCAGGTCCGGCAAGGTGATCAGTTCGGGAACCGTCATATTGCCGATCTGGGCGGATTTAATCTTAAAGGTCGCCTCACCGGACTCGTTGATGTCGTAAATCTTGCCGCGATGATTGACAATGATTACACCATCGTGGGTCGCGGAGAGAACTTCACTGGATTGATGCTGCAAGCGTTTGAGGGCTTCTTGAACGCGCACGCGGCCCAGGCGCGCCTCACGGCTGTCCATCCATTCCGACAAGATCGCGGCAATCGGCGCCAAGAATGTTGACGCATCGGTGTGGTAGCCCCCCTCACAGTTGGCCAGCGCCAGTTGGCCGATCAAATCAGGCCCCCGCAGCAAAGGGATGGTGAGCATATTTTGCAAAGGCGGATGCCCTTGGGGAGCGCCGCCGACGGACAAATCGCCATGCAGGTCATTATTGAGAATCACCGTTTTGGGCAATTCCTCAAGGGGCATCGCCACCAGCGCGGCCAATGAAGTTTTGTCCGCGCACACAGATGTCCCCCCTGGTGCACCCTCTGAAGATTTGGAGCATACGGATAAAAATCTCAGCGCCTCGTGCCCAACCTTGCCTTCACGCACATCACAAATGGTGCCAAATGAACTGTTGGTCAGCGCCATGATTTCTTGCAGAGACGCATTAAACGGAAAATCCGCGCCGATGCGTTTTTCATTGAGGGTGCGCAGCTTATCAATACAGGTGATGAGCTTCGCGTACTGCGCCAAGGCGTTCTGGCTCAACGCGTAGGCTTTATGGGTCTCTGCAACGGACTCTGCGGCTTGTTGATTTTTAAGGCGCTCATCATCAATCGATTTTTTTTCTTCATCGATGGTCTTTTTCTGCTCGGCAATGATTTCGCGTTGGGTTGAGGTATCTTGGTTGAAGGATTGAAGCTTGACGATGACTTTGGCCTGCTGGTTGACCAAATCTTCGACCTGTCCATCGGTGTAGCGGATCAGGGCAAAGAATAAAATGGAAGCCGCAATAAACAGCGCCCCCAGCAAAATGAGGGGGGTTTTCTGTGCTTCATCAAAGTCCACAAACGCGCCGTTAAAGGTTCTGACGACCCCTTCGACATCAAGCAGATACAACGCTGCCAGCGCAACGATGCACAGAAGCACCGCCAGCGAAACCGCATACGCAATTTGATGAATGAGCTTCGTTATAGCGGCTCTCCGGATAGCAAAATGGTGCGGGACAACCTGAAGGCCTTAATATACGGCGGTATCCTTAGAAGACCCATCCAAATTAAAATAGGTCCCCAGAAGTTTTTCCAGACTTTCCAACACGGTGATGTCGCAAATCGTTTTGGCCATGTCTTTATCATCGATCTTTGTGACGAGCGAGGTGATTTGCCGAATTTCGCGGATGATTTTAGCCATGTCGCGGCGCGCATCTTCACGCTCACCCACCATGGCCTGCAGCCCCACTATGCGTTCCATGTTGTTGGCCATTTGATGCTGCAACACAGAGAAAAATACGCCGCGATCGCCCACCGAATAGGCGCTGAGCAAGCCTTGAATAAAGTCTTTCACTTCGTGCTTTTGGCGGCCTTCGCTTTCCATCAAACGAACCAAAATGCGCGTCGTGGCGACGTTTAGGTCGTTCAAGATGGTGTTCACAAAACCAAGCAAGGCCGTTTGTTGATGGATTTCGTTCAAATCGAGGGTGTTATCGCCCGTTGCCGTTTGGGCGACGATTCGGTCAATTTTGTCGCGCAACCCGCCAAGACTGACGGTCAATGTATTAATGCCGACGCCTTGATCTTTAAGTAAGCCGGGCAACCGATCCACGGCGGATGACAACTGCATTAACTCTTTCGTTCCACTTTGGCTCATAACCCGTTGGCTTTCTTCAAGCTTTTCAACCCCGTTCAGCAACGTTCCCTGTATGGTGTCACTTTGCTGTTCCAGGGCCTTACTGACCAGACCGAGCGTCACTGACAGATCGTCAAGTTTTTTGCTTTGTTGGCTCACTTGTTCCGCTAAATCTTCGCTGACTATGCTGCTACGCCCGATGCCAAAAAGCATGACGAAGAGCATGATGGGCAAAATAAGCCCCATCACCAGAACAACTAGCTCATTGGTTAAAAAGGCCGATAAATTGCCCCAGCCGATGGACAGCGAAACATAAACGCCACAGATCAGCACCCAAATTCCAGAGGGGATCACGACAGTGCGCTGAAACCGTGCATCTTGAAAAATACTGTTCATCTCGTTGCCCCCCCTATGAATTCATTTTAGCTGCAAAAAAACAATCAACGAATCGATCCATTATAACGAGCGTATCACGGCTTCAAACCCAATTTTATTCAGATCGGCTGATAAACATATTACATAATCCAGTGAAACCCGCCTTTTTTGCGGACGATGGGGACTTTCACCACCACGTCATGACATTTAATGCACCGTCCCGCAGGCGGATGGGGGCGATCTGAACTGGGCAGCAAGGGCGGTCCAAGCTTTTTGATTTTTGAAATGCTTTCCAGCGCCGCACCAATCGGCGTCTTCCACTGTTCCCCCGGCCCCGGGCCGCCAACGAAAAGATGGCAATTGTTGCATTCGCCGGCAAAAGGATGGGGCATGGGGGTGCCCTGCTTGATCCGCGGAATGTGTTTGAGCGTCATCAGACGGTAGCGCGTTTCGGGCACTATGGTTTCTTTGACGGTGCCGCCGATGCTGGGTTCCGCAGGCGACGGCATGTCGCCATACAGCGCGCCTTTTGCCTTGCGCACCGTAAAGTGCGACGGCTTTCCGCCCAAATCGGGGCTGGCAACCTCCCAAATCAAGCCGCCCAAGATCACCAGGGCCAGCACGGATGCGCCCTGCTTACCTGAAAACCGACTTTTCAGTTGTTGCCAAAAAAACATCTTACCTTACCCTACCCTCGCCTCTCAACGCAGTCGATTTGACCACAGCGCGAAACCTTCATCATTGCGAAGGCGGCAGGTTTTTCCATCCACAGTGATCGACTTAGCATACAGTTCGGGAATGGTTTGCGGCTTGCCAAATGAAAATGCCGAGCCCTGAACTTGAGCCTGTTCCGTAACGGTGCACCCCATGTGCATCAAATACCAATCGGGGGCGATGGAGATTTCTTGCGCCTGACCCGCGCCGTCACTGATCCAGACATGCATTTGCCCCCAACCGGTGTCGTTGCCCAAGCTCATCACCCGGACGACTTTACCGCGAAACCGGGTTGTCGATGCCTTGGTGAAGGGGATCAAGCCCGTGACATTCGCTTCTTGTGGGGTCGCCGCCATATCCGTGGCGTTGGGGTCAGGGGTCGGCGCCAGCAGCTCCCCTAAGTTGGTGACCTGAGCGCTGATCGGCGAAGTGTTGTTATCGCTCCAAAACGTATCTGGCAGCGAGCTGGCCGCGACGACGCCAAGGGCAAAGACAATACCACCGGCAACAATCCAATTTTCCGGCCTAAATCCACTGTTCATCGTGCGTATACCTCGTTCAATTCACGCAAATCAGCTAAACCAGGTGGGCAACAACTTGCTCTTAACCTTGCCTAATGTGCTTTGTTGCATTTCGTGCGGCACCACAGTTACCTGGATGTCCGATGTGTGTTCAATTTCTTCGAAGATCCGCTTTTTCACGGCGGCGACAATCAGGTCGCTTTCGTAAACCTTCAGTTTACCATTCACACAGATGCCAATGTCCAAATAGATGTCTTCGCCCACATTGCGGCCGCGAAGATATTGCACTTCGTCCACTTTGGGGGTTTCAATGGCGATGGTGTAGACATCCGTCAAAAGGTCCGTTTCAACCGAGGTGTCCATCAACCCGTTCACCGCATCGATGTTCAGTTCAACGCCAATACGCGCCACCATTACGGACACAATCATAGCCGCGAGAACGTCCGCAATCGGAAAGCCCAACACCGCGATGGTGATGCCGATCAACACGCCCACGGACGACAGCGCATCGGAACGATTGTCCCAAGCGTTGGCGATAATCGCCGGACTGTTGTTTTCCAGCCCCACGCAGTTTTGGTAACGATACATCAATTCGTTTGTCAAAATCGACACGACGGCGCCAAAGATCGCCACACCGCTGGGCGGCGTGATATCACCGATGACCAGTTTGATCACCGCCTCGTACATCAAGTAAAGCGCGCCAAAAATCAAAATCAGGCCAACCACCGACGATGAGATGAATTGGACATTGCCAAAACCATAGGGGTAATTTTCGTTCGATACCTTTTTGGAGATTTTGACACTGGCCATCGTCACAATACTGGCGATCACGTCCGCGCCGGAGTGAATGGAATCCGCAACCAACGCGGCGCTACCGCTCATCAAGCCCAGTATGCCCTTGAAGCTTGTCTGGGCGATATTGACGGCAATCGCCCACCAGATCACTTCATCGCGACAAATTTTGCACCGTTCTGATTTCATTGGTTTAAATACTCAATAATGTTTTGGCCCAAGATGCGGTAGTTACCGTTCATCAACTTTGCATGAATTTTTTTAGCCTTAATCAGCTTTACCACTTCCGTGCGGCTGACCCCGAGAAAGCGCGCAGTTTCAGACGATCTGTAAATCCGCGAGGTATTGATCGCCCGTGTGTGTTCGTCATACAGGTGCAAAGCCGCCGTGCCGACGGAAATGAGCGTCCCTGCGCGTACAATTGCGGCCCAAATCATTGATTTCCCCCATTTTCTTCCAGGAACGGCACCAATTGCTGATAGGTGTCCTTCGTGATCAGCGGCGCCGCAGCGCCCGGATGCTCGCTCACGAAGTATTCAATCCGCATAAAGTCCGTCCAATCGGCCAGTAGACTCCACGGAAACTTGGAAATTGCGACGTTATACATGAGCAAGGATTCGTTGAACGCAACGCGGCGTTCCGTCACCATGTTTTCCATATCGACCAAGGACAACATCATCTGTTCATAGGTCTTGGCCGATTGGATATCGGGATATTTTTCTACCACCGCTAGCAACCGCCCCAGAGAGGCCTCCGGGGTGCCGCCTTTAAAGGAGTCAAGCGCTTGCTCCCACCCTTTTGGCAGGGCTCCGGCGGCACCAAGCTGTTCTGCTTTGGCCACCAGTTGATCTTTGTCTTCCTGAGGCAGGTTGCTTTTTTTAATCAACTCGCTGCGGGCTTTGGAGGTGTAGGCAAAAATGGTGTGCTCTAAAGAGGCGTGGCTGAGCGTTAAATTCACCATATTGGGGAACAGATTGGTGCGCCGCTGGATGGCGGATTCAAGGTTGCCCTGTTTGGTCAAAACATCTTCACGCAGCATAATGAAGTTGTTGAACTTAAAAAATAGCGTTCCGGTAAACAGCAAAAGGGCCAGAAAGGAAATCACCGCCATCACCTTCACGCCTCGCATCGCGGGGGCGTGGAAAGCTGGGCTTACTTCTTCACGATAGAGTTGATTGAGCAGCGCTTCCGAACGGCGGAGGCGTTGTTTATCATTGATTATCGATTGATCTATAATAGTAACCATCATTCAACACTCTTGTTGTGGCCGGGGCATCGCCCTGAGACGTCTCATTCTATTGCCGTGTTTTAAAGTTCGGCCTGTTCGTTAGCGCGTTTAAAGTATGCCAAAGCCGCCTCGCTGTCGCCCTTCTCTTCGAAGGCAAAGCCGATGGAACGCAACACTTTGGCTTCATCAGGACGCAATTCCAAAGCTTCCAAGAACGCTTCAATGGCAAAATCGTGCTCACCCAATTTGTCATGCGCAACGCCCAGACGGTAATGCAAATTGAATTTTTCCGGAGTGGCTTTGATGGCCTTTTTCAACAGCGGAATAGCTTTCGCGTATTCTTCAATCTGCACGTACGTCAGGCCCAGCACGGTGGCAATACGGATGTCATCCTGGTGGTCCTTGCTGGCCTTTTCCAAAAGGGTGATGCCAAGTTCTTGATGGCCCGTTTTGATGTAGGCCATGGCCAAGTGGATCATCACTTCGGAATCTTCTGGATGGGCTTCGTGCAAGGGGGCCAGCAAGGATACGGCCTGCTGATACTTGCCCTTTTTCGCGCATGAAATTCCCCGTTCGCGGAAAAACTGTTGCTTGGTTTCGTCATCAATCGTCAACAGCGACTGGAACCCGGAAACCAGATTGTTGGTCAGCTTTTTCACCACGAAAGAACCATGGTGTGCGTACATTTCCAACGTATGAATAATGTTGTCTTTGTTTACAGGAATCATCTTACGGTTACCTTTAGGTTAGTTGACAATCTGGTGGCATGCTTCGCATGGCCCTCTGTCACGGTGCGGTGAAACCCCTTTTTCCGCAATCGCAAGCGTAATCTGCGGCGGCGGCAAGGTGATCAAATCTGGATCGGGCGTCAGCTCAAAGCCGACACCAATAGCGTGGCAATTGGTGCATGCGCCCCGATACGGGTGGGGACGGCCATCGCCGGCAACAATCATCGGCGCGGATTCCAATTGAGCAAAACCCACATCCGGGTCACCAATCAGCGCGACACTGACGCGGCGCATGGTGTAGCGCTGACCATCGCCCATTTCGCCTTTGCGCAAGGACGTCAGCTCGACCTTTTCCATGTTGCGCACCATCCGCGTGGCTTGCTGGAATTCTTCAAGGGTCGTGACTGGCACGTTGCCGACATTGACGATGATATCACCGGCCATCAGCCCTGAGCGCGCCGCGTTCAAGGTGACCTCATCAACCAGCAAGCCCAAGAGGCCGCGGGGATATCTGAGTTTCTGACGCAATTCTGCGGTCAGAATGGTCACGTCCATACCCTGCCAATGCGCTTCTGAAATTTGGATGTTTTGTGGCAAAAAATTAGGCACATCTTGACCAGTTTCATTCAGCGTGGGGTCCGATGCGCCTGACCTTGGCGGCGCGGCAACATTGACAAAGGACGGGGCTTGCAAAGGATTGCCCATCGGGTCCGCCATAAAGGTCGGAGCCTGGGCCTGCTCGGCCTGGGTCTGGGCCTGATTTTGCGCAAGAAGTTGTGCAGGAGTTTGGGCATACATCATCGGCGCGCCCATCTGCGCTTGCGCACTGGCCGAGGTCATGGATTGAGACGCCATTGCGCCAGAGTAACCGTCGTCGCTGTGGTGCACTTCACTATCGAACAAGCCACCCAACACGACCACAACGGCAAAAGCCGCCGCGCCACCTACGATGATTTTCATGTCTACCATGCGAGCCGTTTCCCAGCTTTCATTTTAGTTCAAAAACAACATTTTAACGGCGACTGCGGCCATGATGGCGGTATACACCCCGCGCAACACTTGTGCCGGCAGCATCTTCATCAACTTCGCCCCGAGAAAGCCGCCGACATAAGCGCCCGGTATCATAATGGCGCTGATGGTCAACGGGGCCTTCACGTCAATCAGTCCCGCAGGCACACCGTGAGCGAAGGCCACGATTGCCCCCGTTAAAGACGCCCAGAAGACAATCACGGCGCTGTTGGCGATGGCGTTATGCAAAGATGCACCAACGAACATACGTTGCATGGGGACAGAGACGACCCCGCCGCTGATGCCCATTATACCACTGATCAACCCCGGAGGCAGACCCAGGAAGGCCTTGCTCGCCTGCTCAATCATCACCTCGTGCGAAGGCGCTGGCGAATCTTCGTCCAAGTTGATCATGTCTTCGATGCCATCTTCGGATTCCGCGGTGATCACTTCACCGCCGTCTGTCCGAAGAATGACTTCTTCTTGGTTTTTGTTGAGCAGCTCCTGCAAGCCCTTGAGCGTCATCAACGCGGCAAAAACACCCAACAACATACCAATGGAACGATCGCCCAATTCATTACCGATGAAGTAGCCGCCGACCACGCCAACGCAGGCCCAAGGGGTCACGGATTTCACCGTATCCCACATGATCAAACCATGCTTGGCGTTGCGCCGAGCTGCCGCACCAAAGATAAATAGGTTGGTCAAATACGCCACGGGACGGATTAAATGCATCCCGTAACCAAACACGATCATCATGCCCGCAACTTGTAGAACACCACCGCCCATGGTCACCATGCCGCTGGTGACACCCACCACAACGGCCAACAACATCAGGCTAAACACATCGCCGACCGTGAGCCCGCCGATGCGCGTGCGGCCCATGTGGTCGGTATCGGTAAGCCCGAAGCCCATGCCCATCACGCCCGCAACACCGCCAGGAGATTGCGGCTGCATCTGCGCCTGAATTTGGCCCGGCATTTGGCCCGGCATTTGCTGTGCTTGCATTTGCGGGGCCTGCATCTGCTGCAAAGCCGAGTTCGGCGCGGCGACGTTCATCGCCATGTTGGGGTTTTGTTCAACCACCTGAGCGCGCGCCCTGGTCCACCACCACGACGACCCCATAGGGCCCGTCTGGGTGCCGACCGCCGTGTCCATGCCAGCGTTGCCCTGGCCTTGGTTGTCCAGCATGTTCGGCGCCGCCGCCTGAACGAAGCCCGGCGAATTTGTGCCCGCCGCCTTGGTCATCGGTGCATCTGTTAAAGGTGCTGGCGCAGGTGCTTTCGCCGGGTTGACCTTAAAGGTGACCACATCCCCCAGATCCGCAGCTAGGACATGCGCCGGAACGACGTAGCCCTGCACCAACTTATTATCGCCCATCACCGACAAGCCGATACCGACCAGTTCACCTGCGGTGTTCACCAACGGACCGCCGGTTTGTTCCCAGGTATAAATCGCATCCGTGCCCAGCAAGTGAGAGATTTGCAGCGTCCCAACGTTCAACGTTGAATTGCCTTGAATCAACCGGCCCTCTTTGGTGATCAATGCACCATTGGAGCCAAAACCAATGCCCATCACACCCGCGACGGACTGCATGTTCGCCGTGTCAGCCAAGGGAAAATACATAAAGCGATCCGGGGTGAGAATTTTCAGCAACGCCAAATCATGACTGGGCAGCGACTTGGCGATTTCCGCGCGGTACTTGGTGATCCCGGTAGAGGTTCGCACGAACACCGCAATCTCGCCCAAATCCTTCAACGGATGCAGAGCCGTGATCACATGGCCATTGGGACTGACCAGCGCGCCGGTGGCGACCGGCGGCATATTGATCGCCGTTGCGCCAATGCCCACCACCCCAGGCGCCACGGCCTGAGAAACGTTTTGAAAGCCAGACCCGGCCATGTCGCGGAACAAAAACTCAGGAACCGACAACTCGTAGGCGTTTTCGTAAAAGTCCAGTTCCTTAAAGTTCGCCATGATGAAGCCAGCCCAGACAAACGTCAGCAGCACCAGGAACGCCAAAATCATTGACGGAACCTGCCATGGCTTTTTGCAGAACAAAATGGTGTTCTGCGGCAATGCCCTTGTGGGTTGTTCTATAGTCTTCATCACCACTTGTCCTTAACGTGCCACGATCATAATGTAAAAGCTGGATAACAGTAAAAACATGCCCATTATCGGCAGGCCCCAATTCAAGTAACCCTTAAAATCAAGCCCCCGGTCCGCCGGGATCAGAGGTTGGATTTCCGGATGAGCTTTGAGGAACCGTTCCAGATACGATGCCGTCAAAGGCCCCGCCGTGGCCCCCGTCAACGCCGCCGACGATCCCGCTAACACCCCCAAAGACAAGGCCCACCATACGGTGGTATCAGTGATGGACATGTCCAGACCCGCCGTAACCGGCACAAACAAGGCGGTCGTCGCGCCGGCGTTTAAGAAAATCGTCAAAAGTGCTGCCGACCACATCAACGTTAACATCATCGGCACATTTTCCCCATTTCCAATGGTTCTGATCAGATTGAACAGGCTTTCCAGCGCGCCGGAAGCCACCAGCCCGCCGACCATCACAAACAGTGCCGCAAAAAAAATTATGTCTTGCCCGCCACAAGCGACGAACCAATCTTGTTCTTCATTGAGCCCCGCCAAGATCATCGCCACAGCACCGCCCGTAAGCGCGACCCAACCAGGCCTTAAATTTAGCACATCAGAAACGAAAAAGCCTACCAATGATACGCCCAAAACCCAAAGCCCAACGCGCACCAGATACGGGTCTACCTCGGCGCTTTTCAGGTTAATGTCATCAAACGTGTCAGGAATTTCACCCATCAAACCAATCGCAAACTCATGGCGGTACCTTTGCAAAAAGACCAGCATTGCCGCCAGCAAAACCAAACACGGCACCATCATGCCGGAGAGGAAATCGAAAAACTGCAAATTCCCCGCAGCCGAAATGATCATGTTCGGGAAATCCCCGATCATGGTCGATGCGCCGCCCAGGTTAGAAGCCACGATTTCGGTGATGAGCAATGGCACCGGATTGATCTTCATCCGCAAACACACCGACAGCGTCACCGGCACAACAACCGTCATTGCGGCCAGATTGTTCACCAGCAACGACAGTCCATAGGTCACCAACGCAAAGGTCACCAAAACCCACCAGCCATTGCCGATGGCGTGGCGCGCCGTGCGCGTCGCTATCATCGAAAACAGCCCCGAACGATCCAAAACGGAGGAGATGGCGGACATGCCGAAAATCAACGCCAAGGTCTCAAAGTAAATTGAATCAACCGCCATCCCGACTGAGAAAAAACCCGAAACCATCCCGGAAAACACCATCGCCAGGGCGCCCAGTAATACGGCCGCACGACGATCGACATGATCAAAGTAGATCACGCCGAACACGGCCATAAAGATTACGATGGTTACGAATGCATCCACGTGGATTAGTCCTTCGTCTCAGTTTCTGGGTTGTCTTGGGTTTTTTCCCAATTTGCGCGAATACTGTCTTGTTCGTGCACGTCATGGCCACTTACCCCAGTGCTCACCTGGATTGAGCCAATGCGCGGGATGTTGTGGACGATGATTTCCTTAACCATTTCACTGATCTTGTGCGCCTGGGCCACCATAAGGTCAGAGGCCACGCCCACAGCCAGTTCGGCATGGATGTTTTGTCCGACATGGCGGGTGCGCAGCAACAAGATGTCTTTGACACCATCAACGCTGGTGGCAAGTTGCTCGATGCGCGACCGGGTTTCGGTGCCCACGCTGCGGTCCATCAAGCCCTTGGTGGAATCCCAGAACACATGCCCGCCCATGTACATCAAGTGCACGGTTTCAAAAGCCGCCACGACGGTGTCGATCCACGGCATGTTGAAAAAGTGCGCGCCGATGATGCCCAGTGCGACCACCCCTGACGACGCCGCGTCACCGTGATGATGCTTGGCCAACGTCCGCACCAACGGGCTGTTGGTTTCAATGGCCACGCAGCGCGAATAAAAGTACATAATAACGTTGACGATCACGACCAACAGCGACGCCCACAACGCAATCAAGTGCGGGGCGCGGTGCAACGATGGATCCATCAGGACAAAAATAGCATGAACCAAAAGATATGCGGCGATGATGAAAAAAATCACGCTGACAAACAACGACAAGACAAATTCGATTTTACCGTGGCCGTAAGGATGTTCCCTATCCAATGCTTGTTCGGAAACGGTCATGCCTACAATGGCCATCAGGGACCCGACCACGTCTTTGGCCGAATACATGGCATCCGCCACCATAGCCTGTGACCCTGCAACTAGGCCCACAAATGCTTTGAGCACCATCAACACACTGTTTGTAATCAGCCCGATCCAACCAATGCTCCTGGAGCACTTAATGCACTTTTCGTATCTCATTCAATTTGTCCCAGTATGTCGGCACACGCACACCGACCAGTCACAGCAACATATTCAAAAAACTAGCGGGATGCACGGTAGTCCGCATACCACTTAAACCCCCAAGCCCCGCAGATCACACCCATCAAAAACGTCAACATGTTTTGTTCCTATACCTAATCGTCATTATTCAGGGCGTGATTGCAGAAATTTGCTTTCATCCCGCTTGGGACGTCGAATAGCCCGACGAATAACCGTTACGATCGCCATTGCAAAGCCAGTGAAAAATGACAGCCCTATCACCAAGACCAAGGGCATCTGTGCGGGGCGCCCGGCAATAAGATACACATTCACATCCGCCAAATTTTGCGACGCAAATATTATGATCAAAGTGACGATCACCAAATAGAGAAGCATTTTCAACACAACATCACGCTCCAGCAGTCTTTCTTTTTATCACCGTAAAACAGTGTGCGTCTTAATAGTCGGTTACGTTGCCGAGCTTTTCCCAATACCGCGGCGGCAGTTCGGTGGCCAACTTCAAGGCCCCCCTGGCAACGGCAAAAACCGGGTCATCAACACACTTCACCACGACATCGCCGTAATAATCGACCAAGGCGGCTTGGATGTAAGTGTCAATTCCGATGATCCTCGAGCCGCCACCGGCAACCAAGATGTTGCGCAGCATTTCCGCCTGGTCTTCGGGCGGGCAGCTTTGGATCAACCGATCGATGCCTTCGATGATGCCGGGGATGAGCATTTCACACGCTTGGCCGACCATCTGGGTCACATCGTAAGACACCGGGCGACCATTGGCGCGCAAATCGGCGGTGATTTGCGACGGCGCATCCCCCACATAACCTGATTTTTCTTTGATCGCACGGGCCACGTGGGTATTCATCTGCACATCGGGATAAACTTCGGTGATCAGCGCTTCGAGTTGTTCATCGACGAAGTTGCCCGCCTGATTGACCGTCACCTGGGAATTCTGCCCCGGCATCGCACCCTTCAGCGCACACAGATCAACCGTCCCAGCTCCAATGTCGATGACCAAGTTGTTGACCAAGCTGTCGTAACCGTAGGCAACCAAGAATGGTTCAGATAGAACCTGTACTTCGTCTACAACTTCTTGAAAAATTTGCGCCAAAAGATCCTTGGAGGTGTTGGTCGCGCGTGCCGGAGAGCCGACAATCACGCAAACTTCATCGTCGGGACGGGGCGACAACGATTCAATCACATGGCTGACCAAATGACGCGCGACTTCCAAGTCGCGTTCCACATATTCACGGATCACGCCGTCTTGCAAAGGTGCCCGCAGATCGACGAAGGAGCGTTTCTCGAACGCGGCTTCACCGACCAGATAGGGTGCACCTAAAAGCTTCACGCCAATCATATCGCGAGGGTAACCGACCACCGAGCGGATCCGTTCCTTGTGGCCGCGGTTGGTCATCACGACCGTCCACGAGGTGCCAAAATCAAAGCCAATCAACAGGGTGTTGTTGTCGTCATCGCCGACTTTGCGCTGATCGTTGGCCTGGTCGTTGGTGCTGTCCATATCCATGTCCATCTTATTTACCCGTCTTTGCGTCAAGCGCGTCTTGAGCTTCGGTTGTTAACGGATTCCAGCCCTTCGTGTTGTCCACAACGGTGGATTCGCGACGCTTTACCCCATTTGAATGGGGGACATTCAGGTTGCGCGACTTAAATCGGACTTCCAAGGTTGAGGGTACGGTGGCGGATGGAGAAATTGAAGCCTCCCGCGCCTTGACTAAAGCCCCCTCCCCCATAGCACCCCAGGGAGAAACCATCGCAAAGGCATCATCCCAATCAGAGCCGGAAGCTTGAGACAACGTAGGGCTATCAAGTTCCGGTGCCGTTTCCGGGAGCGTCGAAACGCCCCACGCGGACGCATTGTCTTCCGGTGTGTTCGCTGGTTCGCTTCCATTCAGTTTGGTTTTCGAAAAGCTAGGCAACTCGGCCTTTTTCACCCACGGCGATGACGTCAAAGCACCCTCAGTGAATTGAGCCCCCACTCCATTTACGAAGGGGGTTTCTCCACTGAGAATCTTCTGCCGGGCTAGGAACTTTTTGTTGCTACCTGAAGCCATGCTCGCCTTCCCATCGCAGCTGTGATGTGTGCCCTGTGCGCATTAGGGCAACACCACAAAAAACTCACGGCCGTTGCGCATCACCAAAAGAAGGATCGACGTTTGCCCCTTTGATTTTTGGATCGCTTGATCCAACAAAACGGGCTTACCCACCGGTTCCGAATTCACTTTCAAAATCACGTCACGAGCCATCAAACCTGCTTTTTCAGCCGCAGATGCCTTCGTCACGCCATCAATTTCGGCACCACGGATACTGGGCTCACCGGGATTTGCCGGCGGAGCCACGGGCACGAAATTTTCAATATTGACGCCACGCCAATTGAACTCATTGGGCACCGCGCGGGCGGGGACCACCGCCGAGAACTGATTTTGATTGGCCGCAACAGGCATCTGCACCACAACCAAGTCCACATCAAAACGCTGATCATTGCGCAATACACCGACTCGCAACATTTCGCCAGCCGTCATGTCCTTGATAATGTCACCCAGTTGGCCCGGCGCCCAAATGCGCCGCCCGCCAACTTTCAAAATGATATCGCCCGCCTTCAAACCCGCCTCGGCAGAGGGCGAACCTGCCACCACCTGGCTGACAAAAACACCGCGATCTTGCGGGCGGTTCAGACGCTCCGCCAAGGCCGCGCTGATGGGCATGACCCCAGCGCCTAAGAAGGTGTAGTTCGCCCCAGGTACGCCAAACGTGGCGGTTCCCGCCTGCGCCAAGGCAACGTTCACGGCCAAACTGGTGGCTGGCTGAGTGAACTGCAGGGCTGCCGCTTGCCCCCCTGCTTGTCCGGCTGGTTGACCACTGATTTGATGACAGCTATTGCACGCCATATTAGCGCGGCCATCGCCACGGTGATTGCCCGGAGTATTCGCATTGGCGCTAATCACCGGCGGAGGGGTGTTCGGCGCGGCAACCGGCAAGAATGCCACCGGCTGCCCGGCAACTTGTCCGCCGCCAGAGACCTGATGGCAGTTGGTGCATGTCATGCCGGAGCGACCATCGGTGCGGTGGTTGCCCGGAGCCTTGGCATTGGCGCTGATCACCGGCGGAGCCGTATTCGGCGCGGCCACTGTAAAGCTGCGCGCCGCCGACATCGGCTCGCCCATCTCGTCCATCATGAATTTGCGCACTTGGTTGCTGGGAATGGCGAAGCCGATGCCCGCAAACGCACCCGTTGGGGTGTAAATCGCCGTATTGATGCCAATGACTTGGCCATCCACACCGATCAGCGGACCGCCAGAATTACCTTGATTGATCGCCGCATCCGTCTGGATCAGATCGGAATGGGTGATGCCTTCAATGGCCATAGACTTGCGCAACCCAGAAACAATGCCGCGGCTGACCGTCTGGTCCAAGCCAAAAGGGCTGCCAATGGCGATCACTTCGTCGGCGACCCGCACCTGGGCGCTGTCGGCCAATTGGGCGGCGACCAACGGCGTAGGTGTTTTGATTTTCATCAACACCAAATCCATGGCTTCGTCCATTTTGACGACGTCGGCCTTAAAACGCTGCGTGCCTGCGTTGTTGAAAACCGTGACTATGGCGCTGTTGGCCCCGCGTACGATGTGATAGTTGGAAATGATATAGCCATCGTCGCGGACAATCACACCCGAACCGATGCTGCCCCGTGAACGCGGCGAAAAGGGGTTGGCGAAGGCCACCGTATCGGGCGCAGCCGCGGTTTTGTCCGTCGTGAGCAGATTGCCGGCACCGGAGGTGGTGCTGATGTTCACCACCGAATTGCGGATGTCCATGGCGACCGAGGCAAAGTCAAGCTGAGCAATATTCTGGGCCATCGCCTGATTGGGGGTAAAGGTCTGGGTCGAGGCAAAAGACTGCCCATTCCCCATATTATTAACCATGTTACTTCCGGGAACAGCGGTCGGTGCGTTGGCCTGCGGAGCGAATGAGTTGGGCGCATTGACCGCCGCAGGCGCACCTGCCACCATCTGCGCATCCACGCCCGACAGCCCCAAGCCCTTGAGAATCGACGGACCGTGCACCTGGTGTTGATAATGATTGATGAACCAATAGGTCCCAATCAGAATCAGCACGGCAGCCGCCCCGATAAAGTAAAAATACTGTCTCAGGGCCAATCCGCAATTTTCTGGAAGCTGAAGTTTGTCTTCTAAGCCCCACTCACTGTTGTCGCTCATACGATTCAGCCTTCGTCCTCGATGAGGTCTTCATCCTTCGGTCCGTTTTCCTGGCGCATCTTAGAAACGCCAGCGGCAAGCGATACAACGCCCAAGAACACTAAAATGATTGGGATGAGCCCGCGCAGCAGTTCCGCGACGGACCACCACCAAACGGACATGCCCCATAACCCTAAGGAAATCGCAAGCAATCCAAAAATGACGACGTTCATTGACTTATAATCCCTCTTAAAACACCGTGTTTTCAAAAATAGCTGAAAAACAGCACCTTGAACCAAGTGGCGCACACGCAAGGCTAGCCGTTCTAACTAAGCGCGAAAAAAACACCATTCCATCCAGGCCAAATCAAAACCCAAATGGAGTAGTGCAAAGCCTTGTCGCAACGCTATTCATAGCCGCTCAACTGGTTCATTTTACAACTAATTATCAACCTCTACACATCACAATCCTATCTCAAGCCTAGCCATATCATCATACCTGATCTTACTCAATGAAAGAATGCAAAAATTTGGGCCGAGCCAAGACATAGCGGGAAACAACGCGGGAAAATGGCGCGCCGCGGCGATAGTTTGGAATTGTAATTAATCTAAACCCATCAAATTGCGGGCAAAGTCGGTGGCGTTAAACGGATGCAGATCGTCCGCGCCCTCCCTGTATGCGATGGACGTGTTTTAACGTCAACCTTGGTGTCCCGCGTTCACCATCAAAATTCAAGCGGTTGTTCTTGGCGTCGTAGCTGATCGTGGATGAAATTGATGTTGAAATTATTTCAGTGATGATTTCTTGATAGCGCATTTGTTTTCCCTTGTGAGGGTATTTAGTAACAGGGGCAAAACCCCGGGCATTCAGGCAGAACAGTTCTGACGGATAAGGTTCTGCAGTGGCGGAATATTGGGTGCGTCCGGTACGCTGAGGCGGCAGCCGAGATAGTCCCAGAAGCGGATGCCGAGTTTGTTGCAAGTTTTCATCAGGCCGAGGAAGGCGTCGCGGCAGTCGCGTCCCTTGTTCGAGCGCGTCCCTTGTTCGAGCGCGTCCCGCCTGAGATTTTCCGCCGCATGACCTGGCATCGGATGTCGTTTTCCGATCCGTTGGTGTTGAGCGGAACTTCGGCTCGCTCCAGGACCACCAAGAGTTCCTCCTTGTTGGCGTGGAGGCGGGACAGCAGTCGGTCCAGGGTGGCGAAGCCGGTCCGTGTGGTGAAGATGTTGTCGAAGCGTCTTCGCAGATCTCGTCGTCGCCGGGGCTCCGGGTTCTCCCGGTATGATTTAAGATCGGCGTAGAACCACCAGATCCGATTTCGCATCCGCTCCTTGGCGCGGCGTTGGCTTTGGGAGAAGGCGTGCAACTTGTGGATCAGCCTTTCCGCGTGAACCCAGCATAACGCATGATAAGCAACGTTGAACTGACCCGCATCGTCACTGAGAATGACCGTATCACCCAGCAGGTTGTGTTCAACGGCAGAGCCCCACAACGCACCTTCCGTGGCGACCCGCACTGGGTCCGGGTGGACCCGAACATTGGTGATTCCCAATCTTTCCAGGTGCGCCTTCCAGGCGCTTTCATCGGCGAAACGGCGCGAAATGCTCTCTTCAAGGAGGGCGATGAGTGGACCGGAAAGCTTGCGCTTGCGCATATAAGCCAGAGCCGCCCCGTTGACCACGTAATCCCCATGACCGGCCCGTAAAAGCTCGAGGAAGTTCACGCTGCTCTTGGCAAAGGTCGTGCCGAACCAGGAAAAATGATCGTTGCCGATCTGCGTGCACACCCCGTTGCGCGCCGCGTGCCGAGCGCCGGTATCATCGACGCTCACCCAGGCCGCCGTCTCTAGGCCCGAACGCAAAACGTCACTGGCCTCCTCGACGAAGCCCTCGCGGCCCTCGGTCAAAAGACGCTGGACCTGGCGCTTGGAGATATCCACGCCTAAATCCCGCAGCAGCGCCATCATCCGCCCAAGTACTGGGCCAGCACAAAACGGTGCAGGGCGGCACCAAAATGACCCGAGTTCCCCGCCGGCAACTCAGCCACCACCGCCCGACCGTCCGGCGTCAGCCAGCGTTCCCGGCGGTAAAGAACGGTGTGCGGACGGCAGATCAAATCCTAAACCAGATAATCCTCATAGCCCTTGAACCGCGACCCCTCGGGAACCTCGGCCGCGACGATGCATTTCTCGTTGACGGGAAGCCGCGGCTTCTTCTTGCCGCGCCGCGCCTGCTTGCGGCCAGCTTTCGCCTTGCTCCGCGCTTTCGCCGTCTTGTCCATGCCCGACGGCTTGATGTCAGGGCGACCTTTCAGGCCCTTCAGACGGGCGATCTCTTCGCGCAGGGCGACGTTATCTTGTTTCAGCCCGGCGTTCTCCTCCAATAACTGTAAAACCAACGCCTTGAGGTCGTCAGGGCAAAAACCATCTATATCTCGTGGTGATCCGGCCATGAACAGATCGAATCACAAATTCGACGCTTTGGGAATCCTCTAATTTATATCGCCGCCCGGGGTTTTGCCCCTGTTACTTGTTCAGGACGAACTTGATAGGATTTTGGAGGAAGCTTGGGATTTGGAACAAGCTGCTTAGGACATTTGAGGGGATGTGAAAATGTCCCCTCAATATTTTTTACGACATCT
>NZ_MCGG01000022.1 GCF_001746755.1 Magnetovibrio blakemorei | reverse complement strand
ACTCCGCCGTTGACAACACCCGCCGCCAACCACACCCGCGTATTGCTCGGCACCGGGATCATGAAAGCCACCCCTTTAACAACCGTCCCAGGGCATCCGGATCAAATTCACCCTCGGCAATAATCCGGTGACCGCCCGCCAACTCGATGCGCACCAGACCGCCAACTGGACCACCAGCCGGAGGAACCGCGCCCGGTGCCATGGGCTCATCGGTCAAGACATGCGGGGAGACCTCCACGGGCAGGAAGACAGCCTCGCGATGCGCCCCCATCTCTGGAGCAAACCGTGCGTCCCGCAGCCATTTGAAAATCAGGTTCGCATTCATCGCATACCGCTGTGCAACCTGCGCCACCGAAACGCCCGGCGCTGAGGCCTGCAAACAGATGGAACGCTTCTCTTCAGTCGACCAAATCCGACGCTTCACTGTCATTGAGATATACCCTTGGTGTCCACCATCGATAAGTGGATACTAAGGGCAATCCTTAGATCAGAAAAAGGGCGGGGTCACCGGACGGACACGCTACAACGGTCTCTGTGTCTTTTCCATCTACTTTCACCAAAACTGTAAACCGCGATTGGCGTTCAACAACCGTCGCGATGTAGTTATGGACGTATATTTTTGCGACCCCAGCAGTCCTTGGCAACGAGGAACAAATGAGAATACGAACGGATTGCTGCGGCAATATTTTCCCAAGGGAAGTTGCTTGTCAGGATATTCGCAGAGCGACCTCAATAGAGTTGCTGAAAAACTCAACAGTCGTCCAAGAAAAACATTGGCCTTCGAAACGCCAGCTCATAAACTCGACACAGTGTTGCTGTGACCAATTGAATCCATCGCCCCTAAAAATGGGGGTATTACCGGGCACCTGTGCGAAACCGCCAAAGGATGCCGTTTAAAACCTTCCGGTCGTCAACACGCGGCACACCGCGAGACTTATTCGGTAACAACGGTTCGATGATAGACCATTCAAAATCGGTCAGTTCGTAGCGGCGTTTCATGGTGTTCCTCCTGCTGTAATGGAACACTTGAATCACATCGCACATTAAGATTTTATGAGTTTACGGCCTAGCAGCAACGACCCTGTCCGGAGGGAAGCATACATTAATTGTCGTACCCTTGCCTTTTTCGCTGTTGATAATCAACTCCCCACCCTGAAGCTCAACCAATCTCTTTGATAAAGGAAGCCCTAAACCGCTTCCTTCGTGTGAAATCTCCATGCCATCTCGAACCTGACCAAAAGGCTGCAGAGCTCTCTCTATTTCATCCTCTGACATCCCAATGCCCGTGTCTGAAATGACAAAACAATATCCACCGTCGTCAGTGCATTTGTCGGAGATTGTGACAGCACCCATTTTCGGCGTAAATTTTATAGCATTACTCATTAGGTTGATAAGAACCTGTTTAATCCTGCGTGCATCGATCTTGATAATAACGGGGCTGTTTTTGATGCTGCAGACAAGTTTTATGTCTTGGTCGTGTGCACGCCCTTGCACAAGAAGCAAACTGTTGTCGATAATATCTTGAACACTATAAGGCTCTTCAAACAATTCGATCTTTTCAGCCTCAATCGCGGATATGTCCAATATGTCATTGATCAGTGACAGAAGGTGTTGCCCTGCCCCCTCAATGTCATTCGCATATTCTCCGTATTTAAAGTGTCCAAGTGCGCCAAACAATTCTGACCTAATGGAACTTGAAAAGCCGATAATGGCATTTAGTGGCGTGCGTAGTTCATGGCTCATGTTTGCCAAAAAGTCCGTTTTCACACGATTGCTGCGTGCGAGTTCATTGTTTAACAGACGCATGGTCCTAAGTTGGCGAAGAATCAAGTCGTTGAATGCGTTGCGAAGGCTTTCTGCAATAACCAATTTCCATGAGGGCCAAGGCCGCGAATGATTGCGTTTTATCTCGGTCCAGCGATCGAATGACCGTCTTGGCAATGCAATCTTGCTATCCGAACTATTTATCTTTTCATACGGGTTGCCACCCCAATGGATGGTTTTGATGATTTCTGGACGAAACCAAATCAATAAGTTTTGATGGTCTTCCCCAACAGCACAGACCAACGCACCACTGGCGATTTCTGCATGTTGCTTGAAGTCTTGAAATTCTGCCGAAATGCATTCAGTTGTGTAGATCGGTTGCAGTGGGGTGATTACGTTAGCGCGTAGCCATTCGGAATAGCGGATAATATCTGAATCTGGGGGAGACTCTCCAACGATTAAAACACGATCATGATTGGTTTCGTCTTGGTAAACAATGGCAGCACTACTGCTGGCAAAAAACAAATCTTTCAGGGTAACGGGGCCAGATGAAATGGCTTCAAACACACTGTCAGAGCCAGCAATCTGCTCAAGCAGCTTCGCGTGAAGTTTTGCATGGTTTTCGCGTGCTACATGTTCTTCGATGTGTTCAACATCTCCAAAATGCATGCTGAAGGCTTCGGCAATATTGACCGCAAGCAACATGGATGGCAGAGAGACATAGTGAGGTGTGCGATGATGGCACACAACCATACCCCAGAGATGATTTTCGTGCATGATTGAAATAGACATAGCCCCATCAACACCAAGATTCTTTTGGTACATCAGATGGATGGGTGATTGACTTCGTCCCCACGCGATACCGATATCAAAAGGTTCTGCTTCCGCTGGGTCTCCCCCTGAAACCAGAGGAACAGGTTCGGCGTTTACACTCGGAAGATATCTGAGAACGCTACGTCGATAGAGGGCTCGGGCTTGTGCCGGAATATCGGATTCCGGAAAAAAGAATCCTAAAAAATTTTGATCCCAGTCAGGCGAAATATCTTCCCCGATCACTTCTCCATGCCCGTCTTTATCAAAACGGTATATCAACACGCGATCGTAATGAGTGGCTTTGCGAATTTCTTGAGCGGCGACCTGGGCCAGTTCTCGCAAATCCTTCGCCTCACGGATCTGCCGAACAATACCAAAGAAACTGCTTCCGCTTGAAACTTCATTAAGAGGGATGCCTGCGATAGTTGGCTCTTCTTGAGGAAAGAGCTCCACCAACAGCCTATTTTCATCCCTGTGAACAACCGTGCCAAAAGAGCGTCCATTATAGACCAAATTGGTGGCGCAAAATGGCGACCGGGGGGAATTTGTAACCGCTTCAACGGTGCTTTTGAGGTCAGGGAGAAGTTCTAGAAGGCTTTGGCCTAGAAGATTGGGACTGAAATCAAAATGAGTGGAGGCATTTTTGCTGTAGGCGATGATCTCGAAATTAGACAAACCTAAAATGACAAGGACCCCACTTGGGTGAACACCAGGAGCTCTATGAATAGGTTCTGCCTCGCAGGTTGAACGAGGCATAGATAGTATTTCTTCAAGACTGCGGGTGTCCATGCGTAAAAAACTCGATACAAAAAGCCTCTGGCTGATATTATATGGTTATCGCAACCCTATGTGAATAGTTCTTTTTATGCACTTTACAGCTTTACATGACCTTCGAACTGGCACCAAACAGCTCCATGAAGCGATTGAGAGCGTGCCCATATTGCAAGAGTTGGCAAGTGGTCAAATTACGCCTCAGCGCTACAAAAGAGTATTGAGCGCTTTTATTGGTTTTTGGGGGCCAGTCGAACATGGATTGGCTCAACAGTCTCTCCCCATAGATTGGAAGGCTCGCGTTCCTAACTTACGCAACGATTTGCAGGCTTTGGGATGCTCGCCTGAAGAAATCAAAACCATTGCAGAGTGCCCATTTATTCCTCAACCCGTAGACATTGAGGGTGGGCTTGGGGTGTTGTACGTCTTAAACGGATCGCGCTTAGGTGGTGCGGTCATACATAAAGCGCTCAGAGCTAAGGGTTCTATACCGGATGACTGTATGTCATATTTTGCGGCACCCTCGGAAACGTTGTCTTCGGATTGGAAAATATTCACTAAAGGAATTGAGCTTTCGATTCAAACTGAAGCTGGCGTTAGATCGGCTAGCGCCAGCGCCAGGGAGACGTTCCTAGCCCTAATGACTTGGATATTGCTGTGCCAAAGTTAGCCTACGCATTGCGCCCTCAATAAACCTTCTGGAGGGCTACTTCATGTCAGTAAGTGGATGTTTTTCACCGTGTTTAGAAGCCCAGAAAAATGGCCGCTTTTGGGGAAAGTGCAAGCATTGAATCTCAGCTTTTCAAAATCACTCGATTAAATGTCCGGTATGCAGGTGCACAGCGGAAGTTATTTGCTTGCTGACCATGCGGTAATTTTTAACCCGTACCCCTACCCCAGGACAGCAGCTCTTCTAAGAAGCCAGAAAAATAGGCCGCTGCTCCGCTGCTAAGAACGCCTCATAATATTAGCCCCTAACCCAACTCCCTGATGATCAAATTGACTGACCAGCAATTGAAGTTGGGGCAGGTTGATCAGGGCTGTTGATGAAATGGGCAAATCCGACAGCACTGCTACACCAGAACCATTCAGCCTCTACTTGGCTATGAGGTTCCGTTTTGTATTTGAACGCTGGTGAAGCGTCACAAGTGAACCAGATGTTATATTGGTCTAGTTTCCCGGTTGCAAACTTTGGCACTGGCGGAATTGTATTCTTGTTTTGCATTGTCGTTTCCATTTCAAATGAATTCACGTTCTATCAAGTTAAGGACAACGCTAGAAAATCAAAAGGGGCATAGCGTCACTTTAGCTAAAAATTCATGTGACGGATCAGTCCGCGGGTACCACAGTCAATTTTTATAAATATGGACCGATATTGAATGGTCAATCAAAAGAACCATGGAAAGGAACTCTAGGTCTGAATATGATTGCGGAGATGCCAAGAACGTGGCCGAGGTTCCTGGAATTAATGACGTTCGTAATCAGCATCAGTCTTAAATTTCTGTAAGTCTGATTTGCATGCGGACCTTAAAAAGAAATGAAACTGCTTTGCGTGATGACACACCGCCGTAAATATTTGTATTAACACCTCACCTGCTCAACACGAATAATCCTGGGGCCCTTCCGCATTGGTACGTTGCAAACGCACCAACGCGGAGTGCTTGGCCATCATGTCAAATCATGCATAAGGGCAATTGTATTGATATCAACTATCCTGTTAAAAGAAGACAGGAGGCATGCCTAAAGTCTGGCCAATTCCCCAGAAATTAAAGAGTCCTGCAACAAACATGACTCTTGACGTATCAAAAGGGATTTCGCCTACAGGTCCATTTAGCAAGTAGAGAGAACCATTCCGCGTGACGACCCATGACTGTTCACGATTGTAATGAACGACTGGACTGGTGGCAAAATGTCCAGATTGACCCGCACCAGTAAGAATGACTTCTCTCTCCACTAACTGATTATCGGAAAAAGTAATAAACACCCAGTTCGTAAGAATGTTTTTAACAATACGCCCATCTGCAGGACTGGAACCTATGCATAGTAACCCCTCTAAATCCCTATCATTTGAATAGCTCAAATCAAAGCGATCTCGGTGTTGAGAAATCAATGTTTCAAGGGTGAGTTTTATTAAGTCATTGAGTATCATTTATAATGCTCCGTATATATTTATGTTGAAATGAACAGCCCCCGCATAGCTCTGTTGGGGCTGTTAAAAAATTCATTTGTTTTCGATGTATGATCGCAACGCTGCGATTGAGTTGTGCTGGTGGTTTTCACAACATCGCCAGATGTCTGGGCCAACTTCTATCGGAATAAGCCCTGCATCAATCAAGGCTTCGCATGCTTCCATGACACTGCACTTGATTTGCGGGCTTCCGGACCTAGAGATATCTGCAACGGCAAGCTCCGTAACAGCATGCAAAATGTCAGTGACATTCATTTCATTACGCATTTTGGAATTCCTTTATGTGTTCGGACGAAGGTGTCCAAGGTTTTTGTTTTTTTCGTCCGAACCGGCGTGCAGACATGCTGTCCAGTTCCATTTCGTTATTGAGGTGTGCCTTGAGGTAAAGCTTTTGAGGCTCTGGGATTGTTCCTAGTTTTGACTGAACAAAAGAACTTTTCTCAGGAACGATGGCTCGTTTTCCCAACAAGAATTTTGTCGGATGATTGAGTCCCGCTTGCGCCATGTTTTTGTCTTCGGCCAGAGAAATGGATGCCCCCGGTTTTTTCTTGTTATCTTCCAACAGCAAGCAAGCCCGTCGTCTGTTGGCCCTTTCTCTAATTTATGATGGGGCGTCTCGTTCTGATGCCGCTCGACATGCGAATGTTGATGTTCAAAGCATTCGGGATTGGGTTTTGCGTTTCAATGCTAAAGGCCCTGATGGATTGATTGACCTGAAATCTACAGGAGCCCGTCGTATATCTCCGGCGATCTGGCCGAGTGGCTGGAAGACCGAAAAATGGACCATGTGCGGGGAGCGCCCAACCATCCTCAGACCCAGGGCAAAATCGAGCGTTGGCACCAGACCCTGAAGAACCGCATCCTGCTGGAGAACTATTACCTGCCGGGGCATCTGGAAAATCAGATTGACGCCTTTGTCAAACACTACAATCACCAGCGCTATCACGAAAGCCTCGGCAACGTCACGCCCACCGACGTCTACTTTGGTCGCGACACCGCCATTAAGGAAAGGAGAAAACGCATCAAAAAACAGACAATCCAGAAACGCCGCTTGAACCATCAGCGGCAAGCCGCTTAACATCAACCCAGGTGAGCCAGATCCTCCGTTAAATCAGACGATCCATTGGCCCAAAGATTTTGACGACGGACAGTGCATCCGCACTGTCGAGCCTAAATCGAACTGTTGCACCAAATCGGCTTAATTCACGCGGAAGGAACCAGAGATGTCTTCTTCGAAAAACACCGCAGCCCTGGGCCTGTTCGGTCGCTACCTGACCCTATGGGTTGCCTTGTGTGTCGTGATCGGGATTGCGTTGGGCTCGTTCTTTCCCGAACCGTTTCAGGCCATCGGTGGAATCGAAATCGCCAAGGTTAACTTGCCTGTGGCCATGCTCATCTGGCTGATGATCGTGCCGATGCTGCTGAAGATCGATTTTGGTGCATTGCACCGCGTGCGCGAACATTGGCGGGGCATCGGTGTGACGTTATTCGTCAATTGGGCTGTGAAGCCTTTTTCGATGGCTTTTCTTGGTTGGCTGTTCCTACGCCATGTCTTCGCACCGTATCTGCCCCCAGATCAGATCGATTCCTACATCGCGGGCCTGATCATTCTGGCGGCCGCGCCCTGCACGGCGATGGTTTTTGTCTGGAGCCATTTGTGCAACGGAGAACCCCACTTCACGCTCAGCCAAGTGGCTTTAAACGACGTCATCATGGTGTTCGCCTTTGCGCCCATCGTAGGCCTTCTTCTGGGGCTTTCGGCCATCACCGTGCCGTGGGACACCTTATTTCTGTCCGTGCTGATCTATATCGTCGTTCCTGTCGTGATCGCTCAGGTCATCCGCAAGCGGCTCTTAAGTTCCGGAAGCCCCAAACGTCTGGAGCGCGTGTTACACGCCTTAGACCCGGTCTCCATCAGTGCGTTGCTGGTCACGTTGGTTTTGTTGTTTGGATTTCAGGGGGGGCAAATTCTGAACCAGCCCCTGATCATCGCCATCCTGGTGGTGCCAATCTTGTTTCAGGTTTATTTTAACTCCGGCCTCGCCTACCTGCTCAACCGTGCCGTAGGGGAAAGCCACAACGTCGCGGGACCTTCGGCCTTGATCGGCGCCAGCAACTTTTTTGAACTTGCCGTGGCGGCAGCCATCAGCCTGTTTGGGTTCGATAGCGGTGCCGCGCTTGCCACCGTGGTCGGTGTGCTGGTGGAAGTTCCGGTCATGCTGTCGGTGGTTAAAATCGTCAACAGTACGCGGGGTTGGTACGCCGCGCCGCAATTGCGCTCGGGAGGCCGCAAATGAAAGACATCTTGTTTCTGTGTGTGGCCAATTCGGCTCGCAGTCAGATAGCCGAGGGTTTGGCCCGTCAGTTGTTAGACCCTGCCGTGCGGGTGCGTAGCGCCGGGTCCGAACCCAGGTGAGCCAGATCCTCCGTTAAATCAGACGATCCATTGGCCCAAAGATTTTGACGACGGACACCCTAAACGCACCACGTTCTACAAACGCCCCGACGAAAATGACAGTCTCTAAGGCCTGGACCTGGAAGCATCAGGCGAAGCTCTGGAAGCATCAGACGAAGCTGAAATCTGTTGAGTCCAAATTTGTGATGGAGACGTTGGTCAGGGTGATGTCCATGTCTGCAGTGCCGTCGCCGTTGGCATCGACTTGCAATAATTTTGACGTATCGTTGAAGGCGATTTGCGTATTGCCGGTGGCAGAAAATGTTGCCCCTGCAGAACCCGTAAAGTCACCAATCGTGCCGCCCCAAGTTCCGGTTTGAAGGCCAAACAGGTTGATGATGTCAACGCTTGTTGAGGATGTGCCTGCATCAAAATTGGTGATGGTGTCGCCGGTGTTTATGTCGGACTCCGTGGGGGCCGTGTAGTTAAAAATATCTATCCCAGTCCCCCCCGTTAATGTGTCCTGACCGCCAGCGCCGGTGACGGTGTTGTCGCCGTTACCAAGAATAATATTGTTCGCTTCGGCGCTGCCGACAATGACCTGCCCGCTGTTGTCACCGTTGATGGCCGAAATGAAGGAGAGGGTCTTGGTTGAAAAGTCAAAGGTGCCAGAACCAGACAGTGCAATCGAATCGTTTGCGCCATTACCAAAGATGGAGAGGGAACCGGCAGTGGCCAAGGTGTTGGCATCGATGGTTAACACCGTTGTATTGTCCACATCCCAGTCGAGCGAGATAGCCGCGATGCCGGACCCGACGATGAGGTTGGTTAAGTTCATGCCGTCGTCGGACCCGATCACATCGTTTCCAGCGGTGCTTCCGTTGACGGTGGTGGATGTGGTGAACGACGTCGTGCTGTCCAGATACAGGCCGTTCTGACCATTGTCGTCGGTGTCGATATTGATGATTTCGATGCTGGAAACCGTGGCACCTTTGAGTTCTACACTCTGGCTGCTGGAGAGAACGTCCGAACCCGTTCCGCCGTTGACGGTTTCAAATCCATAGATCTCCGTGATGACATTGCCGCCGTTGGCGAGGTTCAACGTATCAACGCCCTGTTCGCCACTGAACGACGCCTTATCCGGCAGGGTGAATGTCGTCAGCAGCGTGATGATATCATTGCCGCTGCCGCCGATGATGTCTTCGACATTGGTAAAGCTGTTGGTGTTGCCGCCATCGGCCAGCTTCACCGTATCAAGTCCAGCACCCAAATCGACGGTCAGGGTGTTGTTGATGGTGTTGCCCATCAACACGATGTCCCTGGCTGCACCGCCGGTGACGGTCTCAACCTGGCTTATTTTGGCAAAGTTCGTGTCTACGGACGTGCCGCCAAAGATGACCGCATCCGTGCCGCCCAACCCGTTGATGTCGAGCAGAGCATTACCTGGGTTGATGTTGAAGGTGTTGTAGCCCGCATCACCGGTCAGGGAGGTGTAGCCCAGTTTGGTGCCCACCGCGTCGAAACGCTGCGTGTAAATGTCGTCATTTCCAGCGGCGGTGGAATTCCAAGTGACGATAAAACCGTCATCGGGCGTTGCCACTACGCTGGGTTGGGTTTGAATACCCGTGGTCGTGGTGTTGACGGTGATATTGCCGCCTACGGCAACGCCGCTTGCATCGTAGATTTGAGCCATAATGTCGAAATCGCCGGGCGTCGTCTCGTTGGTCCAGGTGACTACGAAACCGCCATTTTCCAGTGCGGTAATTGCGGTGTCGGTATAAGCTGTGATCGCATCGATGCTGCCGACCGCGATTTTGCTGCCAAAAACGGAACCGGTTTCGTCATAGCGTTGCACAAAAATGTTGAATGTGGTGGTGGGCGAAGCGGTTGAAGAGGTGCCGCTGAGCCAAGCGATGGCGAAGCCACCATCGTTCAAGCTGGTCAAGCTATGGCCGAGTTCCACAAGGGCCCCATTGTTTTCGACCATCAGTTCGCCCGACAAATATTGAACCGCCGTGCCATCGAATTTCACAATGCGCGCGTACACGCCCGTGTCGGGGGCATTGACTTGGCTCGATATCCACGAGACGACAACGTTGCCGTTGTTCAATGTTGTTGAGCGAGGGGAAGTCTGATCGGCGGTCGTCACGGTGTTGATCATAAACGGGTTGGTCAATGCCGTGCCAGTGGAATCGTAGAACCGGCCATAGATACCTGTGCCGTCCGCATCGATGGACGTAAAGGTGGCAAGAAAGCCACTGTTGTAGGTTTGTGCAATGCTGGCATGGTCAGCGTCTGCGGTGTTCAGTGTAATTGTCGTGCCAACCTGCGTATCGTTTGCGTCGTAAAGGTTGGCATACACGTTCACCCCGTTTGTCCACGACACGCCATAGCCGCCGTTGTCAAAGGCTTCGATATCGTACCAGGTGTTGGCCAACGCAGATGAGGTGATCTGGGTTTCCCCGCCGACGGAAGTCCCTGCGGCATCGTAGCGTTGCATAAAGACTTGCGACGTGTTGGCGTCGTACCATGAAACGATGGAACCACCATCGTTCAAATCCGTAGATCTTGAAACCGTTTGATTGCCCGTCGTCGTCGTGTTGATTAAGCGTTCTCCCGACAGGTTGGCAACGGTGATGGCGCCATCTGAGAAGCTTAAGGTTTCAATGCTGGTGAGGGTGTCGGTGCCGTCAGTGCTTACCGTGTCGGTCATGGTCAAGGTGCCGTTCTCGGCAAAACTCATGGTGTAATTTGCCATCGCGCCAGCAAATATCGCTGTGTCCGTATCCGCGCCGCCGTTGATGGTGTCGTTGCCGACATTGCCCTTGAGCGTATCGTTGCCCGCATCGCCGTTGATGATATCATCATGATAGCCACCATCGATATAGTCGTCGCCCGCGCCGCCGCTCAAGTTGTCGGCTCCCCAACCGCCATACATGGTGTCGCCCAGACTGCTGCCCGTGACGGTGTCGGCGGTCGTGCCCCAGATTGAGCTGTTGGTGCCCAGGAGATAGGGTAGATCCACATCTTGGTCGGCAAAGCGCATGACTTCGATGTTTGATAAAATGTCGCTGCCGTCGGTATTGCCCAGCGCAATTGCAGCTGCGGTTGCGGCGACCGTATAGGTGCTGTTGCCATTATTGGTGATGGTGTAGTCGGCGTAGTTGCCTGTGAACACCGCAACGTCGATGCTCATGTCCGTGCCGCCATCGATGGCGTCATCACCGGCATCGCCAGTGATGAGGTCGATACCATCACCGCCAGTGATGCTGTCGTTACCTAAGCCGCCGTTAATGATGTCGTTGCCAGTATTGCCGAGGAGCGTATCGTTGCCCGCATCGCCGTTGATGATATCGTCATCAATGCCACCGTCGATCGTGTCATTGCCTGCGCCACCGCTTAAGATGTCGGCGGCCCAACCGCCATACATGGTGTCGCCCAGAATGCCGCCCGTGACGGTGTCGGCAGTTGTCCCCCAGATTGAGCTGTTGGTGCCCAGGTTATAGGGCAGATCCACATCTTGGTCGGCGAAGCGCATGATTTCGATGTTTGATAAAATGTCGCTGCCGTCGGTATTGCCCAACGCAATTGCGGCTGCGGTTGCGGCGACCGTATAGGTGCTGTTGCCATTGTCGGTGACGGTATAATCGGTGTAGTTGCCTGTGAACACCGCAACGTCAATGCCCATATCACCGGTGCCGCCGTTGATGGCATCGTTACCCGCTCCGCCAGTAAGTGTGTCTGACCCCAAATCACCGGACAGGGAATCATTGCCGATGTTACCGACAAGCACATCGTTCCCGGTCGTTCCGGTAATCGTTAGGGCGTCAACGATGGCCAACGTAAACGTTTGTTCTGCGGTGGTGAGGGTTCCGTCGGTTACGGTGTAGCCGAACATGTCCGTTGAGGTCTGTGATCCATTTTGCACATACTTGACGTTGCCCGCATCGACATCGGCCTGGGTGAAGGTTCCGTTTGCCACCAAGGCCACGTTATTCAACTCTACGGACCCCGTCGTCGGAACGGACACGAGGGTGTAGATGAGGGCCGAATCCGTGTTGTCTACGTCCGTCGCGTTGAGGTGGCTGGTTTGAAAAATAACGGTGCCGCCCACAAGCAAGGTGTCGCCGTTGGTGCCGCCCGTCAGTGGCGCGTCGTTGACGGAGGCGACAGTGATGCTGACGGTTTGGGTGGCGATGCCGCCATTCCCATCGCTCACCTGAACGGTAAAGCTAGCTGAGCCGTTATAGTTGGCTGTCGGAGTATAAGTGTACGCGCCGGTGTTGGAGTCGATTGACACGGTGCCATTCGTCGCCTGGGTGGAGACGCTGTATGACAGGGTGTCCCCATCAGCGTCCGTGGCGCTCACTTGACCGTTGAAAACGGTGTCTTCCGTAGTGGACGGCTGTACGGGTTGTAAAATTCCACCGTGTGCAGCGGAACCGCTGCCATCGGAATTGGAATCCCAATGGATGGCGACGTTGCCATTATCCAGACCGACGATGGTTGTCGCACCATTGCCTGCCGCATCGGCGGGGCTTTGAATTGTGAACTGCCCGCCGGGCAATGTGAAATCGGAATTGAGATAACACCCTTCAATGGTCGCGACATTGTTACCAGTCGTATTGGCATCGAACCATGTGACCAAATATCCGCCGTCGGATGTTTTGGTCATATCAAATCCGGTCGTTGTGGATGCCCCTCCGGAGGTGCCGACAATGATATCAGAACCGACTTGGGCGCCAGATTGACTCAGAACTTTGACGACAATTTCGCTTGTTGTTCTAGTGACGCCTACCCAACCGCCGTCCGTCGTGGCCACCAAAGGTTGGACAGTGGCTGCGATCTGATTTCCATATGTCGTGCCGTCAGCATTGTAGACCTGCCATTTGGCGCCGGAGTTATCCAAAACAGCAACGAATTTTCCATCAGACAAACCCAACAGGCCAGCAAGCCCTTGGTCGCCTCCTGCTGACGTCGCAAGGGTTTCGGTCCCTACCTTGGTACCTGATGCATCGAAGCGCTGAAAGGCCGCATCGTAACCGCTTGCCCCCAGGGAAGTAGATTGCGTCCAGTACCCCACAACAAAGCCACCATCACTCAAGGCGGTGACTTCGTTTTGCTGTTGATTAAGATCCGCACCTGTGTGGACAACAAACGAATCCCCCTGGTGTGCTCCTGTATTGTCGTAAAGACGCGCAACAACGGTTTGTGTCGCGTCCCCTGTGTAGGTTGAGGAATCAAACGTGACAACAAAACCACCGCCACTTAAGGCCGCAACATGGGGGTCACTTTGATAACTGGTCACGTAATCGTTGACGACAAACTCGTTCCCACGTGGCGTGCCGTCCGGCGCAAATACCCGCGCGACGATCCCATAGGAACTGGTGTCCAGCCCGTTGGTTTCAAGCCATGTCACGACATAGTCGCCATTCGTCATTTTGGCGGAATCAATCATTGTGGTGCCGTTGGAATCGGCCTGCGACCCCGTCGTATATTGGTTGACCGCCGCCAAGCTCCCGCTGGGTTCAAAAGCCGAAATGGTGGAAATCACCGGCGCATCATTGACGGAGGCAACCGTAAAGGTGACCGTTGATGTCGCGATGCCATTGTTACCATCACTGGCGGAAAACACGACCGTGTCCGTGCCAAAATAGTTGGCCTCAGGGGTGTAGGTATAGACACCTGTTGAGCTGTCGAGGTTCACCGTACCGTGCGTAGCGGCTGAGCTCACGGTGTAGCTCAAGGCATCATTATCAACATCGTTTGCACTCACCGTTCCGGTGATGACGGTGTCTTCATCGCCCGTCAGCGTTTCATCGGTGGCTGTGGGGTCATCGTTGACGCCCGTCACTTCGACCGTGACGGTCCCCGTCGCCGTCAGTCCCCCATTATCGGTGGCGATATAGGTGAAGGTGTCGGTGCCAAAATAATTGGCTTCCGGGATGTACGTATAGGTGCCGTCGCTGTCCATGGTGATGGTTGCGTGTGCGGCGTTGAATGTGCCAAGGCTGTAGGTGATCGCGCCACCTTCGGGGTCCGTGGCGGAGACGGTTCCGGAAATGGGGGTTCTATCGTCTTCGGTGGTGGTGTCGTTTGTGTCTGCGGCCGTGGGGGCCTGGTTTGCGGCGGGGGTGTTGTCTTCTGCGGCTTTTGCCGCGGCGGCATCGGCAGCCGCTTGAGCATCTGCTGCCGCTTGGGCTTCGGCTGCAGCTGCCGCTTCCGCTTTGGCCGTCGCCGCTGCTTCTGCCGCCGCTTGGGCTTCGGCTTCCGCAGCAGCGGCCTCAGCTTGGGCTAGGGCTTCGGCGACGGCTGCGGCTGCGGCGGCTAGGGCATCGGCTTGTGCGGCAGCGGCGGCAGCATCGGTTTGTCCCGTGCCGTCATTTCCATTGTTTCCTTCGGTGTTTTGACCGTCGGTGGTGCTGGACTTTTGCGCGGTGTCCGCCGTGTCGGCTTTTTGCGCGGTCGCCGCCGTGTCAGCCTCGGCCTTTTGGGCGGTTTCAAAAGCCTTGGTTTGGGTCGCCTCAGCTGATTTTGCCAGAGTGTTGAATTGTTGGGCTTGTTGTGCCTGAGCGACGGCGACTTGCGCCTCTGCGGCCTTTGTTTCCGCGGCAGCTATTTTGGCTTGGGCTTCGGCTTTGGCTTGGGCGGCTTCTGCAGCTTGGGCTTCGGCCTGGGCTTTGGCGGCTTCGGCCTTGGCGGTGGCCTCGGCGGCTTTGGCTTCGGCGGCAGCAGCCTTAGCAATGGCTTCCGGGTCGCCCGAGGCTTCGGCTTCCGCTTGGGCGGCAGCGGCTTCGGCTTTGGCAGCAGCAGCATCGGCTTCAGCCTGAGTGGCTTCACCGTCGGCCTTTTGCGCCGCTTCGTCGGCTTTTTGCGCCGCTTCGCCCGCCTGCTTGGCCTCGGCGGCGGCCTGCTTGGATTCTGCACCTTTGGCTTGGGCCTGGGCCTCAGCCCGCGTGGCATCGGCGGCAGCTTTTTGCGCCACCACCTTGACCAATTTCGTCAGCGTCGCGCCAAAGCTTTTTTGGATGGCGGCTTGGGACAAAACCACCACTTTAGACGGCGCGCCATTGGCGCTGGTCACGGTGGTCGTCGCCCCGGCGCTGTTCAATACGATGCTGCCGCCACCTGTGTTGATAACGATTTCGCCTACTTTACCATCCACGTCGGGGACCAGAGTGACTTTGTTTTCCGCCCCCTCCGCCGCCGCGTTACCCAACACCGTAGAGCCGCGAATACCAATCGTCGTGGTCGGGGTGCTGACGACCATGCCATCGGGCGAGGTCTTTGCCACTTGGCCGCTGACAAACGAAAACACCCCTTGCACCACTTCGGCTTTGAACACCCCGGTTTGCGCGCTGGCGTCATAGACCATTTCGTCCAAGACCATGCGGCCGTCTTCGGCCAGGGAAAACACCGTGTCATCGACAAAAATAACACTGACGCTGGCTCCGCTGGCGGTTTGCAAAACGTCGCCTTGAAACACAGAACCACCGGTAAGCAACGTTCCTTGCGTGCCGTCGGGGTGGGTGACGGTGACTTGACCTTCAGCTTCATTGACTTGGCCGATGGGTACGCCCAGGCCGGCGTCTTGTTGCGTTGCAGGCGCACCAAAGCCCAACTGCGCCACTTGGCCCGGGGCAACTGGTCCGGCCAGGGCCGTAATGTGCTGAGCGGACAGAGTGGCACCCTCAGGCGTGATCAGTGCGGGTGGTGTTTCCGTCATGAAAAAATCGGGGGCTAAAAACTGGCTGCCGCTGGCTGTTTGGATCAAAAGGTCAGGGCCAGCACGGTTGAAATAGGCACGCACAAAATCTTCACCGGATGGCAATTCAATATTGCCGTGGGTGTTAGATGGTTCCAATACTTTAACATGATCCGAATGTTGTGTGCTCAGATCATCAAAAATATAGCCTTCCATAATGAGGCCCTCATGGAAGATGGTTAAAAAACATCGAGCACATTAGACTTATTATACACACAATTGATATGTGGTTATTGTCATGGTTAGCATAAAACTAATACAAAACAAAATAGTCTAAACCGACATTTCCCAAATGTCCTTCGTATCGCAACCAATATTAGATGATCCCTGAAATAACGTCCGCTAAGCACCCCAAAGCAGACCTGACCTTTCTGAATGGCCGCTTGCAGGCTGGCAGTAGTCGTAAGGCCGTGCCCTCTGTTGAATGCGTTGGTTTGTATAACTTATCGACAACTCGTTGAAATATTTCATTTCTTTATGTGAATTCTCACGACTTCAACAAAAGGTCGAAACTGGCGGTAGCTGCCTCCAGCTACCAACAGGAATAACCCGTGACCGATATGCAATCTCCTCGACGACGGACCATGTGGACGGCGCCTATAAATTTGAGTTACACGAAATATACAAACCTTCCTAAAGAGGGCGCGGAACGACAGCATTTGTCCTGGGATTGTGAGCAGATCCTCGGTGCACATATCATCAACCGTGTCAGATCTGAAGCGTATACAAAATGACCCGTATATCATCGCAAATCTTGCAGATGAGTCTGCTGCTTCATGGAAAGTTGTCATAGGCTATTTCTATCAATTCATAAATATAAATGCAATTTACGGAATTAAACGATTAAATTATTTTGAAATCATAAATTTATAACAATATGTCTAGTATTGTATAAGTACTAGGTGTCTATTCGTGGAGGTTTTAAATGAGTGATTCTGTGAAAATTCATCCGGCTGTTGACGGCGGCGTCAAAGCTGGCGCTGATGGTTTCAATGGCGGCGAATTGAGTTGCAACTGCGCTACCGACAAGGTCGTTGTCCGCGTGGCGGCGCAAAGCGCCCATAACCATGTCTGTGGCTGCACAAAATGTTGGAAACCGGCAGGCGCGTTGTTCTCGCAAGTGGCCGTTGTGCCACGTGACAAAGTGACCGTGACGGCTAACGCTCATAAGCTGAAGGTCGTTGATGAAAGTGCCACGATCCAACGCCATGCTTGCACGGAATGTGGTACTCACATGTATGGACGCATTGAAAATACCGGTCATCCATTCTACGGCCTGGATTTCATCCACACCGAGTTGTCAGACAGTGACGGTTGGTCTGGGGCCGAGTTTGCCGCATTTGTTTCTTCGATCATCGAATCGGGCACCAAGCCAGAAGACATGTCAGGCGTGCGCGCACGGCTGAAGGAATTGAACCTGGAGCCTTATGACTGCCTGTCTCCCCCGTTGATGGACGCCATCGCCGCCCATATGGCGAAATGATTTATCCCCCAACCTCGTCCGTTCGTTGAGGTGACTTGGCCGCTCGTCGTTATCCCAAACGGCGGGCGGTTTTTTTAAGGCGTGCACTCAAAGGGCGGTGACCTTGACTGCGCAGACTTTGAATTCCGGAATTTTGCCGTAGGGATCCAGCTTTGGATTGGTCAGAAGATTGGCGGCGGCCTCGTGAAAACAAAACGGGATGAAGGCGAGACCTTCCGGGACGTCGCGGTCAGCCCTAACCATCAGTTCCACTTCTCCGCGACGGCTTTCGACCTTGACGTGCGCCCCTGCGCTCACGCCCAGCTTGCCGATGGCTTTGGGGTGGAGCGACACGGTGGGGTGTGGCTCAATCGCGTTTAAGACATCCGCCGGGCGGGTCATCGCGCCAGTGTGCCAGTGTTCCAGAACACGTCCGGTGGTGAGCAGGAAGGGATACGCCTCATCGGGCATCTCATCGGGCGGTGTCAAGTCGGCGGGTACCAAACGCGCACGCCCGGATGCCGTGGGGAAGCCATCGCCGAACAAGATGTCTTGGCCGGGCAAGTGTTCGTCCGTGCAGGGGTAGACGACGCTGTTGTCGCGTTGCAGACGGTCCCACGATATACCCGATATCGAGGGCATCAGGGTGCGCATTTCCGCATAAACCTCTTCAGGGCCCGCGTAGTTCCATGCGCACCCCAGACGTTCGGCCAAATTGCAGATCAAATCAAAATCTTGACGTGCATCGCCAGGCGGGTGAACGACTTTCCGGCCCATCTGCACTTGACGGTTGGTGTTGGTGTAGGTGCCGGTTTTTTCGTAAAACGTCGAAGCGGGCAGGATCACGTCTGCCAGCCATGCGGTTTCGGTGAGAAATATATCTTGAACCACCAAGTGTTCCAGCTTGGCCAAACCCGCGCGGGCATGGTTGGCATCGGGGTCAGACATGGCCGGATTTTCCCCCATCACATACATGCCCTTGATGACGCCCGCGTTGGCGGCGTCCATGGTTTCCACCACCGTAAGACCCGGAATTGGGGACAGTTTGGTACCCCATGCCGCCTCGAACCGGGCGCGAACGGCGTCATCCTTAATGGACGCATAATCGGGCAAGAACATGGGAATCAAGCCGACGTCAGATGCGCCCTGAACATTGTTCTGGCCGCGCAGGGGATGAAGTCCGGTGCCGGGACGACCGATGTGTCCGGTGATCAGCGCAAGGGCGATCAAGGCGCGTGCATTGTCGGTGCCGTGGACATGTTGCGACACGCCCATGCCCCAAAAGATGATGGAACGTTTGGCCGTCGCATATTGGCGCGCCACCTGGCGCAGAATGGACGCGTCAATGCCCGTCAAGTCCGCCATGCGTTCCGGGGTATAATCCTTTACGGCCTTAACCAGTTCATCATAACCGTCAACGAACTTGGCGATGAAATTCTGGTCGGTCAGTCCTTCAAAAATGATGGTGTGGAGCAGGGCGTTGATCAGCGCCACATCGGTGCCGGATTTGAAGTTCAGTTGCTGACCATAGCGTGCCAATCCCTGTCCGCGTGGGTCAAAGATGATCAGTTTCGCTCCGCGTTTGGCGGCGGTTTTGAAACATGCGGCGGCGACGGGGTGATTCCATTCGGGGCGTGATCCAATAAGGATGATCACGTCGGCCTCCTCGGCGGCCATGAATGGGGCTGTTACGGCGGCGGACCCGACGCCCTCCAGCAGTGCCGCAACTGAGGAGGCGTGGCACAAACGGGTGCAGTGGTCGACATTGTTGGAGCCAAACGCAGTGCGAATCAACTTTTGAAACAGATAGGCTTCTTCGTTGGAGCCCTTGGCGGACCCAAATCCCGACAGCGCCGCGCCGCCATCGCGGGCCCGGATGGTTTTAAAACCGTCTGCAGCCAGTGCCAAGGCTTCATCCCAGGTGGCTTCGCGAAAGGCGTCTAAGCGTTTGTCGGGCGGTGGAATATCTGCGGGGGTCTTGGCCGCTCCGCCCTTGCGGATCAGAGGTTTGGTGAGGCGTGCGACATTGTGGGTGTAGCTAAACCCAAAGCGCCCCTTGACGCACAGGCGGTGGTGATTAGACGGACCGTCCAGTCCTTCGGCAAGGACGATTTTGCCTTTACGTTCGGTGTATTCGATTTGACAGCCGACACCGCAAAACGGACAGGTGGAGGCAATTTTTTGATCGCCTGTCTGGGGGGCGAAGGCTTCATGGGCCGGGCGCAGCGCCCCCGTGGGGCAGGCTTCGACACATTCGCCGCATGCCACGCAGGTGCTGTTGCCCAGGTCGTCACCTTGGTCAAAAACGATGCGGGTGTGCGCTCCCCTTCCTGAGAAACCGATCACATCGTTGGATTGAACGTCCCGGCAAGCGCGAATGCACAGCCCGCAGGTGATGCATGCCGACGGTTTAAAGTGAATGGCGGGATGACTTTGGTCTGCGTCTGCTTGGGTGGGCGACGCAAAGCGGCTCTCCGCAAGGCCCATGTGGTCTGCCCAGGCACGCACATCGGAAATGGTGGCGTCCGTGTTGCCGGGATGGTCCGCCAACAGCATTTCCACGACCATGCGCCGGGCCGTTTGGGCACGCGGCGTATCGGTGCGAATGTCCATGCCGCTCTGCACAGGGCGGCGACACGACGCGGCCAAGGTTCGCTCGCCCTTGACCTCAACCAAGCAAGCCCGGCAGTTGCCGTCCGCGCGATAGCCTTGGCGGGGTTTGTAACAGAGATGCTCAATATCGATGCCGTGGCGCTTCGCGGCCTGCCAGATGGTTTCTCCGGACTCAGCGGTGACGGCTTGACCGTTGAGGGTGAAGGCGATGGGGTTTGTCATGCGCGGTCCTTGGGCTTGAAGTCATCGCTAAAGTGACGCAGTGCACTAATGACCGGATTGGGGGCGGCCTGACCCAGGCCACAGATCGATCCGTCCCGCATCACCTGCGATAGCTCTTCGATGATGTCCCGGTGCGCATGGGGATCGTCCAGAAAACTTTGCAGTTTTGGAATTCCGGAACGGCACGGCGTGCATTGCCCGCAACTTTCGTGGGCGAGAAAGTCCATCAGGTCGCGGACCAAGTTCGGCACATCGTCGTGATCGGACAGCACCACAACGGCGCTGGAGCCGACGAAACATCCGTACGGTTCCAAAGTGCCAAAATCGAGCGGCACGTCGGCAAGGCTGGCGGGCAACAGGCCACCCGAAGCCCCACCCGGCAGGTAGCCTTTCAGCACATGACCTTCAGACATGCCGCCGGCGTAGTCATCGATCAACTGGCGGACCGTCACCCCCGCCGGGGCCAGCTTGACGCCCGGCGTTTTAACGCGCCCCGACACCGAATAAAAATGCCGACGTCCCCGCGCCAGAAAATCTGCGCCCCCAGTGTTCAAGATATCGGTCACCCAATACAGGGTCTCGACATTGTTGACCAAGGTCGGACGGCCGAACAGGCCCGCTTGGGCCGGAAACGGTGGGCGATTGCGCGGCAATCCGCGTTTGCCTTCCAGGCTTTCCAGCATGGCGCTTTCTTCGCCGCACACATAGGCCCCGGCGCCGCGCCGCAGATGCAGGCGAATACCGTGGGTGAGTGCGCGGCGCATCAGCTGCTCGATCTCGGTACTTAAGATCGTGTGGATGTGCGGGTACTCGTCGCGCAGATAGATGTACACGTCGTCGGCTTCGATTGAGAAAGCGGCGATCAACGCGCCTTCGAGCACCCGGTGAGGCTGCGTTTCGAGAAGATGGCGATCTTTGAAAGTGCCGGGTTCGCCCTCATCGGCGTTGACAGCGACCACTCGCGGTTTGGTCTGACCGTCCAGGAAACGCCATTTTTGCGCCACCGGAAATCCCGCACCACCAAGTCCACGCAAGCCGGACACCTCAAGTTCGCGAAAAACATCTTTGCGGGTGAGCACGCCGCTCATCAGAGCGTGGAATGCCTGGTAACCCTCTGCTGCCAAATAACCATCCAAGTTTTCATAGGTCCCGATTTTGGCTTTGCTGTCACCGGACCTTGTCGCCGCAGCAACCGTTTGGGCGGTGGCCGAGGGGATGATATTTTTGCCTAGGGCGGCGACCGGAGCGCCATCGCAGCGCCCAACGCACGGTACCTCTTCAATGCGGGCGCCGCCTTGCAGGTCGCCGAGCTCATGGACTAAGGCCTCGGCACCTTGCATCTTGCAGCTTGGACCATTGCACACGCGAATGGTGAGCGGTGGCGGTGCTACATCACCGTCTCGCGTGACTTGAAAGTGCGCATAAAATGTTGCGGTCTCATAGACCTCGGCCTGGGACAGCTTCATCACATGCGCCAGCGCGGCGAGCCGATCAGGCGAGATGTGCCCATAGCGGTCTTGGATGAGGTGAAGGTATTCAATTAATTCATCGCGGGGAAAATTGGCGTGAGCAAGGGCCGAATCGGCCACAAGGTCGAGAATATCCGTCCCACTCTGCTCGTTCAAACTGCGCCCCTTGGGGAAGGCGGAGGAGTTTTTGCGGCGCGGTTGCTCAGTCATTTCTGGACCATTTTTCATGATTGTTTTGCATCGGCTATATGCGGCGAAGCGCTAATCCCTCATTTTGGAAAGCAATTTCAGCTTAATAGTTAAAAGCTATCAACCAATTGAATTAAACAATTTCATTTATAATTATAAAAATTACAAGATGAATGACAATTGCTCTATCACGTGTCCTAAGTAAACACAACAGTGAAAAGGTAATTTGTACTGTCAATTATCTGATAAATAACAATAATAATCGTCGGATTTTGTCAGTCTTATAGTCAAACCGGGAGGAAAGTGTATGAATATCTATAATATTGTTCGTAGTAAAAGCGCCCGTTACGCATTTGCTGCTGCGGCGCTATTGGGTGCCACGACCATGTCAGCGCCCAGCGGAGTTCTGGCCGATGAAACGTGCCAGTCACCTTACATGGCGAAAATCACCGGCCAGGAAGATTTTGTTTACGTGTGGACGCTTGGTATCGAGGGTCTGGGAGACGGTTCCGATAAATTGGTCACCGTCGATGTCCGCCCGGATTCTCCGAGCTATGGCAAAGTCGTCAACTCCCTGTCCGTTGGCGGACGCAACGAAGCTCACCATTCGGGCTTTACGGATGACCGTCAGTATCTGTGGGCAGGTGGCCTGGATACCTCCAAGCTGTGGTTGTTTGATGTCCATTCAGACCCCGCCAAGCCGACGGTTTACAAAGTCATCAATGACTTCGTCGAAAAGTCAGGCGGCGTTGTCGGCCCGCACACGACCTATGCACTACCGGGTCGTATCATGATCACGGGTCTTTCCAACGACCAAGACCATGGCGGTCGAACCGCGTTGGTGGAATACACCAACGAGGGCGAATATATCTCCACCCACTGGGTGCCGACCAAAAAGGACAGCGGCGGGGCCAAGTTGAGTTCGATGACTGACGGATACAATTATGATGTCCGCGTGTTGCCGCGCCGTAACGTGATGCTGACCTCGTCGTTTACCGGCTGGTCCAACTACATGATGGACTTCGGCAAAATGCTGCAAGATCCGGAAGCCATGAAACGGTTCGGCAACACGGTAACGGTTTGGGATTTGCATTCGCGAAAGCCCACCAAAGTGCTCGACGTTCCGGGCGCGCCGTTGGAATTGCGCTTTGCTTGGGGCCCGACCCACAACTATGCCTTCACCACCACGGCCCTGACATCGAAGATCTGGTTGATCTATGAAGATGACAAGGGCGAATGGCAGGCTGAGGCGGTGGCCGACATTGGTGATCCATCGAAGATTCCGCTGCCGGTCGACATCTCCATTTCCGCCGACGATAACTACATGTGGGTGCAGACCTTCATGGACGCCAAATCCCGTTTGTTCGACATTTCCGATCCGCACCACCCCAAGCAGATCTACGAACATACGGTTGGCAAGCAGGTGAACATGGCTTCGCAGTCTTGGGATGGCAAGCGCATGTACTACACCACCTCGCTGTTGGCGAACTGGGATAAGAAGGGTGAAGACGGCGAGCAGTTCTTCAAGGCTTACAACTGGGACGGCAAGGCTATGACGGAACAGTTTTCGATCGATTTCTTGAAGGAAAAGCTGGGCCGTGCGCACCAGATGCGGTTCGGCGCATACTCTTTGTACGGCAAAACGGCGGCCATGATCGAGAAAGACAAAGCTAAGCAGTCCGCGTCTTTGGTCCAATCGACCAAAGTGCAAAACTGATCCGTAGTGACCCGTATAGGAAGGAAAGACACATGAGACATCATCCCAACCGTAAAGGCGATTTCTCATTCGTCACCCCTAAGACGTCTTTCCTCACCGCGTTTGCGATGGCGGCCTGTGCCGCCATCGCATTCTTTTCTTGGGGCGACTTTAGGGATGGCGCTGCGGCGCATGACACCCAAAACGAACCACTTAAGGCCACTCAGTCTAGGCCACAAGCAAAGCGCTCCACCGTCGACATGACCCAGGCGCGGGTCATCGTCAACCCAGGCGGCGTGCAGTTTACCCCGCCCGAACCCGGAACGTATGTATTGGCCAGAATTGGCCGCGGCGTTGATGGCGATGTCGTGGATGTATTGGGCCAAAAACGAAAGCTGTTCGATATCCTTGGCGACAAGGTCGGTTTGATCAGTTTCATCTATACCCAATGCGGTGATGAAACCGGATGCCCCATGGCGATTTCAAGCTTTTATGAGGTTGAAGACCTGATCAATGCGGACCCATCGCTGAAATCCAGCATCAAAATGGTGACTTTGAGCTTCGATCCGATCAATGATACCCCGGACGTGATGGCGGATTTTGCCAATGTCCATGCTGACGATAGCGTCGACCACAGTTTGCACTTCCACACCTTGGAAGCAAAATTCGGAACCGAGCAGGCCACACAGATGGTTGCGCTTTTGGGGCCAGAGTCCATTTGCAGAGGCGCCGCGAAACAAACCGATGGAAGTTGGTCTGTGCAAAAAGGAACGGTGGATCAAACCTGGACTTTTTTAACCACAGCATCGGAAGCCGACTTGAATCCGATCTTGGATGGTTACGGTCAATACATCGTCAAAGACATTGACGAGGAAGGGCATCAGATCGGTTCATTTTCGCACGTGCTTAAGGTCTATTTGGTCGACCGGAACCACAAGGTCAGAAACATCTATTCGACCTCGTTCCTTTACCCGGAGCTGGTGGTCAACGATCTGAAGACATTGCTTTTGGAACAACGCATGAGCGCGGCCAAATGAGGAGGGCCAAATGGTATAAGAAAATTCACGCTGTAATTCGTACAGGATGCGTGATGTTGGCGATTGTGGGCTGCGGGTCTGCGCTTGGGACTGTTGATGGTGCTGAATTGACCATCACGTCGTTCGACCAAAATGCCGTCCAACGGGCGCACAATCCACCCTTGGGTTTGCCGTCCTTGCCTAAATCGGTGCTGGCGGCGATCACGCCTGAAAAGGTATCGTTGGGGCGCAAGCTGTTTTTTGATCGCCGCCTGTCGCACAACGGCACCATTTCGTGCGCCATGTGCCACGTGCCGGAACAAGGCTTCACGGTCAACGAAATCGCCACAGCCGTCGGTATGGAGGGGCGCACCGTGCGCCGCAATGCGCCGACAATACTCAATGCGGCCTATTACACCACCATGTTTCATGATGGGCGAGACCCCGATCTGGAACATCAGGTGTTCGGCCCACTCACGTCACGGGTGGAAATGAGCAATCCCTCATTGGGTTACGTGATTGAAACCATCCGTCATACAAAAGACTATGATGGCTTGTTCGAACAGGCCTACAACGCGCCGGTAAGTTTAGATGTCCTGGGAGACGCTATAGCGGTTTATGAACGCACAGTTCTGTCCGCCAATTCACCGTTTGACCGGTGGTATTTCGGCAATGAAGAGGATGCCGTGTCGCAAGAGGTCAAGGCCGGCTTCAATCTGTTCGTCAGCAAGGGCGGATGTGTGGCATGTCATACTATTGACGGGGATCATGCGCTCTTCACCGACAACGCCTTTCACAACACCGGGGTCGGTTACTTCAACACCTTCGGCCCCCAGGAGGGTGACGTCGAAGTGTACCTCGCACCGGGCGTCAGCGGCACCGTGACGCGGGCAGCGATCAATGCGGTCGGGCAGGAAAAACCGGAGGATATCGGGCGCTATGAAGTGACCTTGGATACCCATGATCGGTGGAAATACAAAACGCCGATGCTGCGCAACGTTGCCAAAACCGCGCCCTATATGCACGAAGGTTCTTTGCGAACGCTTGAAGACGTGGTCAAATTCTACAACCAGGGCGGCTTGAAGAACCCAGGACTGGATGAAAAGCTCAAACCCCTGGGGATGACGACGCAAGAGCAACGTGCATTGGTCCGTTTCTTGGAAAGCTTGACCGGGGATAACATTGAAGCCTTGATCGCAGATGCACGCAGTACAAAAGTGGGCAACCCAACACACTGATCATCCGCAAGGGTGGGAGGACAAAAAGTGATCGTTCGACGCTTGGTATACCTTTCGGCGCTGGCCGAAGAGAAGCATTTCGGCCGGGCTGCTCAGAAATGCAATGTTTCACAGCCAACACTGTCCAGCGCCATTCGCCAGCTTGAAGAAGAGCTGGGCATCCCCATTGTGCACCGCGGGCATCGCTTTTCCGGGTTTACCCAAGAAGGCTTGCGGGTGCTTGAACACGCCAATCGCGTCTTGTCCGAAAGCGAAAAACTCAAAGAAGAGCTCAACCTTATGCGCGACGGTCTGGCGGGCACGTTGCGCATCGGTGTGGTGCCTTCGGTTTTGCCCATTGCGGCGTGGGTGACGTCGCGGTTCGGCAAAAACCACCCCGGTGTGTTCATTGAGGTCACAAGCCGAAGTGCCCAGGGCATCTTGAGTGATCTGGAGAGCTTTGCTCTGGATTTGGGAATTTCCTATCTGGACGAGACGCGCATGGCCAAAATTAAGGAACTGCCGCTCTATACGGAAAACCTGGCCCTGCTGACCCCCATCCACGGCCCCTTCACCGGACGCGACAGCGTGACGTGGACGGAAACCATAAACACGCCGTTGGTGCTGCTCAACAAAACCATGCAAAATCGGCGCATCATCGACAAAATTTATGGCGAATTGGGCCATGAAGTGCGCCCGCAAATCGAGACCAATTCGCTGATGAACTTGGCCGCGCACGTCCGTTCGGGCGGATGGTCCGGAGTCGTGCCCAGGGAATGCTTCGCATTTTGCTCGGAGCCACCCGGCACCCGCATGATCAAAATTGTAGAGCCGGAAATTTCTCACGTGATCGGTTTGCAGATGGCTGAAATCGAGCATCCCTCGGTTGTGACGGAAAGCTTTTTCAAGGCCGCGGAAGAACTCGATATTGATTCGATGTTCTTTGAAGACTGTACCCGCGTGTAGACAGAATAGATCCTGAAGGGATTGAAATCTGAGACTATTTTCCATATGTTTTGATTCATTAAAAAAAACTATCAACGGATCAAAACAAATCATTTTCATTGCCGGGATAGATATAGGTAACTGAGTTCCGCAGAATGTTGTCCCGTTGATCCGATCCACAGAGACCGGTTCGACACAGGTATTTTGCAACAGAGATCACAAAAGCAGATGTGCGTATGTCTGAGGACGAAACGTCGAACTGCATCAGGGAGAAGAACATGGACGTTAAAGCCGCGGTCGCGTTTAAAGCAGGCCAGCCGTTGAGCATCGAAACGGTTCAACTGGAAGGGCCCAAGGCCGGCGAAGTGTTGGTCGAAATGAAGGCGACCGGCATTTGCCATACGGATGCTTTCACCCTTTCGGGCGATGACCCCGAAGGTATTTTTCCCGCCATTTTGGGACATGAAGGTGCGGGCGTTGTGGTCGATATCGGCCCCGGCGTGACTTCCGTACAAAAAGGCGACCATGTCATTCCACTCTACACCCCTGAGTGCCGCCAATGCAAGTATTGCCTGTCGGGTAAAACCAACCTGTGTCAGGCGATCCGCGCCACCCAGGGCCGCGGTGTGATGCCCGACGGCACCAGCCGTTTCTCCATAGACGGCGAACCAATCTACCACTACATGGGAACCTCGACCTTTGCCAATTATTCGGTGATGCCGGAAATCTCGGTGGCGAAAATCCGCAAGGACGCCCCGTTTGATAAAGTCTGTTACATCGGTTGCGGTGTGACCACGGGTGTCGGCGCGGTGATCAACACCGCCAAAGTGACGCCGGGCTCAACCGTCGCCGTGTTCGGTTTGGGCGGAATCGGCCTCAACGTCATTCAGGGCGCGCGGATGGTCGGAGCGGATATCATCATTGGTGTTGATATCAACCCGAGTAAGATTCCCCTGGCGACGCAGTTCGGCATGACCCACTTCGTGAATCCCAAAGAAGTCAGCAACGTGGTTGAAGCCATCGCCGACATTACCGATGGCGGTGTTGATTACAGTTTCGAATGCATCGGCAACACGACGACCATGCGCCAGTCGCTGGAATGCTGTCATAAGGGTTGGGGCGAAAGCGTGATTATCGGTGTCGCAGGCGCGGGTCAAGAGATTTGCACCCGCCCGTTCCAATTGGTCACGGGCCGGGTGTGGAAAGGTTCAGCCTTCGGCGGGGCGCGCGGTCGTACCGATGTGCCGAAGATCGTCGATTGGTACATGAACGGCAAAATCGATATCGATAGCCTGATCACCCACAAGATGCCTCTTGAAGACATCAACAAGGGGTTCGATTTGATGCATCGCGGGGAATCCATCCGCACCGTCGTCGAATTTTAAGGTTCTCAATTTTCGGTTTTCAATTTCAGGTTTTCCCAGGGGGCCGGTGGCCTCTATCCCAAGCGTCCGGAAGGTTATACCCCCATATACCTTCTGGACGTTTTCTTGGGATGATTAGTGAGTGATTCAATGAGCATAACCTTAATCAAGGAACATCGTTGCCATAGTGGACGAATGGCCTATTACAGCCATGGGTCGGATGCGGTGAACGGTGAAATGAAATTTGGCGTGTATTTTCCGCCGCAAGCCGATCGCGGCGAAAAGCTGCCCGTGTTGACCTATTTGGCCGGGTTGACGTGCAATGAGGAAACCTTCTTGATCAAAGGCGGCGCACAACAGTATGCGGCAAAACACGGCCTTATTCTTGTGGCCCCGGACACCAGCCCACGAGGCGCAGGGATCGAGGGCGAAGACGACGATTGGGATTTTGGCACGGGTGCAGGGTTTTACATCAACGCCACACGCGGAGCGTGGGCAAAAAACTACTGTATGGAATCCTACGTCACCCAAGACCTGCAAGCCGTCATCAAGGACAGCTTGAATGCGGACATGGACCGCCAAGGCATTTTTGGTCATTCCATGGGGGGGCATGGCGCCCTGACGCTGGGCTTTAAGTATCCTGAAATCTACAAAAGCATTTCGGCCTTCGCGCCGATCTGTTCTCCGACTTTTTGTCCTTGGGGCGCAAAAGCCTTTTCCGGTTACATTGGTTCCGATCACAGCGTCTGGAAACAGCACGACGCCGTGGAATTGATCCGCGCCATGGACAAGAGCCAGTATAAGCCGGTTTTGGTGGATCAAGGGTTGGCTGATGAGTTTTTGAACGAGCAATTGAAGCCGCATCTTTTGGAAAAAGTCGCCGCAGAAACGGGTTTCCCGCTGACCCTGCGTTTTCAGGAGGGCTATGACCACAGCTACTACTTCATGAACACCTTCATGGAAGATCACATCGCCCATCATGCCGAGGCTCTGGGCTGTTCATGACCCAACAACCCTTTTGAATGCAAGGGGAGGGATAATGCGCGTGTTTGGTATCGTCGGCATGAGCGGCAGCGGCAAGACGGAATTGCTCATCCATCTGATTCCCGAATTGAAGCAGCGGGGCCTGCGTATTTCGACGATGAAGCACACCCACCACAATTTCGACATTGATAAACCGGGCAAGGATTCATATCGCCACCGTCAGGCCGGAGCAGATGAGGTTCTGGTGTCGTCTGCAGGACGATGGGCGCTGGTGCGTGAATTGCGCGGCGAACCGGAACCAACTTTGACTGAATTGCTGGAACACATGAAGCCGGTTGATTTGGTCCTGGTCGAGGGCTTTAAACGGGAAGGGCATGACAAACTGGAAGTCTATCGCCCCCGTCATGGAAAGACATTCCTCGCCCCCGGAAATTCCACCATCGTTGCCGTGGCCAGTGATGAAGCCATCTCAGACAGTGCACGCCCCAGCCTAGACTTGAATGACATTCCCGGTATTGCAGATTTCATTTTAAACCATACGGGATTGTCTAAACCCAAGAAGACTGCAGCATAACATGCCCGGAAAATATTGCCGCAAGGAGATGACCATGTTGATCAATGCCGATTTCACCAAGCGGGTTGTCGTTCGTCCCGGTGATGCAGATTGGATTGCATCTCCAACTTTGGGTGTGGACCGCTTGATGTTGGATCGTATTGGCGATGAAGTCGCGCGGGCAACGTCGCTGGTGAGATTTGCTCCGGGGGCTTCGTTTCCCGAACACACCCACGACGGTGGAGAAGAGTTTCTGGTCTTGGAAGGAACGTTTTCAGATCAAGACGGAGATTTTGGACCGGGGACGTATGTGCGAAATCCTGTCGGCTCAAGCCATGCGCCTTTCACCACTGATGGCGCGTTAATTTTGGTCAAGTTGTGGCAGTTTCAAAAGGGAGATAACACAACGGTGCGGATCGACACCCAGAATACGCCGTTCTCTCCCGGTCTTGTCGAGGGATTGAGCGTCTTGCCGCTGCATCGCTATAAGCAAGAAAGCGTGGCTCTGGTCCGGTGGCAACCGGGCACAAAGTTTCAACGCCACGGTCATCTTGGAGGGGAAGAAATTTACGTCCTTGAAGGCATGTTTCAGGATGAATTTGGAGACTATCCCGCCGGGACATGGTCAAGAAACCCAGAGCCAAGTCCACATACGCCGTTTTCAGATCAAGGTTGTTTGATTTACGTGAAAGTTGGGCATCTTGAAGACGTCGAAGTACGTGACGACAGTGCTTACGCTGGCCTGAGCTCTAAAGCGATCGGATAAGCCGACAGTGTGTGTGCTCCAAATTTTAAGGACAGACTTATTTGGCAACAGTGTCCATTGGGGCAAACCCTACAGCCTGAAACAGGTCGATGGACGTGGTCGCCAGATCGGTACGTGTGATGACTTGGCGCAGGCGGGTTGTGGTCATTGTCCGTTGTGCATCGAGAATATTCAGAAAACTCGTCAAACCTTGTGCATAGAGTGTGCTGGCTTGTTCGTAAGCGCGGGCATCTGCAGCCACGGCACGGTTCAGGGCTGTTAGACGCCGCTGTGCACCATCATGGGCATGGAGCGCAGATTCAACTTCTGACAGGGCCGTGAGCAAGGTCGAGCGGTAGGTGATGAGCGCTTGGCGGGCTTGTTCTTCGGCGATGGTTAAATCGGCGCGAGCGGCACCGCCATCAAAAATTGGAATATCGAGCGTTGCGCCAAGACTGGCAAGCAATGTGCGGACAATCTCTGAAGTGCCAAAACCCTTTATCGTGACCTGAAATTTGGCCGGAATTGTCAGGCTGGGATAAAGTGCGGATTCAGCAACGCCGATACCCGCCGTGGCGCTTTGCAGGTCGCGTTCGGCGGCGCGCAGATCGGGACGTCTGCGCAACATGTCAGCCGGTTGGCCCAAGACGGGGGTGGCAAAGATCGTGGGAACGGCGGATGGTCCGTCTACGGGGGCAATATTATCAATACCCCCTGGGCGGCGTCCTACCAATGTCGATAGGGTGTCGCGGGCCTGGCGGATTTCGGTCTCGATCGGGCTTAGGTCAGCTTCCAAGGCTTGTACGGAAGCCTCGGCCCTGGACAGATCCATACCTGGGGCCAGACCGGCATTGACACGGCTGGTGACGATCTCAACCGTGCGCCGTTGCAGATCAAGAGATTCCTGGGTTAAGACCAAACGCTGCTCAGCTCCGCGCAAAGCCACATATGTGCGGGCAATGTCAGAGACAACGGCCAACATGGTATCACGACGCAACCAGGCCTGTCGCTCGGCATCGGCACGCGCAGCCTCTTCAGCGCGCTTAGCGCCACCGAACAAATCTGCGGCCCAAGAAAACACGCCACCGACAAGCGTATCGGTGTTGGGCGACATGTTTCTGTCGGCATTTGATGCTGAAGCGCCGAGTTTTCGGTCGCTGGTGGTGGTGGTGGTCGCTGAGCCATCAAGGGTCGGGCTCCGCGCGGCACCTGTGGACACCAGCGTGGCCTCAGATTCTCGAACCAAGCTATCGGCCAGTTGAATATCTAAGTTATTCGTCAGCCCCGTTTCGATCAGGCGGACGAGGATCGGGTCCTCAAAGGCTGTCCACCAGATGTCTTGCGCCCGCGTCGCGTCGGCGAGCGGCTGAGGGGCGATAAAATCTTGCCCGGCATCCATTTTTGGCGGGGTGTAGTCCGGTCCAACGGTCGTGAGGCACCCCGACACCAGAAATACGGCGGCCATGGGAACGATGCGAGGCACAACGATCCTCATCGGGAGGCCTCTTCTTCAATGTCTTTGTCTGGCCCAAGACTATGGTCCAATTCATTGCGCAGCTTATCACCTGTTTGGGCGCGGGGTTTGGAATAAGGAGCCAAAAGGCTGTAGATGACGGGCACCAAGAACAACGTGAAGACGGTCGCAATGCCTAAGCCGCCGAAGATCACCCAACCGATCGCAGCGCGGGCTTCTGCCCCCGGGCCAGACCCTAAAATCAAGGGCAAACCGCCCATCACGGTGGACAGCATGGTCATCATCACCGGGCGCAACCGAATCATGGCCGACGTTCTTACGGCCTCAAGGACATCATGTCCTTGGTCGCGCAACTGATCAGCAAACTCAACCACCAAGATGCCGTTTTTAGCCATCAGGCCTACCAACATTACCAAGCCGATTTGTGAGTAAATGTTGATCGACGTTCCCGTAACGGACAGTGCAAAAATAGCCGCGGCCAAGCCAAAGGGCACGGTCAAAACCACCACCACAGCACTCATGAAACTTTCAAATTGAGCGGCAAGAACCAGCAACACCACGACAATCGCAATGACGAATGTCAGGGCGACCTCTCGGCTTGTTTCCGTCAGGGTTGCGGCTTCTCCTTGCAGCACGATCTCATTGCCTGGTGGCAAAACTTTTGCCGCCAGGGTGGTTAGGTCGGTGATGGCGCGGTCAATTGTATAGCCGGGCTCAAGCGATGCACTTATCGTGATTGCACGCTTTTGTGCGGTTCGGTCAAGTTGGGCGGCGATCCCTTTTTCTTCCATGGTGATGAAGGATGCCAACGGCACGAGGCGGTTATCCCCCGCCGAAACGAACAGGTTATAGAGATCGCCCGGATCATTGATGGCACCCGTGGCTGATTCTAAAATGATCGGCACTTGGCGGTCATCGATGTTGAGTTGGGCAACCTCAAAGCCACTGACCATGGCGCGCAGCGTGTCGGTAATGCCGGCGACCGGAGCCCCCAAATCTTCGGCACGACGGCGGTCAATGCTGATTGAGAGCTGGGGTTGGGTCGGTTTGTAAGACATGTTCAGGTCGCGCAGGCCGGGCATGTCTTGTTCAATCGCGCTGATTAAGGTGTCGGTTGCCGCCGCAATGGCTTCGTAGTTGGTGCCCGTTACGGCGAATGAAAGACCTTCACCGCCGCCGCGAATGCCAAGGCTGTTGGTAGAATACACGCGGGTGCTGACACCGGGGATATCACGTAATTTTTTGTTTATTTCAGTTATGATTTCGCTTTGCCCGCGGGACCGTTCGGACCACGGGGCCAAGGGGGCAACGATAATCGCCAAGTTTGGATCATAGCGGCCAACCATGCTGTAAATCGCTGTGATTTCCCCGGCTTCGCGAAGCGGTCTCATGATTTCTTCAGCTTGGGCGGCTTGGCGGTCCATATAATCTGGGCCGACGCCATCAGGTCCGCGCAAGCGCGTAAGCAACAGTCCGCGGTCTTCCTCGGGGATCAATTCTTGTTGAATGGCAAAATAAAGTCCTCCCGCAAGGCCTGCAATCAGCAAGGCTCCGAGCAAAACCTTGAACCGTGCCCCCAACGCGATGTCGAGGGATTTGCGATAAACCTGGATCATGCGTTCGCCAAATGCCGCCAAAGGTTCGCGTAATGCTCCGGTCTTATGGCCGGCATCTGCGGGCAAACGAGAGGACAGCATGGAACAGAGGCTGAGGGCCACAAACGAGGAAATCGACACGGCAATGGCGAGGACAAAACTAAATTCGGTAAACAGGCGACCCGCGGTGCCGGGTAAAAACGCAATCGGCAGGAAGACCGAAATCAAGGTCGCGGTGCTGGCAAGCACCGCAAAGTACACTTGACGCGTTCCCATCACGGCGGCCGCCAAAGGCTTGATTCCTTGGGCGCGGAGCCGTTGAATGTTTTCCAGCACCACAATGGCATCATCGACAATCATGCCGGTGCCCAGAACCAGGGCCAACAAGGTCAACATGTTGATGGAAAAGCCCAACATCCAGATGGCCACCAAGGTGCCAATCAGCGACACCGGAATCGTCACCGCCGGAATCAAGGTTGCTCGCAAGCCACCGATAAAGGCATAGATTACGCCGATCACGATCACGATCGCCAAACCAAGGCTATAGATCACCTCGCGCACCGCACCGCGAATGAACAACGCGTCGTCGGACGTTTTGACGATGTGGACGTCGGTGCGGGTGTCGTTGATGCGTTGGATCAAGGCATCAACGCGATCGGCGATGGCGATGGTGTTGGATTTGGCTTGGCGCAAGATGTCCATGCCGACGACGGAGCGACCATCAAGCCGGGTATAGGTTTCAGCTGCTTGCGGTCCATAAATGGCTGTCGCCACGTCGCCGACCCGAATGTTGTCGGAGATTTCCAAAGCCTCGATACCGTCCGGCGTGGTGATGGAGGCATTGGCGCGGACCAACAGCAACTGGTCGGCGGATTTAAAACTGCCTGCGGGAATGTCAAGACGGGCGCGTTTCAGCGTTGTCGACAAATCGTCAATGCTGAGACCGTATGCGGTCAGACGCAAAGGGTCAACGATCACCCGCATGACCTGGGCGCGATTGCCGGATTGCTGCACCGCTGCGACGCCGGGCACGGCGGCAATGCGGCTGGATATATCGTCTTCGATCAGGCGGGTCAGGTTTTCTTGGTTAAGCGTGTCGCTGTATGCCGCCAAGCGCATGATCGGCGTGGCATTGTCATCGGCCTTGATGACGGTGATGTTATCAACGCCGTCGGGGAGATTGCGCTCAGCTGCGGCCACCGCTTCACGGATATCGTTGGCGGCGGTTTCCAGGTTCACATTGGGGTAGAAGGTGATGCGGACGCGGGCATTGTTTTCTTCGCTGGCACTATCAATGGATTGCACCCCGGCCACACGCGCGACGGCCCCTTCGATGACAGAGGTAACCTCGGCGTCCATGGTTTCCGGAGACGCCCCGTCCCAATTCATCCGCACGGTCACAAGCGGTTTATCCACGTTGGGCAATTCGCGAACTTCCATGCCGGTCAACGCCCCCAACCCCGCAATCAAAATCAACAAATTGATGACAATGATAAGCACGGGGCGGCGAACCGATAAGGACGGCAGGTCCGATAAATGCGGCATAAAAAAGCGCCCCCCTTAACCGCTCACGCGTTTTGACGGGACAATTTTAACAAGTGCTCCAGGGCGCAGACTCTGCACCCCTTCGATCACAATGCGATCGCCTTTGGCGACGGGGCCATCAATCAACACCCGCGGGCCATCACGGCGAATGATGGTTACGTCAATTTTTTCAGCGGTATTGTCGGCGTTGATGCGCCAAACATAAGCGCCTCCCTTGCCCCACATCACCGCCACTTCATTGACGGCAGGATAGGGGTGACCCGGCACCTTGAAGCGCACGCCGAACGACATGCCAGGGCGCAGCAAATCATCGTCATTACGGACTCGCGCCCGAACGGCAAGGCTACGGCTCTCTGGGTCAAGACGGCTACCGGCGGATTCAATTGCACCGGTGAAGTCTTGACCGGGCAGACTCCAAGCGGTCAATGTGATGGGCATGCTGGGGGCAATGCGTCCCGCGTGAATTTCCGGTACGTTAAAGCTCACCAGGATTTCCGAACGGTCGTCTAGGGTGGTGATCAGTGTCGCACTTGAAACCCGGTCACCGGGATCAACCAGAGGCATGCCAACGGTACCGGGAAAGGGTGCGCGGATCACCCGATCAGCGGCGGCAACACGCGCCTGATCAAGTTGGATCTGTACGCGATCAAGATCTGTTCGCGCCGCGTCCACTTCACTGGCGGGAATCCCGCCCGTGGGTGCGGCTTTTTTGTATCTGTCCAAGAGTTGACGGGCGCGCCGAACCTCAACCTCAGCCAGTTGCACGGCCAAAGTCTCAGCCTGATTGTCGAGGCGGAGCAAAACATCGTCCTGGGCAACCATTTGCCCCGCGACAAAAGCCACTTCGGTGACCCGGCCTGTGACGGCTGAAAATACGTCAATGGAGCGCAGCGCCGACCCGGTACCGATCGCCTCGACTGTGGTCGAAGCCGGAAGGGGATTCACGGTTTCGACGATGACGGGCACGGCCTTCGTCTTTGTTGCGTTTGTGCTCTCGCTTTCTGTATCGTTAGGTCCATAACTCGACCACAGCCAACCCCCTGCCCCCACAAGAGCCGTCATAACGATAAGAGTTGCTGTATGACGTCGAAAAGACACGGATGCCCCCATTATGAAAGTGGATAGCGTTGAGTATGACCTTAAAGCAACTGAATGGTTCCTGAATAATCATTGTTGAAATAGATAAAAGCAATGATTTGCTAATGTAGACCGATTACGTGAGGACTGGATGTATGTAACCGTCTAGGCCGCAAACTTAAATGACCGGCAAGCGGTAAGATTGAATTTGTTCGCTCACGGCGTTACAAGGTATTGAAAACAAACCATGTTTACATACGCCTTGCTTCTGGGGAGCATGAAAATTTGATTGATATCGGGGCGTATGAAACCGCCTCCAAGGGCGTCGTTACGGCCCTTATCTGGGGTGCCCCCCCGTATGTGGTAGATGGCTCGAAATCCCCTGGAGGCGTTTTCTCAGGCCATTTTTGAGCTTACGGCTGATTCGTTTGATTCCCGACCCAGCGCTTGCATTTTCAAGCTTCTGTCAAATTCTTGAATATCGTGAGCAGTTTCCCCCGCTTGCTGAGAAAACGATCTCAACAAACGAGGGTTATGATATTCATGAAAACCTTAGATAGCAGCCATAAAACTAGTTTTTACGGATATTAGCCAAGAACTTGTCGACCTCACCGCGTAGCATTTCGGATTGCTGGCTGAGTTCCGTCGCAGCCGTCAACAGTTCGCCTGCGGAATGGCCGGTATCGGCAGCCGCTTGATTGACGCCATCGATGTTTGTCGACACTTCATTGGTGCCCGCCGCCGCCTGTTCGACATTGCGGGCGATTTCCTGGGTCGCTGCACCCTGTTCTTCGACCGCTGCTGCGATGGCGGAAGCAATTTCATTCATCTTCGCAATGGTACCGCCGATGGAACCAATCGTTGTCACGGCGTCTTGGGTGGCACCCTGGATGCCGCCGATCTGAGCCGAAATTTCCTCAGTTGCCTTAGCCGTGGCGTTTGCCAGGTTTTTAACTTCCGATGCCACAACCGCGAAGCCTTTGCCGGCTTCACCTGCGCGCGCCGCTTCGATGGTGGCATTCAGGGCCAGCAGGTTGGTCTGATCGGCGATGTCGGTGATCAAAGCAACCACTTCGCCGATTTTCTTGGCAGCCTCTGCCAAGCCTTGGACCTTTTCGTTAGCCCCTTCAACTTCGGCCACTGCGGCACTCGCGATCTGGGTGGATTGAGCCACTTGACGCGAGATTTCTGAGATCGAACTGGACAGTTCTTCCGATGCTGATGCCACAGTCTGTACGTTCGTGGAGGCTTCTTCTGAAGCCGCAGCAACCGCTGCTGATTGACGGCTGGTTTGTTCCGCTGTTGCAGACAAAGTCTGTGCTGAGGACTGCATTTCGGTAGATGCACTGGACACAGCGTTGACCACGCCGCCAACCGAAGCTTCAAAATCGTCAGCCATCTTGAGCATGACCTGACGTTTTTCCTTTTCGGTTTGAATTTTTTGTGCTTCGGCCTCGGCTTCCATTTCCTTATTGCGGATGCCATTGGCTTTAAACACTTCGACTGCTGCCGCCATTTCGCCGATTTCATCATGGCGTTCCGTGGACGGCACAATCGCCGTCAAATCACCATTGGCCAATACGCCCATAACGGCGGTCATGTTGGCGATCGGATTGGTGATGGAACGGGCAAAGAACACGCCGATAGCTGTAATGATCAAAGCGAGAATCACCGCTTCAATCAGAATGCCGTTGCGCATTTCAACGACAGGAATGTCCACCTCTTCCATGTCCATCTTGGCGATCACAGCCCATGTGACGCCGTTGAACGTTAACGGACCATAAGCCGTCAACACTTCGACGCCACGATAATCCTGAGCGGCCATGGCGCCATCTTCATTAGCAAAGGACTTGGTAACCGCTTCGCTGTCGACCTTGGTCTTGAGGATGTCTTCTGTTTTGGTAAAGGTTGATTCAGAACGCATCAGTTTGTCTTGACCAACCAGGAAAGATTCACCCGTTTTGCCAAGCCCTGCCTTGTTCTGCATGATATTGTTGATACGCCCGACGGGCATTTGATAGATCAAAGCACCGTGAAATTTGCCATCGTATTCAAACACCGGCACACCGATGAAGCTGGCCGGAACGTCGGCCGACGGTGCATAAGGTGCGAAGTCGGTGAATGCCACATAGTCCTTACGCTGGTTGTCTCGCGCCATGCGGAACACTTTGGCTAGGTCAGAAGCTTTCCACTTACCGGTCAACAGGTTAGTGGCATAGTCGGCTTCTTTATAGACGCTGTAGACCACATCACCGTCTTCATTGACCAAAAAGATGTCATAATACCCGCGTGTTTCCATAACTTGACGAAACCACGGATGGTATTTTTTGTGCATTTGGCTGTAGGTGGAGCCGTCAGGGGCGTAATCTAATTTGTGCTTTTCGCCCGCAGCGTTGGCATTGTTTTCAATATACAAGCCCTGAGCAATTTGCATTTTGGTCGGGCCGAATTCTGCAAACGAATCTTCCAAGTCCTTGATGGCGTCAATAACCGTGTGGTTTTGCGCCAAGAGCAAAACGTCCTCTTGGATTGATCCCAGGTAATTGTTCAAATTGGAAATGCGCGATTCTTGCACCGCCTCCAACTTACTCGATTGTGCGGTCTCAAGCGCATTTTCCGCACTGTTCACGGCAAAATAAGCGGTAATGCCTAGGGCGATTAGGGCTAGACTAACAATCACAATCGGCAGTTTGATGGAAATTTTAAAATTCATAGTACACGCTCCAAAATGAACATCTTGAACTGTGCTTCGCCCTTAGCGAAACAGAGCATTGTATTCAACGCGTTGGTAGGCCCCCCGTCCCATGCAATACGTTGCCGCAGAAGAGTTGATAATAGTATGATATTATCTGCAAGGCACCTATAATAAACTCTAGAATCTAAGCCCATGATGTGCTTCCGTATTTAAAAATAAACGCCCGAACTGACGACGACTTTTCAGCCTCGTACCCTCAGCCACGTCACCATGTTAAACCCGGCAATTGGGGGGCTGCTAAATCTTGGTGCTATGGATTGGTGACGTACAACGTCGTTTAGAGTTCCTTTTTTGCCTGTTCGATCAGTTGCGACAACCCATGTCCCGGAGCTGTCTTGGGCTTGTGGATCCCCAGGTAATGCTCAAAGAACGAAACAAAGGCATCCACCGTATCGTTGGGGTCTTTGGGGAGCTTTTCCGAACGGAAAAAGGCAAAAGCCGAGAAATTTGCCGCCGCGTGGCGCAATCCTGAGGCGACTTCTTCTGCACTGTCACCGGCTTCAAGGCGTGTGTTGGCAAGGTCGATGATCTGGTTGGCAATCTGCACGCCGACTGAATCGCTCTGTGTTTCCGGGTTCTCGGAGTTCATCTTGGTCCCTTGTATAATCGGCATGTTGAGAGACAACCACCATCAAGTCGAATTATAGTTAGGATTGATCATGTGAAATAACAAGCGCGATAATGGACTTGGCCTAGCCGCCGCATGAGCTGGAGATATAAATTTGTTGCTATTCGTCCGTGTGTCCCCAATCTTGTGAAGAGAGTGGAGTGGGTGAATTTTGGGGTATGAGCGACCATGGCCGATGTGGAAAAATTGAAAGAAGCTTCAGGTTTGTTGCTTGGGCCGAACCCGAACGATCCACGGCTCACGGCTGAGGTCATTGGGGTCGATCAGAACGGTGATCAGGTCACGACATCGGTGTCGGTGGAAAGGCCGCTGACACTGTTTTTGAACAGCCGAGAAATTGTCACCATGATGACCATCGGCGATTACCCCGACTACTTGGCCGTGGGTTACCTGCGCAATCAAAATATGCTGCGCGACGATGATGAAATCACCGCCATAGATTATGACGATGACATCAATACGATTGTTGTGCGCACGGCCAAAGACACCAATTTTGAAGACAAACTGCAAAAGAAAACCCTCACATCGGGCTGTGCTCAGGGCACCGTCTTTGGTGACGTGATGGAGACGTTCGATACGGTCAATCTGCCGCAAGACGTGGAAATCCGCACCAGCCGCTTATATCCGCTCATTAAGGCCATCAATATGGCGCCGAGCTTGTATCTCAAGGCGGGGGCGATACATGGCTGTGTGTTGTGCGAACAAGACCGGCCGTTGGTTTATATGGAAGATGTCGGGCGGCATAACGCGGTTGATAAAATTGCCGGATGGATGTTCATGGAAGGCATATCCGGCGGCGACAAGATTTTCTACACCACCGGACGGTTAACCTCTGAAATGGTGATCAAAACGGTGCAGATGGGTATCCCCGTATTGGTGTCGAGGTCCGGCTTTACCGCCTGGGGCGTGGAATTGGCGCGCAAGGCCGGGGTGATTTTGATCGGTCGGGCCCGTGGCGAACGGTTTGTCGCCTTGTCCGGGGAAGATCATATAAAGTTCGATGCACCGCGCAAAACGGATGCTGGACATAAGCAAACAAAAGACGACTAAGGTTTTGCATAGACTTATTGTCGCGATGGAGTTGGCGGTGGTGGACTGTGTTGGACTGGTGAGGACATGGATATGACGGAAACGGCGGATGCTGCAAACGTGCCTCATACATGGCGCATTGGCGTCGTGGTCGAACGGCGCGAAAGTGCCAATCCTTGGTCGGATGGGACGTGGCGGACGACCGAAGTGATGGTTGGAGCGCCCGACGACGATGCCTGGAAAGTGTTGGAGCAGGGCGAAGGGTGGAGCCGTTATTACGCGGGTCCCCTGACGGTTGAACTGTTTAAGCGTGAAACCGAAGACTACAAGATGAATTTGTCCCAGCCAAATCCAGCCGTCTACATCGTGCTGCGCCCGGGCAACGACGACGATAAGGGCGACGTCGTACCGTTTCTCGCCACGTTCAGTCCCTATGAAGCCGAATGCTATTTGGAAAGCGGCGAAATGATTGTGGATGGCGTGCCTGCGCCCTTACCGCTGATGGCTTGGGCTGTGGCGTATGTCGAAACCTTTCACGTTGATGAACCCTTCAAAAAGCGCAAGCAAAAGCGTGCAGACGATAGCGCCACGGGGCGCAAACACGGCACGAGGGAGAGATAGGGGAATGACGGACAAGCTGGACGATCGGAGTTTTCTTCAGCGGTGGTCATCACAGAAGTTGAAAGCCCGCGATCGCGTCGAAGCTGACGGGGCTGTTGTGCCGGTGGCCGGGGAGGTCCTGCCCGCTGCGGACGATCCCAACCTTGTATCGCTGGATGCCCCCTCACAAGACGCGCCCTCACAGGACTTGCCGCCGCCCGACCTGCCCGACGTGGAAACCTTAAACGCAGATTCCGATTATACCGGGTTTTTGGGCAAGAACGTGCCTCAGGATTTGACCAATCAGGCGTTGCGCAAACTGTGGCGTTCCGATCCCGTCCTGTCCAACCTGGATGGCCTCAACGATTACGATGAGGACTACTCAAAAATCGGCATGGTCTCCGAGGTGGTGAAGACAGCCTATCGCATAGGTCAGGGCTACCTGATGGACGACCTTGAGACAAAAGACGCAGCGGATGACGTTAACGCTCCAGGCGAGAATGACGGCGAAGGGGGCGCGGACGATGGCGCACGTTCAGAGGTTCCGTCACAAGACGAGTCACAAGATACATTGACAAAAAATGGTGAAAACTCATCGTTTAACACCTCTTCTGAAGGTGAATCAGAGGATGAGGATTTCCACAGTGTGGAATTTATAAAATCGGACTAATTGGCCTGCCTGGGCGCGAGGCCAAGGAAATCAACGCACATCTTATTTTTCTAATATTAATTTTTTATTTCAAACGCTTAGACAGTTAAGTCTACGGCGTTGACGACGTTGACAAAAGCAAACGGGCGGCGCAACAATTAACATACAAATGATATTGATCCTTGTCGTTATGCCGTCGGTTAGCAGCTTGGAATTTTTATATCGAAGTTGTTTTGCTGCAGTGTCGGAAAGCGGGCAGGGATGTTGATGTGCATCCTGGGCGTCAGTTGTGCGCGTCGAGTGGGCAAACAGGACTGAGAGCTAACGGTTCTTTTTTAGAAAGCTTCGCAGAATATGAGTGTGTCAGGTTTACCTCACATCATGGAAGAAGACCTCATGCGGGCCCAGGTTTATGGACTGCTGTCCGTGCTTCTAAGATCTCCGCCCGATACCACAGTGTTGAATGTGGTTAAGGCGATGGAAGGCGATGAAACGCCCTTTGGTCAGGCTGTAGCAGAACTTTCGCGCTTGGCGCAAGAAACCTCCCCGGATGACATCACAGACGAATTCACGCGCTTGTTCTATGGCCATGGTGCCGGGGGCGAGTTGCACCCTTACGCCAGTTTTTATTTGACCGGCTACATTTACGACAAACCGCTGTCAAATCTGCGCGAAGATTTGAGCCGTCTGGGTCTTGCCCGTGCCGAGGGAATCAGTGAACCCGAAGACAATATCTCATTTTTGCTCAACACGATGCATGACCTGATCACGGATGTGCATGGCCAAGCGATGGATGTCGCCGGACAAAAAGATTTTTTTGACCAGCACATTGGTTCTTGGGCTGTACGTTTTTTTGAAGATTTAGAAGGGGCCGAAAACGCTGTGTTCTATCGCCCCGTTGGAACCATCGGCCAACTGCTGATGGCGATTGAAAACAAAGCTTTCACGCTGGCCGCGTAAACGCGGTGCAACGGTGAGGGGCGCATCGAAGCCATTTCGAAAGGAACATGACAATGATCGAGCAAGACGAAAAAAAGGCCGTTCAGTCACGGCGTGGTTTTTTGAAGGGCGCTGGTGTTGCCAGTATTGCAACGGCCCTGAGTGTCCTTTCCGAAAGCGAAGCCGAGGCCGGTGAGGTCGCGGCTGAAGAATCGAAGTCCGGATATCAAAAAACAGACCACGTTAACGCCTATTACGAAGCGGCCAAGTTTTAAGGGGAGAATGCAGACATGTTGATTAAGAAAAATAGTCGTTCCGCTGCAGCCCCACGGCTGAAGCAGGCCTTGTCCAGAAGCATGGGCACAGCTGTTGATCGCCGGGCGTTTTTGAAGAATTCCGGTCTTGCTGCGGGCAGTCTCGCGCTGGCCGGATCGCTCCCGCTGGGTGCGGTTAAAAAAGCCCAGGCTGCGGAGCCCTCAGGGATGGCCGAAATAAAATCGTCCGTCTGCACCCACTGTTCGGTCGGTTGTAGCGTTAAGGCAGAAGTGAAAAATGGCATTTGGACGGGCCAGGAACCGGACTTTGACAGCCCCTTCAATCTCGGTTCGCACTGTGCCAAGGGCGCATCGGTACGCGAACACGCACACAATGAACGCCGCTTGCGCTATCCGATGAAATTGGAAGGTGGCAAGTGGAAGCGCATTTCATGGGAAACCGCCATTGAGGAAGTCGGCGATAAGATGTTGCAGGTGCGCGAGCAGTCCGGTCCAGATTCCGTTTACTGGTTGGGTTCCGCCAAATTCTCCAACGAACAAGCGTATCTGTTCCGCAAGATGTATGCGTTCTGGGGGAGCAACAACGGCGACCATCAAGCACGTATTTGTCACTCCACCACCGTCGCCGGTGTCGCAAACACCTGGGGCTACGGTGCGATGACAAACTCGTTCAACGATATGCACAACGCCAAGGCTATTTTCCTCATTGGCTCTAACCCATCCGAAGCCCATCCGGTGGCGATGCAGCATATCTTGAAGGCCAAAGAGCAAAACAATGCGGCCTTAATCGTTTGTGATCCGCGCTTCACCCGCACGGCAGCGCACGCCGACGAATTCGTCAGAATGCGTCCAGGTACGGATGTGCCGCTGGTCTGGGGCATCTTGTGGCACATTTTTGAAAACGGTTGGGAAGATAAAGAATTCATCAGCCAGCGCGTCTGGGGTTTGGATCGGGTGCGTCCCGAAATCGCCAAGTGGACACCCGAAGAAACCGAACGCGTTACCGGTATACCCGGCGAGCAAGTGAAGCGCGTCGCCCGCTTGTTGGCGAAAAATCGTCCCGGCACCGTGGTGTGGTGCATGGGGGGGACCCAGCATCATAACGGCAACAACAACACGCGTGCTTATTGCATCTTGCAGTTGGCGTTGGGCAACATGGGCAAAGCCGGCGGCGGCACCAATATTTTCCGCGGTCACGACAATGTCCAAGGGGCGACCGATATGTGCGTGTTGGCCGATTCACTGCCGGGCTATTATGGCTTGGCGGAAGGATCGTGGAAACATTGGGCGCGTGTTTGGGGCGTCGATTATGAGTATTTGCTCAGTCGGTTCAAAGACAAAAAGCTGATGGAATCAAAAGGCATTCCCGTCAGCCGTTGGATCGATGGCGTGCTCGAAGACAAGGCCAATATCGACCAGCCGGACAACTTACGCGTCATGGTGCTTTGGGGACATGCGGTGAACTCGCAGACCCGCTTGCCGGAAATGAAAAAAGCGATGGAAAAGCTCGACACCATGGTCATCATCGACCCGGTGCCGACGTTCGCCGCGGTCATTCCGGATCGTACTGACGGCGTTTATGTGTTGCCGGCCTGTACCCAGTTTGAGACCTCTGGTTCGGTGACCGCATCCAATCGCTCCTTGCAATGGCGCGAAAAGATCGTCGATCCGCTTTATGAATCGAAGCCCGATCATGAAATCATGTACATGTTCGCCAAGAAGCTCGGTTTTGCGGATGAAATGTTCAAGCAGATTAAGGTCAACGGCGCCGAGCCCCAGATCGAAGACATCACCTTAGAATACAACAAAGGCATGTGGACCATCGGCTACACGGGCCAATCACCGGATCGTATGAAAAGGCAGCAGAAATACAAGCGCACCTTCGACAAGACCACATTGCTTGCCAAGGGTGGACCTTGCGACGGCGAATATTACGGCTTGCCCTGGCCTTGTTGGGGGACGGCGGAGATGGGACATCCCGGCACGCCCATCTTGTATGACCAGTCCATGTCAGTGGCAGACGGTGGTTTGACGTTCCGCGCGCGTTATGGCGTTGAACATGAAGGTGAGAATCTGCTGGCCGAAGGTTCGTACTCAAAGGGTTCCGAGCTTAAAGACGGCTATCCTGAATTCTCCATGGCGATGCTCATCAAGTTGGGCTGGGATGGGGACCTGACGGCGGAAGAACGCGCCGCCATCGACAAGGTTGCGGGTGAAAAGACCAACTGGAAGACCGACCTATCGGGCGGCATCCAGCGCGTCGCCATCAAGCATGGCTGCGCCCCGTTTGGAAATGCCAAGGCGCGCACCGTGGTGTGGACCTTCCCCGATCCGGTGCCGATCCATCGCGAACCTTTGTACACGTCCCGTCGTGACCTGGTGGCTGATTATCCGACCTACAAGGACACCAAAGCTTGGCGCGTGCCGACGCTTTATGAATCAATCCAAGCCAAGGATGTCTCGAAAGAATTTCCGACCATCCTCACCAGCGGACGTTTGGTGGAATACGAAGGCGGCGGCGACGAAAGCCGTTCCAACAAGTGGCTGGCGGAATTGCAGCAAGACATGTTCTGCGAGGTCAACGTCAAGGATGCGAACGACCACGGCATTCGCGATGGCGCCATGATGTGGCTCTACAGCCCCGAAGGCGGCAAGGTCTTGGTGAAAGCCATGGTCACCGAACGCGTTGCCGCCGGTGTTGTCTTCATGCCGTTCCACTTTGGTGGTGTGTGGCAAGGTCAAGATTTGCGACATAAGTACCCACCGGGTGCAGACCCGATTGTGTTGGGTGAAGCGTCCAACATGTGCGGAACCTATGGCTATGACTCAGTCACGCAGATGCAAGAAACCAAAGCGACGCTCTGTCGCATCGAAGCCGCGTAAAGAAAGGGAGGAATAAAAAATGGCTCGCATGAAATTTCTTCTCGATTCTGAACGCTGCATCGAATGCAACGCTTGCGTTACAGCGTGTAAGAATGAGAACGAAGTCCCCTGGGGTGTGAACCGTCGCCGGGTGGTGACCATCAACGATGGCATGCCCGGGGAACGATCTGTGTCCGTGGCGTGTATGCATTGTTCGGATGCGCCGTGTATGGCCGTGTGTCCGGTGGATTGCATCTATTCCACCGAAGACGGTGTTGTGCTGCATTCCAAGGACCTGTGCATCGGTTGCGGATATTGCTTCTTCGCTTGTCCGTTCGGTGCGCCGCAGTTCCCCAAGGACGGGGCATTCGGTTCGCGCGGCAAGATGGACAAATGCACCTTCTGCAACGGTGGACCGGAAGCCGATGGCTCGGCCGCAGAATTCCAGAAATACGGTGGCAACCGTCTTTCCGAAGGCAAGCTGCCGCTATGCGCGGAAATGTGTTCGACCAAGGCTCTGTTGGCAGGTGACGGGAACATGGTTTCCGACATCTATCGTGAACGTGTGGTGTCGCGCGGTTTCGGCAGCGGCGCCTGGGGATGGGGCACCGCCTACGGGCAAAAGGGCGAATAGGTCTGACGGCGTGCGCCCGTATCCCTTTGGGGGCGGGCGCATCCCTGTCGGCTCAAGGCTAATGCAGTGAACACTTGCAGACGGGAACTTTGTCCATGACATCACGTGGTTTGACACGTTTTCTTCAAAAGCTTGGATGTGCCGGGGTAATTGTTCTGGGCGTGTGGTTTGGGATGACGGGCATCGCCCTAAATGCACCGGCATTCGCTCAGACCCAAGACCCCGCAGCGGGTTCCGTTCCGGGCGACACCAAAGGCTCCACCAGCGATAGTGATTTCTGGCGCTCCATTTCTCAAGGAGAACGCGGCAAGGTCAGCATTCCCGATCAAAAGGCAGCTGTCATGATCAATCGATCAGGCGAAGACTGGCGTTTGGTGCGCATGGGACCGTTGCCGTTGTGGGGCGGTGTGTTGATTGGCATTTCGCTGGTGGGCATCCTGGGCTTTGCCCTCTTGCATGGCAAGTTCAAGATGCATGGACAGCGCACCGGACGGGTTATCCCCCGCTTCTCTCAAGCCGAACGCTGGGTTCACTGGTTCGTCGCCAGCTTGTTTATTCTGTTGGGGCTGACGGGTTTGGTGATTTTGTTTGGGCGCTTTTTGCTCAAACCCGTGCTGGGGGCGGATGCCTTGGGTGCGATCGCCAATGCGGGGCTACAGGCGCACAACCTTTTGGGACCGATCTTCATCGTTGCCATGACCATCATGCTGGTCATGTATTTCAAGGATAACTTTTATCAAAAAGGCGACTTCACGTGGGCGTTCAAAGGGGCTTTTTTCTCAAAAAACCACCCGCCGTCATGGAAGTACAACCTGGGTGAAAAATCCTGGTACTGGCTGATTGCTTTCGCCGGAACGGCGATTGCAGTGTCCGGGGTGTTTTTGATTTTCCCCACCGTCTTGGACGACGTGCGCGGCATGCAGTTGTCGCACATCGTTCATGCGATTTGCGCCATCGTTTTGATCGCGGCGTCGTTGGGTCACATCTATCTTGGGGTGTGGGGCGTCGAGGGTGCGGTGGACGGCATGACCTTGGGCTATGTCGATGAAACCTGGGGCCTGGAACACCACCGTTGGTGGGCCGAGGAAGAGATCAAGAAAAATCACGCCGTAAAGAGCGCATCCGAGGCCGTTCTTGCGGCCAAAAAAGAGACATCCACATGATGGGGCTTTTGCGATTGCCAAGCGTTGACATGAAGGAGATGAGGCCGTGAGTTTCCTGGAATTCGTTGAGGGACCGCTTTGGTATGTTGCCGCCGCCGTTTTTTTGATCGGCGCGTTGTGGAAGGTGGTGGGCATATTGCGCCTGGGCCGCAAGGCCGATTTGTCAATTCCGCGCGCATCTGCCACGGCTGGTGCGGTGAGGTCTCAGTTCCTGCACTTTGTCCCTCACGGGGGCTTCCCCTTCCGCACGATCTATCATTTGACGGCGGGCTACATGTTTCACATCGGCTTGTTCCTCGTGCTGTTGTTCGGTGCGCCCCATGTGATCTTCGCGCAGAACAACATTTATGCTTTGCCGTGGGTAACCATGCCTTATTGGGGCTTTGTCGTCGCCGCACAGGTTGCCTTTGCCGGGCTGATTTTGCTGTGGGTGCGGCGTATCTCGGACCCTGTGATGATTAAGATCTCTGACAAGGACGATCACATTGGATCATGGCTGACTTTTTTGGTCATGCTGTCGGGGTGCATGGCGCTGCAAGAAAGTGTCGTTGCACTGAGGGCCACGCATATGTTGCTGGTGGATATGTGGCTGATCTATTTCCCCTTCAGCCGTCTGATGCATGCGGTCACGTTCATGTTTAGCCGTGGCTACACCGGAGCCTTCTTTGGGCGCAGAGGAATCGTGCCATGAACGTATCAGCCGCCATCGAGACTATGGTCTCGAACATTGACGCTTCCGCCGCCAGCTATTTGGATGCCTGTGTGCACTGTGGGCAGTGTGCGGAAGCGTGTCATTTTTATGAAAACACCGGCGATGTGCGGTTTGCCCCGGTTTACAAGCTGGACTTGATGCGTCGCGTTTACAAACGTCACAAGGACCCGTTGGCCGGGCTGAAAAAGCTGGTCGGTTTGGTGCCCAAGGAATTGACGCAGACCGATCTCGATGAGTGGTCGGAGCTGATCTATGACAGCTGCACCTTGTGTGGGCGCTGCACCATTGTGTGTCCGATGGGCATCGATATTGCCGGCTTGGTGCGCAAAACCCGCGAAGGCATGGTGGCTGCGGGTGTCGTGCCTGAAGGCCTCACGGGCGCCGCAGAACGTGCGCTGGAAACGGGTAGTCCTTTGGGCATCAAGCCCGAGACTTTCCGCAAGATTGTCGCAGAGCAGGCTGAAGAAACCGGTATTGCCATCGAGTTGGACAAACCCGGCGTCGACTACATGGTTATTTTGTCGGCGATGGAAATCCTCAATTTCTATGAAGTCATTGGGGCCTTGGCCAAGATCTTTAAAAAAGCGGGTGTCACGTGGACCATGTCCACCAAAGCTTACGAGGCCACCAACGTTGGCATTCAAATGGGTGACAAAGCGGTTGCCAAGACGTTGGTGTCACGGGTTGTCGAGGCAGCCGAAGAGTTGGGCGTGAAGTACGTTGTCAGTCCAGAGTGCGGTCACGCCTATTCCGCTTTGAACTGGGAAGGACCGAATCTTGTGGGACGTTCCTACAAATTCCAGGTGATCCATATTTTGGAACTGTTGGAACAGTTGCGTGTTGAAGGTCGTATTCCCACCAAGGGCAAAGACAGCCGCCGTTTGACCTTTCATGACCCCTGCCAGATCGTGAGACGGGGCGGGATTGTCGAAGAGCCGCGTAATATCTTGGGCCAAATTGCCGACAACTTTGTTGAAATGTCACCCAACAAAGAGGCCAACATTTGCTGTGGCGGCGGCGGTGGGGTCAGTTCAAACTCGAATGCCGAAAAATTACGCCTTCTCGCGTTCGGCAGTAAAAAACGCCAATTGGATGAGGTGAAGCCCGACGCCATGGTGACGGCGTGTGGCAATTGCCGAAATGTCATGGAAGAAGCCATCGATACGTATGAGATGACGATGCCGGTTTTGAGCATCACCGAACTGTTGGCGGAATACATAGAAGACTAAATTTTCTTTTGAATGTGGGGCAGACGTGCAATGAAAATTTTCGGTATTGTTGGATGGAGTGGCAGCGGTAAAACGGAGCTGCTGATTAAATTGCTGCCGGAACTCAAGAGCCGTGGCTTTCGGGTGTCGACCATGAAACACACCCACCACAACTTCGATATTGATAAGCCGGGCAAGGACTCTTATCGCCATCGTCAAGCGGGTGCGGAAGAAGTTTTGATTGCATCAGGTGGCCGTTGGGCCCTGGTCCATGAATTGCGCGAAGAACCCGAACCCGATATGGAGTCCTTGATTGAGCAGATGACCCCTGTGGATCTTCTGTTGATCGAAGGCTTCAAACGCAACCGTCATCCCAAGTTGGAAGTCACCCGTCCGTCTTCGACGGGTGAAGACATGCTTGCCATCTGTGACGATACGATTGTTGCCGTGGCCAGCAATGAGACTGTTGACGGCGTGCAGGTGCCCGTGTTGGATCTCAATGATGTCGGTCAAATTGCCGACTTCATCATACGTTTTACGGGGATCGTTCCGTCTGTTGGCACCTTACGGGTGGAAGCCGCCGAGTAAGCGCCACACATTTTTTGTATTTTTCAATTGAGCTTTTCCGGATCGTTTTTTGACGTGGCGGCTTCGCGTTCGCGCAGGTAGTCATCGGTGGTGCGGGTTATGGGGCGGGTGCCCGACGTGAATGGATCGGGGCGTGCATCGGCCATGGCGAAAACGCGGCAGTCTTCGCACATGCGCAAACGATCCATCCCCCCGGGGCCGCTAAACATGGAATGGTTTTTCAATTTTTCGGCCATGCGCTCGATGGAGGCCTTGGTGCCGAAGGGTTTGCCGCAACGGATGCATTCGAAGGGCTGTTCCGACTTGAGTGTGGTGAGGTTGCGGGCCTTGCCTGTGAAGTCGATGCTGGGGCTCAGCGTGATCGCCTTTTCAGGACAGGTTTTCAGGCACAGACCGCACTGAACACAAGCGGCTTCGCGAAAGCGCAATTCAGGTCGCTCCGGGTTGCTTTTCAAGGCACCAGTCGGGCAAGCGCTGGTGCATGCCAAACATAAGGTGCACGCGTGACCATCCACGATGACCTCGCCAAATGGCGCGCCGACGGGCAGGGAAACTCTGTCTTGCGGCGTGGGGGCAGCGGCATGGAGATGGATCAGCGCTTGGGACAAGGTTTCGCGTTTTTCCCCAGCACAGGTGAAATAGTTTGCAGGGGTTGCCGGATCTTTGGGCAGTGACCAAAGGATGTTTTCGACCATGCTGGGATCGGCCTCTTCCAAGACGGTGATGCGGTCTTTGCCGTAGCCCAAGGCGTGCAAAATGGCGTTTGCATATTCGATTTGTTGATGCAGAACGGAAAGCTCACTGGCCTGGGCCGGGTTGGCCAGCAAAACAATGCGGCTAGCGCCATAAGCGATGAGGCTCAATAAAGTATCCAGGCCCACGCTGGTGATGGTGTTCAGGGTAAAGGGCAGCACTCGGGCGGGGAGGCCCCGGCCATAGCGGGCCATCATGGCAATCGTTTCGACACCGTCGGTGGGGTTTGTGATCAACAGCACTGGCGCGCTGCCGCCGCCTTTTTGGAAGGTGCTCAACAGCGCACGGGCACGCGCCATGACGCCTTTTACCGAGGGATATTGATAACTGTTGGCCCCCGTTGGGCAGACAGCCGAGCACTCACCGCAACCTGCGCAGATATACGGATCAATGGTGACATGATCGCCCGCAGGCTGAATGGCCGATGTGGGGCAGGCGTCCAGGCATCGTGTGCAAGCGACGATGGAATTGCGCGAATGGGCACATTGAGTGGCCGTATGTAGAACATAGTGCGGTTTTTCAAATTCGCCGAGCAGATTAAGGGCGTCGAAAAGGGCGCGTTCGACCGCTGCAGGGTTGCCGGGTTCGGCATATAAATAACCATCGCGTTTTTCGGGTGCCGGGAACAGCGCGGGCGTGCCTCTGAGATCGATCAAGATATCCGCGTCAAGGCATGTGGGGCCTTTGGCCACGCTCCCGAATTGGGCGCTGCCGCGTGAACTGGGGTCAAGGGTGCGCAGACCGTCAACGTTGACGGCAAACTTTCCAAGGTATCCTGAGGCCGTCGTGATTTTACCCAACAGCACAGGCACGTTGCCGATGGCGGGGGGCAAGATCTCATCTGCCCTTGTCAGCAAGACGGTCACATCTAAATGTTGCGCAAGTCGTTTGGCGGCCTCGATGGCGGTGTCGTCGTTGCCCAAGATCAGCGTGCGGCCGTCGGAATGCAGGGTGACGTTGGTTGATCCGGAAACGTTGACTTGTGCTTCACCAATCAGGGCCGCCATTTTTGCCGAAGATTTTGGGCCGTCTTCAGACCATCCCGCATTCTCGCGGATGTTGACAAAATGAGGCGCGGTGTCGTCACCCGAGGCCTCGGCCCAGGCCTCCAATAGCACCGGAATTTCTTGCGTGCAGCAAATCGTCGCTTGTTGCCCTGCCGCCGCCGTAGAGTTCAGAGCTTCAATCTGCGAGCGGCACAACTGCTCGTAAATTTTTGGCGAAGTGTCGAGATCAAGCGCCTTACCAATGGCCTTCGCGTCTATCTTCTGGCTGTTGTCACAGGTACACAAGAATAAGGTCTGCGTCTTCGTCATGGGGTGCTGCTCGCTTCGTTACATCAGGTGCTGAACTTGGGCAAATTGTACCACTGTTTTCTCCGAAAGCAGTATCAAACAACAATAATTTTCTTGTGTTTGCACATAATTAACAATCAACGTGGACTATTCAGTCGGCATGATGATGTTTCCGCATACCCTTGTCATTTTGCACACCATATTTATGACCAAAAATGCGCCGGTCATTTTTTGTGTTTGATTGCTTAATCCACTCATTTCATGAGAGAATATCCCTGCTATGACCGCACTGAACGACAGACAACCAACCCTAACGCCATCAGGGCTTTTGGCCGTTTGCGTGCTGTTCATGGTGGCCTGCTGGCTTAAATTCTTGCTGCCAACCCTCATGCAATATGGCATCGATTATGCTGAGCGGGTGGTCCTCATCGGGATGGTCGTGGTGTTTGGCGGTTTCCGGTTTCGACGCGTTGTTTTCAGCGCTCGAATGGCCGTCTTAACGGGATTGACCGTCGTATTGGCGCTGGGCTTGTTTTATGCCGATGAGCAACTCGGCTTCGTCATTCCAATCCTGGGTGGTGAAGTTTGGTCCTTTTCAGATCTTGAATCAGACTCCTTTTTCTATTTTGATTTGACGGTGGGGCTTGCCTTGGTGGCGTTGTCCGAAGAGCTGGTTTTTCGTTACCAGTTTGTCCGGTCTTTCCCAAACAGTGTGGCGGCCCAATACCTTTTATCCACCTTCGCCTTTGCCTTGATTCATGTTCCTCAAGGCGTAACGGGGGTCGTGATCACAGGCCTTGCAGGACTGCTGTTGATGGGGCTGTATCGGGCCACAGGTACACTGGCGGCTCCCATTGTGGCACATTACCTCATAGACCTGATCTTGTTCGCAGGATGGATTGAATAGCCTCTCGTTTTACGATCTTGGACAAAAGTGATTTAACCTTATGAAAACAGGCGTTGCCAATATGACACGTGTGAGCGTTAACGCATTCAATCAGATTGTTGAGACTGAGTTGCCCTGGGCGCATGAGGTTGGACTGGTGGCCGAGCGGATGGGCGAGGGGGAGGCCGTCTGCCGCATCCCTTTCGATGAGACGTTTTTGCGCCCGGGCGGCACGGTGTCGGGGCCGACCATGATGTTGCTGGCGGATGCGACTATGTATGCGGTGGTGCTGTCGGCAATCGGTCATGTCACGTTGGCGGTGACCACAAACTTCAACATCAACTTTCTGCGCAAACCGGGTCGCGACGACCTCATCGCCGAGGGACGTGCGATCAAGATCGGCAAGCGTCTCGCCGTGCTTGAGGTGACAATCTTTTCCGAAAGCGATCATGATCCGGTCGCACATGCAACGGGCACTTACTCAATCCCGCCAGACCGACCTGCGTGAACGGCGGGCGTGAACGGCGGGCGTGGACAATAGCGCAGTAATTGATTGAACAGACGAACAGCGCTAGGCGCTTGCCCTGCCCGCTTGCTTTTTGATCAATCTATCCAACACGCAACGGCATAAACAGTGTTCCCCTTTGAGCGCTTCGGGGATGTTCAGGACCGGATAGGATTTGCACCAGCAATCGCCATCTGGGTCACAGGTGAACGTTTGGCCGCACTCAGGACACGTCAAATGTTCAGCCATCAATTCACCTTCCAATACAATCAAGCCATCAGCCAACGTTATATCCTTATCATATTGAAGGCTGCGAAGATGGCGCTCAACAAGATAAGGCTGTGCTCGCGCATCATCGCGCCTAAAATAAGATTGATAATGTTCGCAGTCACTTGTGATTGGATTTACCGAAAATTTTGCGCGCTAACAAAAAAGCCCGCCCTGTGGCGAGCTAACCCAGGGCTTGTTCCTCTGAATTTGCCACCTTGGTGGGGGGCAATCCTCACCGGATACCGTTATGGGGAGCTCACCCACATGACGGCAGGAGACCTGAACGTCGAAGCAGGTCGACTATGGGTTGGCACCAGTAAAAACGGCAAAGGCCGTCTGCGGTCCTGACCGAAGAAACATTGACCTTCTTCGTAGACCTGGTAAGGATCAAGCTACGGGCAACGTCTAGAGAATTAGGGGCTTGCCGATGATGAGATAATCTATTGGTTGCAATGGTTTTTCCATCATGTGATTATCCATAAATTAATAGTGGATACTTGACCGTGCAACACCAACTCCAAAAAGCATCCAAATTTCTGGAACATCTCCAGACTCTTTCTGATGTAAATGCGTGTTGGGATGTGTTTTTGAAGGAAGCACAAAACCTAGGTATCCCTTGGGTGCTTTATGGCTTTTTGCGGGTACGTGAACATGAACAAAGCCAGTTTATTTACTTCTCCAGTTATCCGCCGGAATGGCAGGAAGTATATGATCGACTGGGCGGACCTGATAATGATGTGAATGTTCAGCACTGCATACATTCATCAGAAGAATTACGCTGGTATGAGCCAAAAGCCCTGGCCCTTCTTCCGCCCGAACAGCTTGAGATGGAGAAGATGGCGCAACGTCATGGAGCAACAAGCGGCATTACGATTCCCTTGCGTGGTGGCCCAGATATTGAGGATTGGGGTGGCGTGGGGTACGGATCAAATCTCGACAATGCTGGCTTTGACCGTTTGTTATCTGAAAGTGGAGATTATCTTCGTCTGATTGCTCAGGTGTTCCATGCCGTTATTCAAAGTCGTCCCTTGGCGAAAAATATTGCTTTGCTGACGGAGAAAGAAAAGCAGGTTTTGACGTTATCGGCATGCGGATTTAAAACCCCACAAATTGCTGAGAAGCTTGGGATCAATAGAAAAACTGTTGAACAGCGTATGGCGCGCACAAAGGTGAAATTGTCGTGCACGACTTTTACGCAAGCCGTTGCAGAGGGTATGCGGCTGTATATCTTAAAAATTTGAAACGTCTGATAACGTGGATAGCCTCCCCTGGCAAGCATCGTCATTAATTGCAATTTTTACGCTCTGTTCGCTTGAAGGCTCTTATCAAGTTCGTCGCTGATTTTGATGCAGACGTGATCCAAGCCCCCCCTTCCAAGAGACAAGGTTAGGGCTGCAATGGCCAACGTCATGCCCAGGCCGACCAGATAGGCTGCTTTACCGGAAACAAGAAAGGGCATGATGATGCCGCAAAGAATTCCAAATGAGCCAACGGCGTTAAATGTCCCGCTCATTCTTTCAAGCATTCCTTTTGGGGTGATATCGGCAGGTAAGATTGTCGTCATCGGGTAAAGCGCCGAGAAACCGAAAGTAGACACAGCAATTCCGCAAAAAAGAAGAAACGTGTTATGGGCATAATAGAGAATACCCAATCCTATAACGGAGAGGGCAAGCCCTAGTGACATCGTCGGAAATCGACCAAGCCGATCTGCCATTTTACCAAAATAGAAAGAGGTCAGGGCCGGGATGACAAAGAAGGGTGATGAAAGGATGCCGACCATATGTGTTCCGGATATTTCGGCGATCTCAAGGGGAACGTAGGCGATAACCAGTCCATAAATCAGATAAGCCGTAAATATGCACCCCGTCATCCGAATGGCTGTGGGGCTTTTAAATATAGGAAGTTGATTTTTCCATCCTTCACGGTTCGGGGTGTTATCTCGCTTGCCGTCAAGTTTCCAAAACGGAACATAAGCCAGTGCGCCGACAAACAGATAAATCAGGAACACAATGCTTTGCGGCAAAATCGTGAGAAGCGGACCTGAGGCGACCAAGCCAATACCCGTTGTTGCGGAAAAAATACCCCAAAAAAATCCGGAATTTCTGCCTCTTAAGTGCTCCTCACTGATGCGTCCCATATATACGAAATGAGCGTTCCATAGCAACGAGGCTGCGCACCCTAAGAGAACACACGCCGTAAAAAATAAGGCAATGTTCCCGTAGATAAAGGAAATTCTGGTCAAGAGATAGGGTGGCATGATGAGTAGGAAACTTCGTTTTGCACCCATGCGTATAAGTATGACCGGAGCAACAAAACTCCCTAAGAAGAAAAAAACATAAATCAAAATTAAACCAATATATCCGTCGTTCACGTCGCCACGGCCAGCAAACACGACTGTAATATATTGCTGAAGTGTCTGGGCATAGACGAACAGGAGGGAAAAAGCGGCTGTTATTCCCACTAAATTTCGGTTATTCATGCATTCCCCCTCAGCTTGCTCACATTATGGCAGGACATAGTATAGCGTGCACACCAGCATTTTACAGAAAATTAGCGGAGATGCGACAAAAGGTAGCAACCTTCTTCAGGAAGCCTCGGCCTTTTTTGAGCTCCTTCAAGCACAGTCGTGCATTGATGATTGTTGGATGGCGCTGCTTGAGGAGGTGGGCCGTCACGGCTTCGACTGGGCCATGTATGGGTTCGGGAGGAGACGCAACGACAGTGAGGAATTGGAAATCACATACTTCTCCAACTACTCGAAGGAATGGCAGGATGAATACGAAAAGCTGGGCGGTTCGCAAAACGATATAGACACATTGCATTGCATCTCCTCGACTGAGGATCAAATATTCTTTTCCCCGGAAACAAGAGAAAACTTAACCCCGGAGCAAAAAGCCATTGATGAGTTTGCCCAGCGTTCAGGTATAAAAAATGGCATAAGTTTCCCTTTGCGGGCTGGACCGGATATCAATGACTGGGGGGGGCTTGGTCTGTCCACCCGTATGGACGATGACGAATTCAGTGCCGTTTTAGACGAACGACGAGACTATTTGCGGTTGATTGCGCAGGTTTTCCACGCCGTCACACAATCTCGCCCCTTAGCAAAAAATGCGCTTTTGTTGACGGAGAAAGAAAAACAGGCGCTGAGCCTGACGGCAAAAGGCCTAAAAACAAAGCAGATCGCCGACAAACTCGGTATGAGTGACAAGGCCGTAGACCAGCACATCGCCCGCGCCACGGCGAAGCTGGCTTCAACCACGCGCACACAAGCGGTCGCTGAGGCAATTCGTTTGCATATTTTGCGACTGTAATTTG
>NZ_MCGG01000021.1 GCF_001746755.1 Magnetovibrio blakemorei | reverse complement strand
TCCATTCATAAAATCTCTTCACTGGACCTTCCACTGGAAACACAATCACTTGGTCCCACAAAAACAATACGCGGTGTCTATCTGTGAAATTACCACTTCCTTGTTTGATATGTGGTTCAAATATTTCTGAATAACGCAGCCGCATCATGGTGAGCCATGCATCTATGTGCTTTCCATCATCCAAACCTTTCCATACAAGATATGGTAACTCAGGGTCATCTTGCTTAATGAGGGAAATGCAAATCCCTTTGTCCATAAACATATCGTCTACACAAACGAGTTCATCTAGATCATCAGAATCGTAAAGTGTGACCAGACAACTTCCAAGCTTTAGGTGCTGAACCTTCCATCTCCCAATATGCATGTACAGTCTCCAAAGCAATATCTCCCGCACGGATGATAATTTTAGATCATCATGCATTCTGGCACCGCTCTTCAATTTCTCCCCAAAGTAATTCTGTGATGTTTTTAAGATCTGCAGCAGCGACAAGATAGCTTTCAGCATCTTCTTGATCTGCTACAGAAATTGCATATTCTTTCGTATCGAACAGGATATCCGAAATATTCACATACAAATGTGTCAACGCATCAATCGATGGATTTCTATTTCTTGCCAGCGTAGAACTGGTCCAGCTTAGTTGCTTTCCTGCGAGCGATGATAGCTCGGACTGGGTTGAGATGATGCTCAATTCGATAAGAGTTTCAGCAAGCCCTCTCAGGTCGATGTTTGGTTTGTGTTTCATCAACGTATTTATCATCGATAGCTTCACGAGCAGTTTTATCACTTAAAAATGAAAGTTTTTTGAGTACGCCACGATATATACAGTCCCGCAGGGCTGACTTGTAAATTAGCTCCTCACACGTGGGATCAGGATGCCGTTTCATTCTTGTTTAGCCGTTTGTCGATTTCGTAAATAAATTTCTCAATTTCTGATTTAGTCTCTTCCTGATATGGACCAGCAATAATTTCCTCCAATTTCCATTTGAGGTTTCTGTATGCCTTTCTGGATGGCTCCGCGTTGGTGTTTAGCAAGACATTTAGGTAGCCCCGACTCATGTCCATATAGTCGGTGCTATAAATGGCACCATTTTTAACAATCCCATTTCCTCTTAAGAACTCAAACACCCTTCTGTGCAATAACTCATTCGTAATTTCGTATAATCTCATCTAATTACTCCAATTATTCAATGTTACATGTTTATTTATCATTAAATAATGACAAACGCTAAATACATATGTCAATTTTAATGAAACATATATTGGAGATATTCATGATATTTAATTGTAGTGCCTTGGCAGGGGCAGGAAAAACATATTCGGCGGCAAGATGGGCAATTACCAAGTCGATCAATGAAGGGATGAAAATTGCATTCATTCAATCCAGCAAACGCCTTATTGACCAAACTTTTGAGGACATCGACGGCGTGATGGGAAAAGATGGTGCCTATGTCCCCGTTCGGCGTTTTTATGGTCGTGACGGTATTGGGATCGGTCAAAGCGTCCGTAAGGAAATAATGAAACATCTCAACGACACACACGATGATGGTGAAATTATTTTAATGACGCATGCTGCATTTTTGGGATTACCATATTGGCACAAACAGCAGTTGTGGACCTTGGTGATCGACGAAATACCTCAAGTCGATAAAATGTGGGACTTCAAACTTTCTCAGACACACTATTTGATAACCGACCATGTTGCGGTTAATGAATTTGACCCCATACATTATCAAGTCTCTCCCCTGTCTGAGAAGGTATTAACCGATTACCGACGCAATCTGCACAATGATGAAATTTATGAAAAGTTCAAAGACCTTTCGGCCTGTTTATTATCACCGCATTGGTCAGTGCATGTGCGGAAAGAGCAGTGGCATCGTCATATTAATGGTGAAACAGAGCATGGCCGCCATACTCTTTCTTTTTTCTCAATGTTGGAACCAACGATTTTTGAAGGTTATAGAGATGTTATTGTGATGGGGGCGATGTTCGAGGATTCACTTATGAATTTGTACTGGAGTAACCAGGGGGTGAAATTTCTTACACACAAGGAAATATCGTCAGGTGTTCGCTATCAACAGCATGACAACGGTGAATTGGTTTCGTTCATATATCTACTTGAAGATGATTGGTCCAAGCGTGTCAGAAACCTAGAATTAGACGGCAAGAGTTTATTCGACTGGTCGGTCGAGGCGATTAAACGAGAGCTACGGGACAAGCCTTTCCTGTGGGTCGCAAATAATGACATTACCGATAATGAGCTATTTGGATCTAATCAGCGTCTACCGGGTGTTCCGAACGGGCTGAATGAATATCAGCATATTGACCATATGGTATTTTTGTCCGCGTTAAACCGCAACCCTGCTCACATCGCCTATCTTGAAGCCAAGGGGCTTGACCCAGAACAAGTGAAATTTGCCACAGGCTGTCAGACCGCATACCAAGCGTTCATGCGTGGCTCGATCCGAGATCCCGGAAATCAAAAAGCAAAGACCTGTATTGTCCCTGATCAACGAACGGCAGAATATCTCGCACGTCATTTCCGTGGTGCGAAGATTGGCCCATTAAGTGGGAATATGAAGGTAACGAAGAAACAGCCAGGGCGAAAGCCAAAGGCTGACGCCCTCACTAATGCCCAAAAACAAGCACGTAAGCGAGCCAACAAAACGAGCGAGATATTAGGTAAATTACTTCATATGAAAGAGCGGCAAAAAAGCGACACCAAAAATACTATAGATATAGGGAATTCAGGGTTTGTTTTTAACCCTACTCAGTTACGTCATTCATGGAATAGCTATGTCGTAAATTTATTTGATTCGATATACTCAGCGGTGCCATCTTTTCGTATGCGGATGACTAATGAAGAAGTCATAGCAGAGATCAAGGCGACGCACAAAACATGTACCGATAAGAAGACCAATAATTTGCTCCTCAGTGCGGCTGATTTTAATCCTGATAAGTCACCGGAGACGAAACGGGGGATGGCAAATATCGAGTATGTGAACGGCATCTGGTTGGATAATGATGGTGGTGATCTAACACCTGATGAATTCCATAGATTTTTTCCCGACCTCCGCATGGTCGCATTTAATACCTACTCAGGAGGCAACAGGTGGCGTGGGTTTATCCCTTGCACCCAAATAATGACCGTAGAGGCACACCAGATCATCATACGGTCATTGGAACGGGTGGTAAATCAGCGAGGTTATTGGTCCGACCGGCAAGCCGACGAAGCTAACAGGCAAGGACGAACCTTGCTCAGACATGGCTTTGACACATCAAAATTTGTTCCTAGCAGTCTGTTCTATCTGCCCGTGCAGGCTAAAGATGGGGATAGTTTTCTCCGTGAGTGGTCGGGTCGTGAGATTGATCCAATTCTGTGGGTCGAGCGATCAATTATCCATGAGAAATCAGAAGAGGCTCAGACATTAGAATTCGAAGACGATGAAACAACCACCAAAGAGGTCAACTCTTTTGATTTAGATACGGTGTTGGGGCAAATCTCTGTGAAAGGGCGACCGATATATCAAGATTGGATCCGGATCACTTGGGCTGCGATCAAAGTCGCTGGTAAAAATGATGGAATTGCAGCAATGGAGAAAAATTTCCCTCAAGAGAAAGGCCGTGAATACCCGGTACTGGCATCTGGGTGGCAGGAACACAAAAGTCCCGGCAAGGATTTCCTTATTAATATGGCGAGTTAACTCCTCAACACCCACTCCGAAAATGGCAGGTATGGACAAGATAAATATGAATAACAAAACTATCGATCTTTCTTTAAAAACAGGTACAGTGCCGTCGATATTGAAACACCATTAGGAGAATAAAATGAATAAATCAGAACTCGTAGCTGCTGTCGCAACAGCAACCAACATTTCAAAATCTGATGCCGCCAATGCGGTTGATGCCGTTTTTGAAGCAATCACCAACACGTTAATTGATGGCGATGTCATTCAGGTAACAGGTTTTGGCAGCTTCAGTGTTACGGATCGTGCCGCCCGTGAGGGGCGTAACCCCGCAACAGGAGAAACCATTCAGATCGCAGCTTCCAAGCAACCAAAATTCAAGGCTGGAAAATCGTTAAAGGATTCGGTTAACCGTTGAAGGGGGTGATATTGCTGAATTTTAATGCATTGCTCGAAGAGGCTGAACTTGACCACAAAAAGGTCAAGATGGCTCGCCATAAAGACAATCGATATAAGGTTATAGGTGACAACCTTATATGTAGTGCCTGCCCGTCTTAACCGGACAAGAATGAATCATTCTTAGTGACTTTTGGTTGTGCTGGGTGTTCTATACTATCCTTTCAGGACACTTCATCGGCTGGGGGGTAATTTGATGGAACACGAACGTCTCAAAGCCTTTTACGAAGACCATAAAGAGGATATGCCCGAGAATGAGAGGTTGCGTATACATCGTGCTTTAAGCTGGTACGGTCGGGCTGAACGTTCAGAGGATGACAAAGATGCCGCCATTCTCTTTTTTTGGATCGCTTTCAATTCTGCATATGGTTTTGAGCAAGATTTTGGTGGAAAGTCGGGTGAAAAGGCTGTTTTCAATGAGTTCTTTGAAAAGATCATTGGCTACGACCGCAGTGACATTATCTACAATGCCATTTGGGATAAATTTTCAGATTCCATCCGAATGTTGATGCGGAATAAGTACATTTTCCAGCCATTTTGGCATTTTCATAATGGCATAGTAGGCTTTGAAAACTGGGAAGAACGTTTCCAAAAAGATATTGCACGTGCAAACCAATATTTGGTCTCAAAGAATGCCAAAAAGATATTGTCACTGTTATTTGACCGACTTTATGTGCTTCGAAATCAGTTAGTTCATGGCGGAGCTACGTGGAATAGTTCTGTGAATCGGCAGCAAATAAATGATGGGCATAAGATACTGTCCTTTATGTTGCCAAAATTCGTCGAAATCATCATTTTGAATCCTAATGAAGATTGGGGAAAGCCAATTTTTCCGGTGGTGAAAGACTGAGTTCAACTGGCTCGGAGAGAGTTTAGGTTTCTCCGCTCCTGCCAGTGTTACTCTAAAAATTGTTTATTATGAGGAACATCAACCCTCAGTCATAAGAATCCCATTCTCATTCCATTTGGCTATTTTTTGAATATCGGGTGTTCTTAAAAAATAAACTGTAAAGATTCCGCAGACTTTAGGATGATATCCAAATATGACCAATTTGGGCATAACAAGATGCAATCATAATCACGCCCTGATTTGCTTTATGGCAATTGTTTAGAATTTTCAGCTTCGATGAAGAGATAGCATGACATCACCATCAAACCATTTCAGCCTTCTACTTGTCCCAGATGCTTCCGCAGGGCGACGTACACGTACGATTATTGCGGAACGAAAATTGGGACTCGGAGTGAAGGTTGTCACTTGGATTGAACTTATTGAAGAGGCACGATTAGCCTACCTGCTGTCTCCGCTTGTAGATAACTGGAATGATTCCGTTAAGCTGGCCATTGAAGAGACAGAAGAGGGATACTGGCGACGGAGTTTCAACGTTGACCCCAGCGGCACAGCAACGGCTGTAGCAGTAGCTTTAGACGAAGCAATCCGGTACGGAACTAGTGAAAATTGGTCTGCACCATTGCTCTCAAAGCGTACCAATTCCACTCTTTCTGATCTATGGCGACTTTGGGAGCATATGGATTTTATGCTCCCACCTGAACTGATGCTCATAGATGAAGTGCGGAGTGGCTCTGAACGAGCAATCTCTAAATTTTCCGTTCACAAAATTGATGGCTGGCCCCGACTGGACCGCTTTCAATCTGAACTTCTAGACCTATTGAGCGAACGAGGGGCAGAACCCAACCAGAATTTACTGGGCATTCTTCAGGAAATTTACTCCCTTCCAACACCATCTGCGACCACTTCCGCACCCCAGAAACTTGCCCACCTTTGCTTCACCGGGAGCAAGGGTGAAATACCAGTTTCTGACGATATCGGCTTTTTGGTAGCTCGTGATCCTTTGCAGGAAGTCGAATGTGCAACGGGCATAATCCAATCTTTAACTGATAAAGGTGTTTTGCCTGAGGAAATAGGTGTCTTACTGCCAGATGCACCCTATTACGCTCAAGCCTTCGCCGATGCTCTAACCGTGATAGGGCAACCAATAGCAGGGCTAACAATTAAAATTCCTTTGCGGGACTTACCCTTGATAAAAATTGGCGAACACAGCCGTCGTTGATGCCATTCATTAACGCAGTAGGTGGTGCGTTGTTTGGTGATGGGTATGCAGAACTTACGGCACAATCCGATCCCGGCTTTCAAGTCCCGCTGGAGGTGCTAGAGCAGCCCAAACCCCCTCAGGGTGGCGTTTTAAGGAAAACTCAGACATCCCGAATGGCCGAACGAATTAAGTCTTTGCTGGATGATCCCCATGATGTAATCAAACAGATCATCACCACAGCGTTCTTCGATTGTAAAATAGACGTAGGGGAGGCGTTGCCGATCAAGCACCTCGACGAGCGATTCTGTAACATCCCAAAGGGCTTCGAACGCATCTGGTCGCCCCATTGAGGTGGCTGTGTGCATAAAATGAATTTCTCGTGTAAAATTTTGCATCATATTTCCTTTTCTTATTATTTTCAGTGAGGAGGTATCTGGGTGACCATGATCTGATTATTTCCGGTGTGATTGCTGACCATTGATGCTCAAGCATCATGGCTTGATTCAATGTCATCGAACAAATCGGTCCCCGGCTGGAAAAACCAAATCGCATTTTTCTCGGAGAAAACTGACAAATTTCACATGTTGGTCCATAGCCACCACCGGGTGAGGTGGACAGGGATAAAACTGTTTTTCCATTTCTTCAAAGATTGATGGATCATCGAGCAACCGACTGTCAGGTCCGCAGACGCTACGCACATGATCACTAAACCGTCGCAGGAACACATCCAGTTCAATTCGAGAGCATTCGAAAACAAGATTTGTATGCCAGCAGGAATCATAAGTGGCTTGTATCTCGCCAAATGCCCATACATGACCATTACCTACTTTCCCATCTTCCCAAGGGTTGTAGATGAGCATCTCCGGGGGGATGAGTGATTTCAAATCAACGTCATCAATCCATCCCATTTCTACGCTTACTAACCATCTTCGTGTTATGTTATTCATCTAGAACGTCATCCTTAAATCGCAGGAAACCCCCATCTTCCAGCGTGTTTTGTAAATTTAAAAAGGGGGGTGAGACGAAGGCAATAGCCCCCCCTCTGGGTGACCAAGTTAATGCAACGGTCCCGTTTTCATCCCGGCACGCAAATTTTTCCATTTCTTCTTTGCACGGTTGATGGCGTTCAGCCGACACTGTGTCCACGTCATCACAAACTGACCCCGACCCTCATACCATCTGCGAGCTTGTCTAATTTCTGCTGCTTCGAATTTCTCGTAAGCAGTTTTTCGGGGCGTGTAATGACGGCTTTTGAACCATTTTCTTTTGCCCGAGTGCGGGTCAGTGAGATAACTCATCTCACGATCTCACCCCAAAAGCATTTTGCTCTTTGATGAGATCAATCATGTGAGCCAGATATCCATCAATAATAATATCTGCATGTTGATCGAGAAAATCTTGGCACCGTTGATCAGACCAATTCGGGCTAACCATTTTTACTTCATCGCGGTTGATTACAATCTGACCGATCTGACTAATAACGGCGGGGGTGGTGTGTTTCATTTTCAAATCCTCTTCTCTGTAATAGGTTATGTCGCCCCCCAGGCTGCTCCCCTCGACGTAACCAACATCTCAGAGTCGATTCTTTTTCGTCATTATTTTTCTTCACCTTAAGTGCGTGAAAACCCAATTATTTTTACTACCCTTTATAATTCAACGATTTAGCTCGCCCTCATTGGGTGATGCAATAAATTGTGCCGTTTACTATTGAGGGAAGTTGGGGATTCGCAGAGGGGCTGAGATTCGTAAAAGCCGCACCCGAGAGGTTATTTGGGATCATCCGTGATCGTAGTGGAGGTCAATATTCATGACATCAACAACTGGATCATGGCCTACGCGGTCTGCATGAATGAGGCCTTTCTTCAAGATTGACCACACATGACGATCACTAAACCGTTTACCACGAGGGGTAAGATGGTTGCGTTCTATCAACCAGTCTGAAATACCTTTATATGTCCAGCCCTGCTCTCGCCGGTCAGTGATCGTCTGAAATAAGAATTGTTGGTACCTACTATAAGGAGGAGACCAAAAAGATGTGCTCGTTGCTTCAGCGTCGTATTCGAGGTGAACTTGGGTCGGCTGCAATTCCAGCCCATCCCCCCGTTGGTCGCCTCGCGACGACGGTTGAATAACGCTTGGGCGTTAAGCTCACCCGATGAGCAGCTTTGTCTACATCCTGGGAAGTCAGGGGGAGGGCGGTCCACGCACGTATGTGGGCTGGACCACCGACTTGGACGCCCGCCTTCAAACCCACAATTCGGGCAAAGGCGCAAAATCCACCCGCGGCCGTGCCTGGGTGTTGCTTTACGCCGAACGCTATAAATTGCGCGGCGAAGCCATGAGCCGCGAATGGCACTTGAAGCGAGACCGCAAGCTGCGCAAGGCGCTCTTGGGGGTGTTGGATCATGAATTGACGGGTTCAGGGGGCAACTGAAAAAAAAGACGCGTCGGATCACCGACGCGTCGAAGTTTGCAAGGGGGGCAAGGTCCTATCAGGGGCCTTGCCGATGAACCTTTGGAAAAAAGCTCAAGAATAAGTTTACGGGTTCCAGCAGGGGGAGGGTCAAGGCTTCTTCCCCTTGTTTTGGTGCGATTTATGGCTGTTTGTTCAGTTGAGCTTGGCGGGCTTGGGCTTGGGGGCTCCAGCGGCTTTTGATGTAGCTGAGCACGGCCCAGATATCTGAGTCCGACAGGTCTGCACCAAAGGCCGGCATGGCGCTTTTGAAGCTTGGCGGGGCAATCCCAGCCCCCCCCAGTTTGGTGTATTTGAACAGCAATTGATCATCGTGATGCCAGGTGTGGCCACTGTCGTCGTGGGGTGGTGCAGGCAAGGTGCCGTCTTCTTTGAGAGAGCGCCATTCGGGCTGGCCTTCAAGATTTTTGCCATGGCATTCGGCACACTTTGCGGCGTAGAGCTTTTCGCCCAGTGCCACGGCCTTGGCATTGTTAGCATCGGCAGAATTCAAGCTGTCACCACAAGCGCTGAGAACGCTTACCATCGCGAAGGTTATGAAAAGTGGACGGACGGTGAATTTCATCGAGGATTCCTTTTCTGCGGCTTATGCGACGCGAATGACGGATGTCATGCCGCCTTGAACGTGGGCCAGCACGTGGCAATGAAACAACCAGTCGCCAAGATTGTCCGCGACCAGGGCGATTTGGGCCGTGCCATGCCCACCCAACAATACGGTGTCGGCCCAAGGTGTGTGCAAAACGGGTTCATCGTCGATGGTGAGAATGCGAAACGAATGGCCGTGCAAATGCATGGGATGGGGAAACATGCTTTCGTTTTTGATGGTCACGATGTGGCTTTTGTTTTTGGCGAAGGTGAGCATGGGGAGCATCGCGGCGGTGTGGGCAGCAACACCGTTCAGCGCCCAGATGCGCATGTCTTTGACCAGTTCGCCAATGGGGCGGTATTCGCCTTTGTAGACGGCCCCTTGCATGCGGCTCATGGCGCCGCCGCTGATGATGATTTCATGATTTTCGGCGGTGTCTAAGTCCGGTTCCGCCAAGCCGTTGGGGGCGAGGCTGGGTACCGGGCCGGGCGGTGACGCGTGCAGGGGGGCACCGGCTTCGTAGATCAGCTCGTTAAACACCGTGGTATCGTTTTCATACACGATGTCGAGAATGCGGTGTGTGGAACCGGCATCTTGGGTGCAATCCAAAATCACATCGGCGCGCTGACCCGGCGCTAACAAGACCATGTCGTATTTTGGGCGGTGGGGGGGGACGGGCTGACCGTCCAGGGCAAGGATGTGAACGTCGTGGTTTTCAAAGTTCAGTCCGAACAAGCGGGCATTGGCGACGTTGATCAAGCGTAGGCGAATGCGTTCGTTTTTACGCACCTTTAAGGGCTCGGACGCACGGCCGTTCAGGGTCACAAAATTTCCGGTACGTCCGCCGTGGCTGATGTCCATACCGCGTGTGAAGTCGTCGCTGATGGTGCCGTCTTGGGTCAAGCGCCAATCGTCCAATACCCACACCAAATCGCGGTCGACCTGGGGCGGATTGTGTTCTTCGACAATCAATGCGCCGTGTAGGCCCCGGCCAATTTGTTCGGAACTGTTGACATGAGGGTGATACCAAAAGGTGCCCGCGTCGGGAACTTTGAAATCGTACAGGAACGTCTCGCCGGGTTGCACCGGGGCTTGGGTGACATCCGGTACGCCGTCCATGGCGTGGGGAATGCGCAAGCCATGCCAGTGCACGGTGGTCGGCTGGTCCAATTCGTTTTGCAGCAACACCTGCAAACGTTCCCCTTGTTTGACCCGCAGCACAGGCACCGGGTGGGTGTCGGCATATGACCAAATCGGCGTCTTGGGCCAGTCTGACGGCAAAATCTGCGCATCCAGATTTTGCGCTTTGAGAACGTGCTTAGGGATGGCCGCAGCTGAGCCAAAACGGGGAGCGATCCCTGATAGCGCAAGCGCACCTGCAAGCGTACTGGCCCCCATCAGCAGCTGACGGCGCGAAAGGCGATTGGGGGCGATTTGTGTGTTCATAGGAAAAAGCCTATACGTTCCAGTGACGGGAAGCTCAAGTGGCTTTGACGTGAATTGTCGAGGAGCAGTTAACACAGCCCTTGCGCCCGGCTATACTGCGCCCAAATCTAGGATTCCATATGAACGCCGCAGCCCGGAGATGCCCCCATGGATTTAAACGACGCCAGCCTTTTTCGCCAGCAAGCCTACATCGGGGGTGCCTGGGTCGATGCGGACAACGCCAAGACCTTTAATGTCACCAACCCTGCCACGGGGGCTCAACTGGGCACGGTGCCGCAAATGGGGAGGGGGGAAACCGCCCGCGCCATCCAAGCGGCGAACGAAGCCTTGCCCGCGTGGCGCGCCAAAACGGCCAAGGAACGCTGTGCGATTTTAAAGCGCTGGTTTGATTTGGTGATGGCCAATCAAAAGGACTTGGCCGCTTTGATGACGGCAGAACAAGGCAAGCCGCTGACGGAGGCCATGGGGGAAATCGTCTACGGGGCTTCGTTCATCGAATGGTTTGCCGAAGAAGGCAAACGCTTGTACGGCGAAACCATTCCCACCAATGCACCGGACCGTCGCATTCAGGTGATCAAACAGCCCATCGGCGTGGTGGCGTCGATCACGCCGTGGAATTTCCCCAACGCCATGATCACGCGCAAATGCGCCCCGGCGCTGGCGGCGGGGTGCACGGTTGTCGCCAAGCCTGCCGAAGACACGCCCTATTCAGCCCTGGCGCTGGCGGAGCTGGCGGAACGGGCGGGCATTCCCAAAGGCGTGTTCAATGTGGTTACGGGCATTGCCCAAGAAATCGGCGCGGAAATCACCTCCAACCCCACCGTGCGAAAAGTGTCGTTCACGGGCTCGACGGCGGTGGGCAAGTTGCTGATGAAGCAATGTGCCGACACGGTGAAAAAGGTCTCGTTAGAACTGGGCGGCAACGCGCCGTTTATCGTTTTTGATGACGCCGATTTGGACGCGGCGATCCTGGGCGTGATGGCGTCCAAATATCGCAACGCCGGACAAACCTGCGTGTGTGCCAACCGCATCTATGTGCAAGACGGCGTTTATGAGGCTTTTGCGGCCAAGATGGCGGTGGCCGTGGGTGCGTTGAAAGTCGGCGACGGCAGCGAAGGTGGCGTCTCCCAAGGTCCGTTGATCAACCAAGCCGCCATCGACAAGGTCGAACGCCTGGTTGCCGACGCGGTGGCGAAGGGGGCCAAGGTGGTCGTCGGCGGCACCCGTCACGAACTGGGCGGCACGTTCTACACCCCCACCATCTTGACCGATGTCACCAGCGACATGGCGTGTTCCAGCGAAGAAATTTTTGGCCCGGTGGCGCCGTTGTATCGGTTCAGCGACGAAGCCGACGTGATCCAAAAAGCCAACGACACGCCCTTTGGCCTGGCGGCGTATTTTTACGCCCGCGATGTGGGACGCGTTTTCCGTGTCGCCGAAGCCCTGGAATACGGCATCGTCGGCATCAACGAAGGCATCATTTCCACCGAAGTCGCGCCCTTTGGCGGGGTCAAGGAATCCGGCCTCGGCCGCGAAGGCGGCAAGTACGGCATCGAAGAATTTGTCGAAGTGAAGTACCTGTGTTTGGGCGGGATTTAACCCTATATATCGCCTCAGCATAACCATTTGAGCCAAGCTTTTAGAGAACGAGAATTTACATGTCTCAATATGATTACAATTTGATCACCATCGGCGCCGGGTCCGGCGGTGTGCGCGCCTCGCGGATGGCGGCGCGTACCGGGGCGCGTGTTGCCATTGTGGAAGAAAGCCGTGTCGGCGGCACCTGTGTGATGCGCGGCTGTGTTCCAAAAAAGCTGCTGGTGTTCGGCTCAAACTTCGCCACCAGTTTTGCCGACGCGCGGGGCTACGGCTGGGACGTGGGCGAGCCGACCTTTGATTGGGGCATATTGATCAATAACAAAAACACCGAGCTCAACCGCTTGGAAGGCATCTATCAACGCATCTTGCGCGAAAACAATGTCACCCTGCTGGACGGGCGCGGCACCGTCACGGGACCACATTCGGTGGAAGTGGCAGGCAAAACCTACACCGCTGAGCGGATTTTGATTTCCACCGGCGGATGGCCGCACTTGCCCGACGTACCGGGGATTGAGCACGCCATCACGTCTAACGAAGCGTTGGACTTGGCGGAGTTTCCCAAGCGCATCGTCATCGTCGGCGGCGGCTACATCGCAGTTGAGTTTGCGGGCCTGTTCAATGCTCTGGGCGCGGACGTCAGCCTCGTCATTCGCGCGGGCAACATTTTGCGCGGCTTTGACGAAGACATTCGCACCACCTTGGCCGATGAAATGGAAAAGCAAGGCATCACCATTCATCGCGAGTGCGTGGTACGTTCCATCGAAAAAGAGGATGACGGCTATTCGGTGCGTTTGCACGGCACCGAAACCATTTCTTCCGACCAAGTTTTTTATGCCACCGGGCGCACCCCCAACACCAAAGGCTTGGGCCTTGAAGAGGTGGGGGTGGAGCTGACTGACAACGGTTCGGTCAAAGTGGATGAGTATTTCCAGACCGCCGTGCCGTCGATTTTTGCCCTTGGTGATGTTATATCGCGTATCGAACTGACGCCGGTCGCCATCAACGAAGGCATGGCGTTTGTCGCCACCCAGTTCCAAGGCCGCCCGACACCGATGAACTACGAAAACGTCCCTGCTGCCGTATTCAGTCAGCCCCCCGTCGGCACCGTGGGTTTGATGGAAGCCCAAGCCCGCGAACGCGGCCCGGTGGACATCTATATGTCGCGCTTTCGCCCCATGAAGCACACCCTGACCGGGCGCGACGCCCACGCCATGATGAAGCTGATTGTCAAACGCGACAGCCAGCGCGTGGTGGGCTGTCACATGGTTGGGGACGATGCGCCGGAAATCATCCAGGGTTTTGCCGTGGCGCTGAAATGCGGGGCGACCAAAGCCCAATTCGACGCCACGGTGGGCATCCATCCGACCGCGGCGGAAGAGTTTGTGACCATGCGCGACAAGCTGCCCGATCACGATCAAGATGCATGAGGCTTATAATTTTAAGGGCAAACGATTATTTTGTGCGTCCTTGTACCGGAAAAAGCCTGGAAAAAGAGCGTGATTCAGCGTATCACGCTGACCCTAAGCCTTAGGATCTCCCCGGTTCATCTAAGGCACACGCTGAGAGATGAACGAACATAAGGAATTTTGCCATGTCCGAACCCTGGACACCTGCGAGCTGGAGAAGCAAAAAAGCCATCCAGATGCCGACTTACCCCGATCAAGCGGTGTTGGACGACGCTGAGGCGCGTATTGCGAAATATCCGCCGTTGGTCTTTGCCGGCGAAGCGCGCAATTTGAAAGCCAAGCTGGCTGAAGTCGCCAAGGGCGAAGCCTTTTTGCTGCAAGGCGGCGACTGCGCCGAAAGCTTTGCCGAATTCCACGCCGACAACATTCGCGACACCTTTCGGGTGCTGTTGCAGATGGCGATTGTGCTGACGTTCGGTGCGGCGTGCCCGGTGGTGAAAGTTGGTCGTATGGCGGGGCAATTCGCCAAACCGCGCTCCGAAGACATGGAAACCATCAATGGCGTGAGCTTGCCGTCTTACCGTGGCGACATGGTCAACGGCATGGAATTCACACCAGAAGCGCGTATTCCCGACCCGCAACGCCTGATCCAGGCCTACAACCAGTCGGCCTCGACGTTGAACTTGTTGCGCGCCTTTGCCCAGGGTGGTTTTGCTGATTTGCATAAGGTGCAGCGCTGGAACTTAAGCTTTGTGGAAGACAGCCCCTTGGGCGAGCGCTATCGCGATATGTCGGTGCGCATTCAAGAAGCCTTGGATTTCATGGCCGCGTGTGGAATGACGTCCAAAACCACCGCACAAATTCGTGAAACCTCGTTCTTCACGTCGCACGAAGCGTTGTTACTGAACTACGAACAATCCATGACCCGGGTCGATTCCTTGACCGGCAATTGGTACGACACATCTGCGCACATGCTATGGATTGGCGAACGCACCCGTCAGTTGGACGGCGCACACATTGAATATCTGAAAGGTGTCGGCAACCCGGTCGGCTGTAAAGTCGGACCGAGCATCGAACCCGATGAACTGATCCGCTTGATTGATGCGCTGAACCCCAAAAATGAAGCTGGGCGTTTGACCCTGATCACACGTATGGGGGCGGAAAAAATCGGCAACGTGTTGCCCGGTTTGATCCGCGCCGTCGAACGCGAAGGCCGCAAAGTGGTGTGGTCGTGCGATCCGATGCATTCCAATACGGTGAAAAGTTCGGTAGGTATTAAAACCCGTCACGTCGATGCGATTTTGGCGGAGGTGAAAGCGTTCTTCCAAGTGCACAAGGCCGAAGGCAGTCATGCTGGCGGGGTGCACTTTGAAATGACCGGACAAGACGTGACCGAATGCGTTGGCGGTGGCCAAGATATTGGGGAATCGAACCTCTCAGAGCGCTATCATACCCATTGCGACCCGCGTCTCAACGCCACCCAGGCCTTGGAATTGGCGTTTTTGTTGGCTGAACAGCTCAAAGAAGAGCGCTTGGCCGATCAAGCCAACGGGTCGGATTAAGAGGATCTAGTCGAACCGTTCCAAGATGACGGCGATGCTGGTGCGATCCGCTTCGGGATGGCGATCTTTGAAATGACGCCACGCCAAGTCATCTGAGACGGCTTTGTGCAGATCGCTCATGAGGCCGTTCAGCAACATGTGCAGGGCTCGGTGCGAGAGCTCCCAATTGGCGTCCGCAGCATGGTCGTGGGTTGGTGGAGCCAGATGTGAATTGACAATCTGGGTGAACCAGGTGCTGCGCCGGGCGGTGTCTTCAAAATGCACGGCGATGGCGTATTGTGCATCCAAAATGATTTCAAGGATCTCGGCGTCTTTGTCCACAAAATCCCAATCTACGGGCAATTTCCCTTTCATGATGCGATCAACGGCAAGATCGCAGCGGTTGTGAAATTTACGAAGATCATCTGGTCCCAGCATCATATTGAGAGCCAAGAAGAACCCGGGCAGCAAACGTCGCGATACGGAGCCATGGGGGATGCCGTCCGCACCGCGGTGTACGAACAGGTGCTCAAAACGCTTCACAATCAGGCGGTCGAAGGCGGGGCGCTTGATTGCGCTCCATTTCAGCTCTTCTTGCTCGCGGGCAGCGTCTTGAAAGGCTTGTTCGAAAACATTCGTCAACTGATCAGCTTTGGCCTGAAATTCAATGTCGAGCTGTTTGATGTGGGCTTGCGACAGATAGCCACCTTGTTTAACGGCTTCTTCTTGCAAACGTTCCGTGAAGGCGGAAACCACCGCCTGGGCCATCGCGCTGGAACGTTTGCGCCGGAGTTGCAGGGCAATCTCTTTGGCCGAAATGCGCGTCATGTATCCAGTGATCCTTCCCTGGTTAATCGGTACGGTAAACCATGATAAGCCATGGGCAAAGCTTACGGGGGAAAGGTACCGACAAGCGGCGCGCAAATCCATCTGAAATTATGTGAGGAACCGAATTAAACTTTAAACTTCAGTGTAATTCTCAGTGTGATCCAACTCGTTGATCAACGCCAGAAGAGCGTGGGCCGCGGGCATGCCATACTTTGTGGCGACTTTTTTGGCCAGCTCGGGGATGGTCATTTGGTGTTTTAAATGGCGAAACAAGTGGCGCAAGATTTCGATCATGCCGTCTTCATCCAATACCCAATCTTGGAATGTGGCGCCTTCAAAATAATACTCTTTTGGGCTGGCCAAATCGGCATTGATGATACGGACCATCCACGTTACGCGTTTCATTGGATCGCTAAAATGCGGTACCAGAGCCATTAACAGGTCATCGACAGCGTCTTGAGCTTGCTCACTTGTGTAGAGGTCTTCCCACAAAAAGAACTGATCACGACGCTTTAATTCTTCCGCAAGGTCGGTGCATATGCGATCGCCATCGGAGAAAAAGTCCCCGCCAACCATTTTTTCCAGGGCTGCAAACAGTCCAGGCAGCATCCGTCGGGAAACAGATCCGCCTTTTTTGTCTGCTTCGGGGGAGGTTGGAAACAAGTCGGCAATACGCGCCGAAATGACTCGTTTGAACGGTTCTCGACGGGTGGCGGGGTCAAAAACTTCTTGCTCGCAACGGGTTAAGCATTGCTGGTACTGAGATCGGATGACGGGGTTGAGGGTGTCTGTGTGGCTGGTCTTATAGGATTTTAAAAAAGTACGGATGTCGTTGACCTGAACCACTTGCTCAGCGTTTTCAATCATCTCAATTAATTTTTCGGTGTAGTCGTCCAAAAAATCCTGTGCAACACCCGAGCAAGGTACTGCTTTGGTTGAACCTGCATCGGGAGGTTTCTGATTATTCATATTGTTTCCTGACTCTTATGCTTCTTCCTCATACGATTCTAAGGAGAACAGCCCACATTTGTTCACAAGAGTGGGTGAATAATAGAACAAATTACGTATACGGGCGACAAAAAAGGTTCAATTTTGCAGAGTTTGCTGCGTTGACAGGGGGTAGGACGGGGCCTACCCTCCGCCCAACCGGATGCCATATTGAATGGATATCTCCACCCTTAAAAAAATATTGAACGAAATTTATGATTGAAAAATTCACCATCGCCCTTGCTCAGGTCAATCCCACGGTGGGCGATATCGCCGCCAATGTTAAATTGGTGCGCCGCATGCGCGCCCAAGCGCAGGAACTGGGGTGCGACTTGCTGATGACCGGTGAGTTGGTGATCTCGGGCTATCCGCCAGAAGATTTGGTGCTGAAAAGCAGCTTTCAAAACACCGTTAAACAGGCCGTTTTGGCGCTGGCGAAGCTGACCACCGACGGTGGGCCGGGATTGTTGATCAGCGCCCCTTGGGTGGATGACGCGCACCTCTACAATGCGGCTTTGTTGCTCGACGGCGGCATGATTAAGGCTGTGGTGCCCAAACATGCCTTGCCCAATTATGGCGTATTTGATGAAAAACGTTTGTTTACGCCCGGTGGAAAACCCGGTGCTGTGACCTTTCGCGGCATCAAGTTGGGCTTGATGACGTGTGAGGATATGTGGGTTCCGGACGTTGCCAACAATTTGATGAAAGATGGCGCGGAAGTTCTTTTGGTGTTGAACGGCTCCCCGTTTGAGATGGACAAACCTCATATTCGCCTTGATCTGGCGCGCGAACGGGTGCGGGAAAATGGTTTGGCGCTGGTTTATGTCAATCAGGTCGGCGGCCAGGATGAGCTGGTGTTTGATGGTTCATCGTTTGTCTTGGATGCGTCGGGTGACGTTAAGATTCAACTGCCTGCGTTTGAAAGCTGTATCGAAGCGGTGACGTTCCGTTGGGACAACGACACCTTGACCCCGGCTGTGGGTTTGAATGTCGGTGCGCTGGACGAAAATGAAGCCATCTACAAGGCCCTGGTTTTGGGGCTCAAGGATTATGTCGGCAAAAACAACTTTCCGGGCGTTATGATCGGCCTGTCGGGTGGTGTCGACAGCGCCATAACTGCCGCCGTGGCGGTTGATGCGTTGGGGCCGGAACGCGTGCATTGCGTGATAATGCCGTCTCCCTATACCTCGCCAGAAAGCCTGGAAGATGCTCAGGATGTCGCCAAGCTGCTGGGCGTGCGGCTCGATACCATTCCCATCCAACCGGCGATGGAGGTGTTCGATGCGTTGCTCAAAGACCAATTTGCCGCCCACGGCACGGATACCACGGAAGAAAATATCCAAGCTCGGTCCCGCGGCATGATCTTGATGGCAATGTCCAACAAGTTTGGCTACATGGTGGTTTCGACCGGCAACAAGTCCGAAATGTCTGTGGGCTACGCAACTTTGTACGGGGACATGTGCGGTGGTTATAACGTCTTGAAAGACGTCTATAAAACCCGTGTTTACCAGCTGTGTGCATGGCGTAATGCAAACCATGCGATCGGCTTGCTGGGGCCGCAAGGCCTGGCGGTGCCGGATCGCATTCTCACCAAGGCCCCCAGTGCGGAGCTGAAACCCAACCAAACAGACCAAGACACCTTGCCGCCTTATGACGCCTTGGATGATATTTTGTACTGCTTGATTGAAAAAGAAATGTCGGTGCAAGACATCGCCCATCGGGGGCATAATGTAAAAATCGTCGAAAAAGTCTGGCGTATGCTGGACCGGGCGGAGTACAAACGCCGTCAGGCACCACCCGGCGTCAAGATTTCCTCGCGGGCTTTTGGCCGCGACCGACGCTACCCGCTCACCAACGGCTATACGGCTTAAATTTCATGACCACATTTCGTTTTGCTCCCAGTCCTACGGGTTATCTCCATGTCGGCAATGCTCGTTTGGCGTTGATCAACTGGCTCGCCGCCAAGCACACGGGCGGACGCTTGATCTTGCGCCTGGACGACACCGATGAAGAGCGTTCAAAGCCCGAATTTGCTGACGCCATTCGCGAAGACTTGACGTGGCTTGGGGTCAGTTGGGACGCGGAAGAAAAGCAATCAGATCGTTTGGCGGCTTATGAAGCTGCCTTTGCGCAATTGCAAAGCGAAGGCAGGGTGTACCCGTGTTATGAAACCCCCGAAGAGCTGGATTTCATGCGCAAGCGCTTGCGCAGCCGGGGCTTGCCGCCGATTTACACGCCGCCCACAGCGGAAAAATTACAAAAATATATCGCCGAAGACCGCCCTGTGCATTGGCGATTTAAGCTGATGCCCGGGGTCATTGAGTTTGACGACTTGGTGCGCGGCCCGGTTCATTTTGAAGCGGATAAGCTGTCCGATCCGGTGGTTCGCCGCCATGATGGAAGCTGGCTGTATATGCTGCCCAGCGCCGTGGATGATCGCGATATGGGCATGAGCCACATTATCCGCGGCGAAGACCATGTCGCCAACACGGCCCTTCAAGTGCAAATGTTTGAAGCCATGAATGCGCCCGTTCCGGCGTTTGCCCATTTGCCGCTGATGACCGATATCGAAGGCGGGGGATTGTCCAAGCGGTTGGGTTCCTTGGCCTTGCGCGATTTGCGCGATGATGGGGTGGAGGCGCTGGCGTTGGCCAGCTACCTGGCGCACTTGGGCACATCCGACGATATCAAAGCGGAAGACAGCCTGGAGAAACTTGTTGGGCTGTTTGATTTCAACCACTTTTCCCGCGCGTCGCCCAAGTTCGATCCGGCCCAGCTGTCGCGGGTTAACGCCCAAGTGCTGCACGGTACCGCCTATGGGGACGTGATGGATCGTCTGCCTTTGGGCGTTGACGAGCCGCTGTGGAACGCCGTCAGGGCCAACCTGGAACGGGTGGCGGACGTGCACATCTGGCAAAAAATCGCCACGGCGGAGATCGATCCCGTTGTTGGTGACGAAGATGCTGATTTTCTCAAACAAGCCGCCGACTTCCTGCCTCAAGAACCGTGGGACGAAACCACCTGGGGAACCTGGACGGCAGCGATCAAAACCGCCACCGGGCGCAAGGGCAAAGATTTGTTCATGCCGCTCCGCCAAGCCTTGACCGGGCTGGACCATGGGCCGGAGCTGAAGGTGTTTTTGCCTCTGATCGGTTTCGCCCGCGCCGAAGCCAGACTCAAGGGTCAAAGAGGGTAAGTTCGTGACCATCCAGCTTTTCAATACGCTCAAACGCACCAAAGAAGACTTCGTTCCCATCGATGCTAAGCGCGTGCGCATGTACGTGTGTGGGCCAACGGTTTACGATTACGCTCACATCGGCAACGCCCGCCCGGTGGTGGTGTTTGACGTCTTGTATCGGTTGCTGCGCGAGATTTATGGTGAAGACCACGTCATCTATGCGCGCAACATTACCGACGTTGATGACAAGATCATCAAGCGCGCCTTAGATAGCGGGGAAAGCATTTCGGACATCACCAAACGTACCGAACAGGCGTTTTTGGATGACATGAGCGCGCTGGGGGCCTTGCGTCCCGATGTCCAGCCGCGCGCCACGGAACACATCGCCAACATGATTACGATGATCGGAAAGCTGGTCGCCGCAGGTCATGCCTATGTGGTCGAGGGGCACGTGCTGTTTGGGGTGTCCAGCTATAAAGATTATGGTCATCTGTCTGGGCGCAACAGAGATGAAATGATTGCCGGTTCGCGCGTTGAAGTGGCGCCGTACAAAAAAGACCCGGCTGATTTTGTGTTGTGGAAACCCAGCACGGATGATCAACCCGGTTGGGAAAGCCCGTGGGGGCGGGGGCGTCCCGGCTGGCACATCGAATGTTCGGCCATGAGCGAAAAACACTTAGGCCCCACCTTCGATATCCACGGCGGCGGCCAAGATTTGATCTTTCCCCACCATGAAAACGAAATTGCGCAGTCTACATGTGCCCATGGCGGTTCTAAATTCGTCAATTATTGGATGCACAACGGGTATTTGATGGCTGAGGGGGAAAAGATGTCCAAATCCTTGGGCAATTTTTACACCGTTCATGATTTGCGCGATGAATTCCCCGGCGAAGCTGTGCGCCTGACCTTGCTCAAAACCCACTACCGCCAACCCCTTGATTTTCGTAAAGACGGCATCCGTGAAGCGAAGAAGGAATTGGATGATTTTTATCTGGCGTTGCGCAATGCCGGCGTGAAGGCCGACGTGCCGGATACCGTCGCCGGGCCCGTGATGGCGGCGTTGGGCGATGATCTCAACACGCCAAAAGCCATTGCCCATTTGTTTGAACTTAAAACCAAGTTGAATGCAGCTACGGACGCGTCCCAAAAGGCGCGCTTGAAAGGGGAGCTATTGTTGGCCGGGGATCTTGTCGGTCTGCTGGGTCAAGACCCCGAAACGTGGCTGCGTGGAGATGACAAGTCCGCAAGCGGGCTATCGGACAGTGACATCGACGCCATGATCGAAAAGCGCAAACAAGCTCGGGCAAATAAAGATTTTGCGACCTCTGACCGGGTTCGCGATGAGCTGGCTGAGCAGGGTATTCTTCTCGAAGACGGCGCGACGGGGACAACCTGGCGGCGGCAATAAATCACCTCACATTTATTTGTTTTGCGAATTTGCTCAGTTTTTTTCATATAAAAACGAAGACATATGCCCCTATAGACGAACAACTTTGGTAGTCTAATTATATTATTCTTTCGTTTGTTTGGATGATTGTGTGTAAAATGGCCTTTACGCCTTTTGTTCTGTGGAAATATGGGGCAGACTTAATGTTCGGTTTGTCGATTGGGCAAACTTTGCAATGGTAGAGATTAAGTCATTTTTGGATATATGCTGAGGCTATGAGCCAAGATAAAGACAAGAGCTCAAATGCGGTTGCCGCCCCGTTCGGTGATGCAGATGCGCAAGAAGGCCGCGGCATTCTGCGCACCCTTTCGCATGAAATGCGCACACCACTGAACAACATTATCGGCTTTGCCGAAATGATGAGCGGCGAAATGCTCGGCCCCATGTCGCCTCCTCAGTATCGAGAATATGCCGAAGATATCCGCAAATCCGGGCAAAGCGTGCTCGATCTGTTGAACGAATTGTTGGAAGATCGACGCTACGAAACGTTGGCCAGAAGCGATGACCATCATGCCAGCTTGATTGACTTGGCCCCCGATCTGATCGCCATCTGTTCCGCTGATGGCGCTATTCAAGTGCTCAATCCGGCCGGTTGCGCCTTGTTGTCGGTGGATCAAGAAAAGGCCCAGTTGCACGCTCTGAATGATTTTATTCATCCCGATTTCGCCAGTCTTTTGGACAATCACTTCGCGGATATCCTTAAAGAAAAACGCCGCACCACCATGAAGATGATGGCTGACGACGGGCGTGAAGTGGATGTGGAACTTGCGGCGTCGGTTTATGAAGAAGTCGATGGTGCAATCCGCCGGGTCATGTTGGTGGCCCGTGACGTCACCGAGAAAAATCGCCGCCTTCGGGAAATCATGGAGCGTGAAGAATATTTGCGCACCATTATGGAAACGACCGTTGACGGTTTGATCACCCTGAATGAAATGGGCATCATTGAAACAGCCAACCCGGCGGCAGAAGCGATCTTCGGTTTTGATCTTGGCGGTTTGACAGGGGTGGGCATTACAAACCTCATTCCCGATACCCGTGGTCGCCGTCAGGCGGATGCGGCAACGGTGCTGAAAACCCTGCAAATGGATTTATCCGATTCCAAAAGCGGGCGGGAAGTATCCGGTGTACGCAGTGACGGTGCCGGGTTCCCGTTGGAAGTCAGCCTCAGCGATTTTAATTTACGTGGACGACGCCACTATATCGCGGTTGTGCGTGACATCACGGAACGTAAAAAAGCGGAAGACAAGCTGATGTTCTTGGCGACGCGCGATCCGCTGACTCACCTGCCCAATCGCTATTTGTTTACTGAACGTTTGAGCGAAAGCACCGTCAATGCCGATCAATCCGGGTTGAAGACGGCCTTGTTGTTTATCGATCTGGATAACTTCAAACACATCAATGACGCTATGGGGCATGCTGCGGGCGACGTGGTGTTGCAATTGGCAGGCAAGCGCCTTGAATCGTGCGTTCGCGGTCAAGACACGGTGGCGCGCCTTTCCGGCGATGAGTTTACGGTTATCTTGGAAAGTGTTTGTGAAAACCAAGAGGTTGAAGCCGTCGCGACGCGTATGCTCCGCGCCCTCAGCCAGCCATTCCATGTGGACGGAAAAGAACTCTATAGCTCTGGGTCCATCGGTATCGTGATCTATCCCGACAGCTGCGATAATGTCGATGATTTGCTGAAAAACGTGTACACCGCGTCCCATCATGCCAAAAAACAAGGGCGCAACAATTACCAGTTTTATTCGTCAACGCTCAGCGCCAATGCGTTGCGCCGCATGGCTGTTGAACACGGCTTGCGCCATGCCCTGGAAAATGACGAATTCCAAATCGCCTACCAAGCAAAGGTCAATTTGAGCACCGGGCGCATTGTCGGGGCGGAAGCTTTGGCGCGTTGGACCAACCCCGACCTGGGCTCGGTTTCGCCGGTGGAATTTGTGCCGGTCAGTGAAGAAACCGGGTTGATCGTGCCTATAGGCGACTGGATTTTGGTCAATTCCTGCCGTCAGGCCAAAGAATGGATGGACCGGGGGCTCGACAATGTCAGCGTGTCGGTGAATTTATCGGTTCGCCAATTCCGTCAGGGAAATCTGGCCCAGCGGGTGCAAGAAGTTCTCGAAGAAACGGGATTGCCGAGCGAGATGCTTGATCTTGAATTGACCGAAAGCATGTTGGTCGAAAACGCCGAAGAAACCGTACGTGTCCTTGAAGAGCTTAAGGCGCTGGGCGTGTCGCTCAGTATTGATGATTTCGGCACTGGGTATTCGTCGCTCAGCTATCTGACCAAATTCCCTCTGGATTCCTTGAAGGTTGACCGTTCATTTGTGACCGGTCTGCCCGACAACCCGGACGCCGTCACAATGGCCAAGGCCATCATCAACATGGCGCAAAACTTAGGCCTTAAGATTATTGCAGAAGGTGTGGAGACGGAACGCCAAAGCACGTTCTTGCATGCGCTGGGCAGTGATATTGGCCAGGGATATTTGTTCAGCCGCCCGATCCCGTTTGAAGATTTTATCCGTCTTGCGGGTGGAAATGTCACGCCGTTCCCCATTGATCAAGCGCGCAAGCCGTATGTCGTGTGAGAATTTGGGAAGCCGGTTTTAAGCGCCCCTCTGGCTTGAATCGAAAACACTAATCGAAAAGCGCGTCGATATCGGCCTGAGCACTCGCTTGGTCGTCTTTTGCGCCATCATCGTGGGGGCTGGAGCCGATGATGTTGTCGATTTCCGATTGATCCATGGTGGTTTCAGAGCCGTGAATGTTGGCGCTGCACATATCCATCAGGCGCTGGATCACTTGGCTTAACGCTTTGGCGTTGAGACGCACCAATTCCATCTCGCCCGATTGAATGTCGGAGCTGAGTCGTTCAACGGATGTGGTGATCAGGTGGTTGATCTTGTTGATGTTTTGTTCAAACGGTACTTTGAACTTCGGCGGAGCGTGGTCATAGGCTTCGACGGCCAGCTCTTTGTCGGCAATGGTGCTGTCACGGAAGTGATCTTTGTAGTCTTTGGGCTGCCACATCTGCGCTTCTTCAAGAAGTTCCGGCATGTCGGCCAGCATTTCCAATGTCATGACGACTTCGTTGAAGTGGTTTAGGTAGTCTGTAGCCAGCAAAGTCTGCTCGTTGACGTTGGTCCCCATGCACCGTTCGCGATACGCCGGGTATTCGTCATCATGCTCGAAGTCAAATTCGCCAGTCATAAAATGTACTCGAAGCCTTTGCTGTTGTGCCGATTCCTCAGGCGGGCCCGGACATAAAACCTTTGGCAGGGGCGAATCATTACACTTAAAGAATATACGCTAGCTCATTTATAGCCAAGCTCAGCGTTATTTTGCAAGGAATGGCTCCTGATCTAAATCACCTAAGGCGCAGAAATTCTTGTGTGCAGGCGCGAAATTGGGCATGCTCCGCACTTCATCTGACCTCCAAGGCCCAAATTCAAAGGATACGCCCACTCCATGAGCGCCCCCCGCGTCTACATCTATGACACCACGCTCCGCGACGGCGCACAGACCTCTGGCGTTGATTTCGGTCCCGCAGACAAAGACGCCATCGCGCGCGAGCTGGACGCGTTGGGCGTTGATTACATCGAAGGCGGTTGGCCTGGAGCAAATCCGACGGACGACAGCTTTTTCGACAATCTGCCGCCGGTGAGCCGGGCGCGCATCACGGCCTTTGGCATGACCCGGCGTGCCGGGCGCAGCGCCGACAACGATCCGGGCCTGAATGCGTTGTTGTCCACGGATGCGCGGGTGGTGTGCATGGTGGGCAAAACCTGGGATTACCATGTGGACGTGGCGCTGGGGATTGAACGCACGGAAAACATCGCCATGATCAAAGACAGCATCGCCTATGCCGTCACCCGTGTGGATGAAGTTCTGTTTGACGCCGAACACTTTTTTGATGGTTACAAAGCCAATCCAGAATTCGCCATGAGCTGTCTAAAGGCCGCCATCGATGGGGGCGCGCGGTGGGTGGTGTTGTGCGATACCAACGGCGGCACCATGCCGTTTGAGATTGATGACATCGTCACCCAAGTTTGCAAAACCATACCCGGTGATAAAATCGGCATTCACTGCCATGACGACACCGGCAATGCGGTGGCCAATTCCCTGTCGGCGGTCCGCGCCGGGGCACGCATGGTGCAGGGCACCATCAATGGCCTGGGCGAACGTTGCGGCAACGCCAATTTGGTCAGCGTCATTCCCAGTTTGATGCTCAAAATGGGCTATGACACCAATGTGGGTGAGGCTGGTTTGAAGCGCTTGCGCCATGTCTCCAACGGTTTGGATGAGCGGCTCAATCGCGCCCCTGATCGCCACCGCCCTTATGTCGGTGAATCGGCCTTTGCCCATAAGGGTGGATTGCACGTCTCGGCGGTGGAAAAAGACCCCCGATGTTATGAACATGTCCCTCCCGCAAGCGTCGGCAATCATCGCCAAATTCTGATTTCCGATCAGGCCGGACGGTCCAACATCTTGGCGCGGTTTCGCGAAATCGGGATTGATATTGATGACAAAGACCCACGCATCATGACGCTGTTGGACAAGGTCAAAGAAAAGGAAAAGCAGGGCTTTTCCTATGACGGTGCGGGAGCCAGTTTTGAGCTGTTGGCGCGCCGCATCTTGGGCGATGTGCCGGACTATTTTCACTGTTCCAGTTTCCGCGTCATCGATGAACGGCGCTGGAATGCCAAAGATGAGCGGGTGACCCTGTCGGAAGCCACCGTCAAGCTGGCTTTGCACGGTGATGCCGCCAATGCCAAGGATGGCGCTCAGCGCATGGCCGTGGCGGAAGGCAACGGCCCGGTTAACGCCTTGGACGCGGCCATGCGCAAGGTGTTGCTGCCGCTTTATCCCACCCTAAAAGACTTGCGTTTGGTGGATTATAAGGTGCGTATTCTCACTCCCGGCGACGCCACCGCGGCGGTGACCCGGGTGATGATTGAAAGCACCGATGCCAGTGGCCGGACCTGGGCCACGGTGGGCGTGTCGGCCAACGTCATCGATGCGTCTTACAATGCGTTGCGCGATTCCATCGTGTTCAAGTTGCTTCAAGACGGCGTTGCGGCGGCTTAATTGATGAAGAGCGCGCCGTCATCGACCAAACATCGTCGTCCCGCCAAGCAAACCGCGTCTGCCGCCGCAGCGGGTGGGCCCGCCGTGATTTTGGTGCAGCCGCAACTGGGGGAAAACATCGGCATGGTGGCGCGCGCCATGCTCAATTGTGCGCTGTTGGATTTGCGTCTGGTGGCCCCGCGGGACGGCTGGCCCAACCCGCTGGCCTATAAAACCGCATCCGGTGCCGACGTGGTGTTGGAAAACGCCCGGGTGTTTGACACCACCGCCGAAGCCATCGCTGATTTAGGCCACGTCTTCGCCACCACGGCGCGCGCCCGCGATATGTCCAAGGACGTGCTGACGCCGCGCGGGGCGGCTAAAGAAATGCGCGATTTGCGCGCCCAGGACGTGCAGTGCGGGGTGTTGTTTGGCCGCGAGGCCGTAGGCCTGCACAATGACGACATCGCGCTCGCCGACAGCATCTTGATGGTGCCGCTGAACCCCGGCTTCACGTCGTTGAACTTGGCCCAGGCGGTGTTGCTGATGGGCTACGAATGGTTTCAAGTCGCCGCCGACCAACCGGACGAAATTTTTGAGGTGCGTTTGGATACCCGGCGCGCCACCAAAGAAGAACTGGTGGCCATGTTCGAACACTTGGAAACGGAACTCACCGACTGCGGTTTTTTGGGCGTCGCCGCCAAAAAACCCGGCATGATTCGTAATCTCCGCAACCTCTTCCAACGCGCCCGCATGACCGAACAAGAAGTCCGCACCATGCGCGGCGTGATTTCGGGATTGGTGAAAAAGCGCAAAAGCTGAAAACGCCCTGATGATATGCGTGCGATAGCCTAAGTCCGGAGCCTAAGCCCTGGGCCTAAGTTAGGCCGAGTTCGGTGTGCAAATAGGTGATGATGTCTTTTGATTCATAGAGCCATTTGACGTTTTTCTGCTCGTCTTCGATGCGCAGGCAGGGCACTTGGTGTTTGCCGCCTTTTTGCGTCAGCTCATCTTTAAAGACGGCGTTGTTTTTGGCATCTCTCACTTCGATGTTGAGGGCTTGGCGTTTGAAATGGCGTCTCACCTTGACGCAAAAAGGGCAAGCTTCAAATTGGTAGAGAGACATCTTGGCCGTTTTGGCATCAATGGCCTTTTGGGTGCCCGGGTCACGCTCAACGGCGCGCGGCGGGGTAAGGAAATTAATCGTCAGAATCAGACGACCTAAGAACCAGCGTATAAATTTCATATGACGTTTCACTTTTTTCTTGGTGTTGTTGTGAGCAGTCTAGAGTCTTTCCAGATAAATAGATAGCCAGACAAAATCGCAATAATCTTGCCCCTCAAGCGCACATGCGATAGCCCGCATCAAACATGTAGACCGGCTTGCCTGCGACAAAGGTGGCGATCACGCGCACGCAATTGGGATTGGAATCATCGATCACGACGATATCCGCGCGTTGACCCTTGCTGAGGGTGCCGCGGTCTTCAAGACCGGCAGCATGTGCGGGGTTTTTTGAAACCATGTGCCACGCCGTTGCGAAGTCGGTCACGCCGTCCGCAGCCAATTTGAACGGTGCGCGTAGCAAGGCCGGATAATAATAGTCCGAGGTCAAGATGGAGCAGAGACCTTCACGCGCCGCCGTTGCTGCGCACAAACGATTGCAGTGACTGCCGCCGCGCAGCACGTTGGGAGCGCCCATGATAACCGGATCGCCGTTGGCGATGGAAAAACGGGCCGTTTCTGCGTTGACCGGGAACTCACAAATCGAGACGCCAAGTTTGTGATACTGCCCGCGCATTTCCGGGGATTCGTCGTCGTGAGACGCACACGGAATATCGTAGCGCTCGGCAATTTTGGCCAGACGCGCCGTGTGGGCATCGACCTCGTTTTTGCGGGCGGCAACATCGCCGACCAATTGGATGAAGGCATCCGTGGACAGCCCCGAACGGCTGGCATATTTGGCGAGTTTCTGCGGGTTGGTCAGGGCATTTTGGATCATGTCCAAGTGATCGTTGAACGCCAACAAATCGATGCGTCCGGTTTCTATCCACTCCGCAACATCATCCGCGCCGGGGGTGTTGTAGGTTTCCCAGCGCAAGTGAACACGGGTGTCGCAGACCAAGTGGGGGCGGATGGTGTCGAGCGCATCCAACAGTTCAACCGCTGTGTCGCGTCCGCGCAAGCCCGGTTCCCATGAATATGTGATGCCATAAAATGCTGTGGAAATGCCGTTGGAGATCATTTGACTGTCGGTTTCTTGCAAAGCAAGATCAAGGGGGAAGTGGACCCCGGGACGCGGCATGATTTGGCGTTCAAACGCATCCCCGTGCAGGTCAATGACAGCAGGCAGCACCAGATAACCGCGCACGTTCCATGCGGATTTCCCATTTGAACGGGTGTCGTCAATGCCGCTGATCAGCCCCCCTTCGATGTGAATGTCAGTTTCGCCTATTGTTCCGTCTTCAAGCAGCACGCGGCCACCAACGAGGGAGAGCATCATCACTCAATCCATTTCATGTCAATTTTGAAACGGAGATCATATGGGGCAGGGGATGATTTGTGTGTGACGCTACGGTAACGCGTATATGACAATGTGGTGTTGTTTTTGGATTGGTAAAGTTTGGAGGCGAATTCAGATTTTTTCCGACAAATTGATCGCCAGTTTGGTGCCGAATTTGATGGCGCGGCTGAGCAGCGGATAGGCGACGGCGTTTTTGGCGCCGTTGGCGTAGCCGATGTCGCGGTGCTCCAGTTCTTCGTCGCGGAATTTTGCGCAGGTCTCGCGCAGGTCTTTTTCGTCATCGCCCAGTTTTGCGATCTGCGCTTGATAATGTTCGTCGATGGTTTCTTCGACCGCCACCGTGCACGCCATGGCGGCTTTTTCGCCCAGCAGTGCGGTGCCTGCACCCAGGGCAAACCCGGCTAGGTGCCAGAGCGGCATCAGCGCCGTGGGGCGCACGCGGCGCTCGGATACCATCTTGCTGAAGGTCTCTAAGTGCACGTCTTCTTGGGCTTTCATGTGGCGGATCATGTCGCCTTTGGGGCCTTTGCCCAAAACCGCCAATTGCCCGGCATAAATGCGCACCGCACCATATTCCCCGGCTTGATCGACGCGGATGATGCGTTCGATCAGTTCATCCTTGGTGGGATCGCCGGGCATGCGCCCGCCCACGGGGGTGCTTGAAAGGGGTGCCGATTTTGAGCTCATGATGGGGTCTCCCACTTGCGGGTGCGCAACACATATAGGGACGCGGCCGCCAGTGCGCCAGAGAATACGATATTCCACCCGGCTATGGAAATGCCGAACATCGTCCAGTCCACGGTATCGCACGATTTTGCCGGTTTGGTGCTGAGGCTGGCCATCAAGTCTTGGGCGGACACCTGGGTCACCAATTTGCCGCCACACCCCACCGCCGACGCCCACCAATGCTGCTCAACGCCGACATGGTAAACCGCGACGCCCGCATTGGCCGCAAAGATGATCGTCGCCAGGGTGAAAACGCCCACCAGCCAGGCGGGTCGCCACAAACCGACCAAGCCCAACACAATCGACAAGGCAAACGGCACACGCTGATACAGGCACAGAATGCACGGCTCCAATCCAAAACCGAACTGCGCGGTGTAGGCCGTGGCCAAAGCCGACACGCCGACCAAAATCAGCAGGGCAGGATAGAGGCGGGTGGGGCTTAGGGGCATGGTTAAACTCTTATACCAAATACTTGAGGGCAATAAAGCCGCCCAGCAGGACGATAAACCCTCCGGTGACGAGGATGCCGAGATACTTTTCGATAAACTCGCGGATGGGGTCGCCAAAATACCACAAAAGCCAGGCTTCTATGAAAAAACGTGCACCCCTGGACAGCACCGAAGCGATCACGAAGGTGCCGATGTTCAGCGCCGTCACCCCACTGGCAATGGTGATGACCTTATAGGGAAACGGTGTTAAGCCAGCCATACCCACGACCCAGGCCCCCCAGGCGTTGTACATTTCCTGGAATTCAGCGAATTTATCGGCTTTGCCGTAAAATTCCAGCAGCGGTCGGCCCACTTGTTCAAACAAGAAGTAGCCGATGCCGTAACCCGCCATGCCGCCCAACACACTGCCGATGGTACACACGGCGGCAATTTTCCAGGCCTTTTCGCGGTTGGCGAGGATCATGGGGATCAGCAAAATATCAGGGGGAATCGGGAAAACCGAACTTTCGATGAAAGAAATCACGAACAGCGCCCACATGGCGTTGTGATGGGCGGAAAAAGTCATGGTCCAATCATAGGCGCGACGCAACAAACCGGAAACTCCCCCAACGGACGAGATAAAAACAAGTGACGTTCATCGGCGCGCGCAGACGCAGGTGTTTGTGTGGGCGCAGACCAAGGCTAGGCATAGGTCATAGCAGTCCCGAAGCCATTGAGCAATCGGGCGAATTTAAGGAAATGCAAATGTTTATCTATATGTGTTGACCGCGCGAATTTGCTGAGTATTATGACGCCCGTTCACCTCAATACCCACAGTGCCCCTGTGGCGGAACTGGTAGACGCGCGGGATTCAAAATCCCGTTCTCGCAAGGGAGTGCCGGTTCGATTCCGGCTGGGGGCACCATTTCTTTAAAATCACGGCGTTGACATGAGTTTGGCCAAACGCTTTCGGGGCCTTGGGCGTGGTATTGCCGCGCGTCGCCTTGACGTTTTGCGTTGAACGGCCGCTCAAATAAAGGGGCGATTGGCCCTAGCAGCCCTTTATTTTTTCTAAATACACCTTAAAACTCATGTCTGACTTGATGAACAAGCCCAGCATCAGCCCTGCGATATCGCGAAGCAACGTTTCAAAGTCGTGTTCGTCGAGGTGGCGCTCAACCAAATCATCCAAGCACGCTAAGGCATTGAGGTGTTCCGCTTTTTCACACTCTAGATCCGTAAACCCATGCCGACTCATAATGACTTCTTCATTGGTGATGTGCTCGGAGAGTTTGGTGCGAAAATCGTCCAAGACATCCCACACGGCCTCGACTTGTGGGGATGTTGCCAACAGATCCAAGCCGTGGTTTAGCACATCCACCAATGCCTGATGTTCCGCGTCGATTTGTTCATGACCGATCAGCATGGATTCGCATAACTGAAAATGATCCATTTCTCATCTCGCCCTTTGCCCGTAGACCATTGAGAAACTGTTGCCATCATATTGAGATGGGGCTCATTTATGCGCTTTTCGACAAAAAACTATGACGCAGAAGTCATTTTTTCGCTCAACTCGGGGTTTTTCCCCGGAGAAGTCACCTAGATCGCGCTTGTGAGAATTTTTGCAATCCATCTCACAAAACTTCAGGGGCGTCATTTGATAACTTCTAGATATTGCGCGCTGCTTTTGGGAAAGCGGTGCACGATCTTGCAACTTGGTATTAGGGCGTGAAGTCTCTGATAACATACGCTCTAATAGTGAAGAAAACTAGTCAGGTATTTGATTTTATTGCCTTATTTCGCATGGCTTGACGCTGGTCAAGGCCCGATGCGAATTGGACTAGCAAAATGCGTACAATTCACACGAACCATTTGGCTCGCATAAGGGAGCTACGTTCCGGGGGGGACGAGGTTCGAGTGAATGGAACTGGGAAAACATTTTATGCAGGTGTCCTTATCACGGCGGGCGTTTTTTTCTGGGCGAGGTGCGCAACCTGTTGTTGCACCGTTTAGACCGCCCTGGTCCCGAGCTGAGCAGCACTTTGTCGATTTGTGCACACACTGTAATGAGTGCCGCGACGTTTGTGCCGAGCAGATCATTGTGCTCGGCGGTGGTGGATATCCCGAAGTTGACTTTCAAAATGGTGAATGCAGCTTCTGTGGTGATTGCGCCCAGGTGTGCGAGCCCGGCGCGATTGTCGCCGCCCATGTCTTTGAAGCTCTACCGTGGAATTTGGGCGTTGAACTCAGCGCCAATTGCCTGTCGCAAAACGGGGTGATGTGCCGGGTATGTGGGGAGCGCTGCGATGCGCGCGCAATCCGGTTTCAGCTGGCCGTCGGCGGAAATGCCTTGCCCGTTATCGATCAATCTTCGTGCACCGGGTGTGGGGCGTGTATCGCACCGTGCCCGGTTGGCGCGCTTGAAATTAAACGTTTTGAAAATGAAGATCAATTGGAGGAACTGTCGTGAGTATTACGGGTTTGATTATCCATACCGCGCCGAAAAATGCGGCCTCTGTCCAGCAAGCCGTAGAAGCGCTGGAAGGTACTGAGGTGCACAAAGTGACGCACGACGGTCGCATGATCGTCACCGTCGATAACGAAGACGACGGCAAAGCCACCCAAACTTTTGATGCCTTTAGATCCATCGCAGGGGTGCTCAGCACCTCTCTTGTTTACACCCATTTCGAAGACGACTACGGCGTAGGGGAGCACCAATCATGAGCATTTCCAGACGGGACTTTATCAAGACCCAAGCCGCCATTGCTGCAGCGACTGCGGCGGGCACCACCCTTTCAGGGGCGAAAATCGCCGAAGCGCAAGCGCACGATGACACCATCCGCTGGGACAAAGGCGCGTGCCGTTTTTGTGGCACCGGTTGCGGTGTTTTGGTTGGCACCAAACAGGGCCGTATCGTCGCGACCCAAGGTGATCCCGACGCACCGGTCAACAAAGGCCTCAACTGTATCAAGGGCTATTTCCTGTCGAAGATTATGTACGGCAAAGATCGCCTGACCAAGCCTTTGTTGCGCAAAACCAAGGGTGTATACGACAAAGAAGGTCAGTTCGAGGAAGTGTCCTGGGATGAAGCCTTTGATGTCATGGCTGACAAATGGAAAGAAGCCATCAAGAAAAAAGGTCCGACCTCAGTCGGCATGTTCGGTTCCGGTCAGTGGACCATTTGGGAAGGCTATGCTGCATCTAAGTTCATGAAGGGCGGGATGCGGTCCAACAACATCGATCCCAACGCGCGTCATTGCATGGCGTCCGCCGTTGGTGCGTTCATGCGTGCGTTCGGTATCGATGAACCGATGGGCTGTTATGATGATCTTGAGCACGCCGATGTGTTCGTTCTGTGGGGCGCCAATATGGCGGAAATGCACCCCATTTTGTGGTCGCGTTTGACCGACACGCGTCTGACCAGAGAGGGCTGCGAAGTTCACGTCATGTCGACGTTTGAGCACAGGTCTTTTGAGCTGGCCGACAACGGTATGGTGTTTACGCCGCAAACCGATTTGGCGATTGCCAACTACATCGCCAACTACATCATTCAAAACAAAGCCTATAACCAAGACTTCATCGACAAGCACGTGAACTTCAACGCCACCACAACCGATATCGGTTATGGCTTGCGTCCGGAACATCCGTTGCAAAAAGCCGCAAAAAACCCGGACAAGGGCAAATTCGACAAAGTCACGTTTGACGAATACGCCGCGATGGTCGCTGAATATACGTTGGAAAAAACCAGCGAAATGTCCGGCGTTCCTGCGGAACAATTGGAACGTCTGGCTAAAGCCTACGCGGACCCGAACAAAAAGGTCACGTCGTTTTGGACCATGGGCTTCAACCAGCACACCCGCGGTGTGTGGGTCAACGGCTTGGTCTACAACATCCATTTGTTGATGGGCAAAATTTCCGAGCCGGGCAACAGCCCATTCTCGCTCACCGGTCAGCCGTCTGCGTGCGGCACCGCGCGTGAAGTCGGTACCTTTGCACACCGCTTGCCGGCCGACTTGGTGGTGATGAACGAAAAGCATCGCGACTTTGCGGAAAAAGTCTGGGAACTGCCCAAAGGCACCATTCCCGAGAAACCGGGTTATCACGCCGTCTTGCAAAACCGCATGCTGAAAGACGGCAAATTGAATGCGTACTGGGTTCAGTGCAACAACAACATGCAAGCCGCCGCCAACATGAACGAAGAAACCTATCCCGGTTATCGCAACCCGGAAAACTTCATCACGGTTTCCGATCCTTATCCGACCGTCACCGCCATGGCTGCCGATTTGATTTTGCCCACCGCCATGTGGATGGAAAAAGAAGGTGCTTACGGCAATGCGGAACGTCGCACTCAATTTTGGCGTCAGCAAGTCGATGCGCCAGGCGAAGCAAAGTCCGACATGTGGCAAGTGATTGAATTTTCCAAGCGCTTCAAAGTCGAAGAGGTATGGCCTGCTGACCTGATCGCGCTGAAGCCGGAACTGAGTGGCAAGACGCTGTACGAAGTTCTGTTCAGGAACGGTCACACGGATAAGTTTCCACTGCAAGAGATCACCGATAATGCGGGTAACGTCTACAACAACTCGGAATCCAAAGACTTCGGCTTCTATGTGCAAAAAGGCATCTTTGAAGAATATCGGGAGTTCCAGTGGAATGGACCGAAAAAGGGCCACGAAATGGCGCCGTTCGAAGCTTATCACAACGCCCGCGGTTTGCGCTGGCCGGTGTTGGATGGTCAAGAGACCTTGTGGCGTTTCCGCGAAGGCTACGACAAACACGTTAAGTCAGGCGAAGGTATTAACTTCTATGGCAAACCTGATGGCCGTGCGGCGATTATCTTTGCACCGTTTGAGCCTGCTGCCGAAAGCCCGGATAAAGAATTTGATCTGTGGTTGAGCACGGGGCGTGTGCTGGAACATTGGCATTCCGGCTCCATGACGCGTCGCGTTCCGGAACTGTATCGCGCCTATCCTGATGCGAAGATTTATATGCACCCGGAAGACGCCAAGGAACGGAAACTCAAACGCGGTCAGGAAGTTAAAATTCAGACACGTCGTGGTGAAGTGACCTCCCGTGTTGAAACGCGCGGGCGTAACAAGCCGCCTCGGGGTTTGGTGTTCATGCCGTGGTTTGATGCCGGGCAGTTGGTCAACAAGTTGACCTTGGACGCGACCGATCCGCTTTCCAAAGAAACGGATTACAAAAAGTGTGCGTGCCGCGTGGTGCGGGCTTAACGGTCGCTTGATGGTAAGCGGATAGAAAAGGGTCAGGAACGTCACGATGGGCGAACCGTCTACATCCCCTGCAAGTGCGCAATCGCGCCGTCGGTTCCTGGCCAATATGGCCAGGGCTGCCGGTGGGGTTGGTGCGCTGAGCTTGGTGGTGGGGCTGTTTGCCCGTCAGGCGCAATCCCTTCCGGCGCAAGCGTTGCGTCCACCAGGCGCGGGGCCTGAGGCTGATTTTCTGGCGTCGTGCATACGGTGCGGGTTGTGCGTGCGGGACTGCCCTTATCCGACCTTGAGTCTTGCCGACATCGGTCAAGACGTTCCGGTGGGGACACCTTATTTTGTCGCCCGTCGTGCGCCGTGCGAAATGTGCGACGATATTCCGTGCGTCAAAGCCTGTCCGACGGGGGCGCTTGATCCGAACTTGACCAAAATCGACGACGCCGATATGGGCTTGGCGGTTTTGGTGGATGAAGAAACGTGTCTCAATTTATTAGGGTTGCGGTGTGACGTTTGCTATCGCGTGTGCCCGGTGATTGACGAAGCCATCACGCTGGAACGCCATCACAATGAACGCACCGGCAAACATGCCATGTTCATTCCCACGGTGCATTCTGACAAATGCACAGGGTGTGGAAAGTGTGAACGCTCTTGCGTTTTGGAAACCGCCGCCATTCGGGTGTTCCCGCGTCACTTGGCCAAGGGGCGCATCGGTGAACACTATCGTTTGGGCTGGGTGGAAAAAGAAAACAATGGACAATCCCTGATTCAGGGCATTGTCGATCTTCCCGATAGAATGCCGCAAAATTTACCCTTCAATCCAGGGGCGACTTTAGGGGGGAAAGGTAAATGAGCGCAAAAACCTATCCCGGATTTGATGCCGTGAAAGCCCGTGGTTGGCTGGCGGCCCACAAGTGGCTGTTGGTGCGCCGTGCCGTGCAATTGAGCATCTTGGCGTTGTTTTTGGCCAGTCCGCTGTTGGTCCCTTATACGGGCGCATGGATTTTGAAGGGCAACCTGACATCCAGTTTGATTTTGGGCACCGTGCCCTTGTCCGATCCGTTCATCGTCTTGCAAAGTTTGCTGGCGGGGCACTTGGCGGCGGGAACGGCCCTGATCGGTGCGGCCATCGTCTTGGTGTTTTATGCACTGGTGGGCGGTCGTGCGTATTGTTCGTTTGTCTGCCCGATGAACATCGTTACCGACGCGTCTTTGTGGTTGGTCAGACGGTTCGATTTATCCAAAGGTTGGCAGCCTGGGCGTGAAACACGGTTGTGGATTTTAGCTTCGGTTATGGTGACGGCGTTGATCACCGGCATAATGGCGTGGGAGCTTTTGAACCCGGTCACGATTTTGCATCGGGGATTGGTCTACGGCGTTGGCTATGTCTGGACGGTGGCGCTGGCGGTATTCTTGTATGATTTGGTGGTCAGTCGGCGTGGCTGGTGCGGGCATTTGTGTCCCATGGGCGCGTTTTACGGACTGCTCGGTAAGGTGAGTTTGGTGCGTGTTTCCGCCGCCAAGCGTCAAGCCTGTAACGACTGCATGGACTGTTACGCCATATGTCCTGAGCCCCACGTGATCACGCCCGCGTTGCGCGGTGCAGACGGGGGGGTAGGTCCTATTATTCTGTCGGGCGATTGCACCAACTGTGGGCGTTGCATCGATGTGTGTTCCAAAGATGTTTTTGCCTTTGATGTTCGGTTCAACAATGCATCAACGGATGACAAGTTTAACGATAAAGACAAAATGATTTCAACGGATCGGCACGCGGCCTGAGCGCTGCGTAGATGGTTATGCCCATCAGGGCTAGAAAGGGAGACTGGTCATGAAGACTTGGATCAAGATAACGACCTTAACAGTGGTCGTTTGGGCATTTGCGGCGTTCGTGAACGTAAGCGGTGCATATGCGGGGGAAACTGTGCTGTCGTTACGCGGTGTTGCGGCTATTGATGAAGATGTGGCTGCGGCCGATCTCAATCGGCAAGATACCGGTAAGCGGTTTACCCGCAACTACCGTCAGCAACCGCCGTTAATTCCGCACAATATCGATAAATACGAAATCGATCTGAAAGCAAATCAGTGCCTAGGCTGCCACGATTGGCCGCAGAACGTAGAGGCGAATGCGCCTAAAATCAGTGAAACGCATTACGTCAGTCCTACCGGTGTGCGCCTGAACAAAGTGTCTGGCAGTCGTTGGTTCTGTAATCAGTGTCACGTTCCGCAGGCCCAAGCTCAAGCGCTTGTGCCCAACACGTTCACTTCGTCGAATGAGATGAAGTGATGTCGATCGTGTCCCAAATAGAGACGACTCCCTCAGATGGGGTCAGCACACACATGCGAGAGGGGGGATAAGCTATGAGCGCCTCGAACGAAGACAGCAATTCATTCCTGGGCCGGATGTGGAAAGGGTTTCGTCGCCCCACCGCGCGTTACGCCATGGGGACACTTCTGGTGGTTGGATTTTTTAGCGGCATCCTGTTTTGGGGTGGCTTCAACTGGTCCTTGGAAATGACCAATACGGAATCATTCTGTATTACGTGTCATGAAATGGAAACCAACGTTTACCGCGAATACAAGCAAACGGTTCACTATTCAAACCGCACCGGGGTGCGCGCAACGTGTCCGGATTGCCACGTGCCAAAAACCTGGGTGCATAAAATGGCCCGTAAAATTCAGGCGTCGAACGAATTGTTGCATCATTTCCTGGGCACCATCGACACCCGCGAAAAATATGAGGGCAAACGCCTGGAACTGGCGAAGAATGTCTGGAAAGTGATGAAAGAAACGGATTCACGTGAATGCCGTAACTGCCATAACTTTGAATTCATGGATTTTGTCGTGCAGGAAAAACGCTCCCGCGGCCGTCATGAAGAAGCCATTGATAATGGCATGACCTGTATCGACTGCCATAAAGGCATCGCGCATGAATTGCCCGCTGGGATCCAGAACGTTGAGGGTATCCCCAACGTTGGAAGTTCCAACGTCGGAAAACCGAATAGTCAATAAACGGCAACGTTGTCATAACCATCTCCTGACCCCGCCGGGTGCACATGCATCCGGCGGGGTTGTTTTTTGGAGTGCTTGTCCGTCATACTCCAGAAACGTCAACCGTTTGCCTTGAGGCTTTAAATGTCGGTCTGTTCACCAAGTTATGCGCCCAACAGAGGATGTCTGGGTAAAATCATCGCCCATCGCGGTGCCAGTGGTTTGGCCCCGGAAAACACCTTGGCGGCCTTCGAAAAGGCTTTTGCTTTGGGTGCGCGGGCGGTTGAATTTGACGTCACCGTCAGTTCGGATGGGGTCGCTGTGTTGATGCACGATGATGATCTTGCCCGGTGCAGCGACGGCGTCGGCCCGGTGATCTTAAAATCTTTGACCCAGCTGCAAGCCCTCGACGTTGGCAGTTGGTTTGGTCCTGAATTTGCGGGGGAGCGCATCCCGACCCTCAGCGCGGTGCTGGATTGGGCGCTGGAGCAGGGCGTCAAGGTGAACCTGGAAATCAAACCCACGGCGGGTTGGGAACAGCCGACGGTGGCGGCCATCGTTGACGTTTTGCAAAACAAAACCCCTAGTATCGATGCCCTGGTGGTGACGTCCTTCAATGCCTTGGCCATGGATCTATTCGCCGGACGGATGCCAGATGTGGCAAAAGGATATCTCACCGATGCGGTGCCCACCGATTGGCGGCAGCGCATGGCACAGTGGGGTTGCGTTGCGTTGCATTGTCACGATCCGTTTGTGAGCTCCCAATTGGTCCAAAGTGTTCATGACGCGGGCCACCGTGTGCACGTCTTCACCGTCAACGATCCCGCTCGGGCAAAGATGCTGTTTTCGTGGGGAGTGGATGGTGTGTTTACCGACCGACCGGATGTGCTGTTAAAGGAATGCGCCGATGATCTTTAAGAGCTTTGTCCCATTTATGACGGCCCTGATGATTTTGGCCTCTTTAGCGCATGCGGGGCAAGCAGACGTGATGAATGTTGACGTCCAGATTTCCGCCGATGGAACCTATCGTTTCGACGTCACCGTTCAACATGCAGATACGGGCTGGGATCATTATGCCGATGCTTTTGAAATTGTGAGTCCGAAGGGTGATGTACTGGGCACCCGCGTGTTGCTCCATCCTCATGAAACCGAGCAGCCCTTTACCCGTTCGCTGAGTGGTGTGAACATCCCCGAAGACGTGAAGGATGTTGATGTGCGCGCCCATGACAAGGTTCATGGTGTGGGTGGAAAAGTGGTTCGGGTCGGCCTTCCCGGACGCTAAAGCAAGATTTGGAAATCGATAGAGATGACTTCACCCAAGCTTCAAAGACGTGTTCATGTGCGGGTGCGCGGCATCGTTCAAGGGGTCGGCTTTCGCCCCTTTGTCAACGGCTTGGCGACCCGCTTTATGCTGGGGGGGTGGGTGCTGAACGACGGCGACGGCGTGTTGCTGGAGGTCGAGGGCAACCCCGCCAGCGTGGCCTCGTTTTTGAAAGCGTTGGGCGAAGAGGCTCCGCCGCTGGCGCACATCGACGACGTCTTGGTTGAGGATGTGGACGTTGTTGGCAAAAACGGTTTTGAAATTCGCCACAGCCAAAAGGGTCTGGTGGGGACATCTGTGCCACCCGACGCCACCGTGTGCGATGCCTGCCTTGAGGAATTGTTCGACCCCAACGATCGCCATTATGGCTATCCCTTTATCAACTGTACCCACTGTGGCCCGCGTTTTACCATCACCCGTCGGTTGCCCTATGACCGGCCCTCGACGTCCATGGCCGCTTTTGAGATGTGTGCCGCGTGTGCCGCTGAATACTCAGATCCAAATGATCGCCGTTTTCATGCCCAGCCGGTGGCCTGTCCGCTGTGTGGGCCAATATTATCCATGGAACCTGCCGAGATTGTACGGCGCCTAAAAGCCGGTGAAATTCTCGCCATTAAGGGACTGGGCGGTTTTCACATTGTCTGTGATGCGCACAATGAAGACGTCGTGGTGCGCCTGCGCGAACGTAAGAACCGCGAAGAAAAGCCGTTCGCGATCATGGCGGTGAACAGCGCGTCGCTGCAAAAATACGCCAAACTGGATGTGGTGGCCGAAGCGCAGTTGTGTTCAACCGCACGCCCCATCGTGATCGTGCCCAAATGCCATTCTTCAGATTTGGCACCGTCCATCGCGCCGGGTCTGGCTGAGATTGGCGTGATGCTGCCCTATACGCCCATTCATTATTTGTTGTTTCATGCCTACGCCGGGCAGCCGCCGGGGACGGCGTGGTTGGATGATCTCCAAGACTTTGCCTTGGTGATGACCAGTGCAAATCCGGGCGGTGAGCCTTTGGTGATCGGCAATGAAGAAGCCGAGCGGCGTTTGGACGGTATTGTCGACGCCATTGTGTCGCATGACCGTGATATTTTGCTGCGTACCGATGACAGCGTGGTGCGCATGATCGGGGCCGCGCCGACGTTTATCCGCCGCGCCCGGGGCTATGTGCCAATGGCGCTGAAACTGCCCCACTCGGTGCCGTCGGGGCTGGCCTTAGGCGGTCATCTGAAATCCACCATTTGCGTGACCCGGGGCGATCAGGCTTTTGTTTCTCAGCACATCGGCGATTTGGACACCCCCCAAGGGCTGATTTTTTTTGAAGAAACCGTCCACCATATGCTGTCGATCACCGAGGTGCGGCCCCAGTGGCTGGCGCATGACCTGCATCCCGATTTTTACGCGACCCGCTTTGCCCAAGGGCTCGGCGATGAGCTGTCCATCCCGGCCCTTGGCGTGCAACACCACCACGCCCACGTGGCGGCGGTGGTGGCGGAGCATGGTCTTGAAGGTCCCGTGTTGGGGCTGGCGTTGGATGGGTTTGGTTTGGGTGAGGGCGGGGGCGAGGGGGAAGGTCCGCTCAATTGGGGCGGTGAAGCCTTGTTGGTGAACGGTGCCGAGTACACGCGCCTCGGCCATTTGGCTCCGTTGCCGCTGCCGGGGGGCGAAAGCGCCTTCCGTGCGCCGTGGCGCATTGGCGCGGCCGTTTTGTATCAACTGGGGCGCGGTGATGAAATCGAAGCGCGCTATGGTCATTTGGGCGATATGGGCGCTAGCGGGCTGCTCAAGCAAATGCTGGAGCGCAACGTTAATGTTGTGCCGTCGACCAGTTGTGGGCGCTTGTTTGATGCGGCGGCGGGGCTCTTGAACGTGCAGCCCATCGCCAGTTTTGACGGCCAAGCACCGATGAAATTGGAAGCCTTGGTGACGGAGGTTCAAGTACTGAAAAACGGCTGGCAGATCAACGGCACAACATTGGACCTGTCACCGTTGTTGGCCGTTCTTGCGGATTTAGACCCCATTGTTGGGGCCAACCTTTTTCATGGCACGCTGATTGAAGCACTCGCGGATTGGGCCGCACGTTTGGCGGAAACCTCAGGGGTGAAGCAAATTGCCTTGTCCGGCGGGTGCCTACAAAACAGGGTCTTGGCCGAAGGGTTGGAACGGCGCCTGTTGAGCAAAGGGCTGTCCGTTCGCAAGCCCCAAGCCTTGCCGCCGGGCGATGGCGGGCTGAGCTTTGGCCAAGCGTGGGTGGCGTGTTGTTCCGTGTTGTCTTAAAGGGCCGTCTTAACTTTCGCCAATGCCCGGTGAAATGTTTCGTCCTCGCCGGGTTTGCGACGCTATGGCTTGCGGCGGCGGCGGTGCAGCGCGCTGGGCGCAGTCTAGGCGATCACACAGGCGACAGGCGACCCCCACCAACACAGGCGTTTTGGCGTGGTCTAAATCAAGACCGTCGGAATAAATCATCCGCCTGGCATCGTTAATTTCACAGCCAATCGATACCGCGTAATGGCTTTGCGGCTGGCGGTAATTGAGCACGGGTTTACTGACGGTGCGCGCAACATTGAAATAGCGTGAACCGTCGGACATACGGTCCATCTGGGTGCAAATGCGCCCCGGCGTCATGAAGGCATGGTGTACAACCCAACGCGGACAGGCGCTGCCGTATTTGGGGATGCGCAAGCCCGATGCGCTGAAGCGCTTGGAAATATTGCCCGCCACGTCAACCCGGATCAAATGCAAGGGAATGCCCGAAGCGCTTGGATTGCGCAGTGTGGTGAGGCGGTGACAAACCTGTTCAAAGGTGACGGAAAAGTGCTGACGCAATTGGCCGATGTCATATCGCGTTTCTTCTGCGGCGCTGAGCATGTCGGCGTAGGGCATTAAGCAGGCCCCGGCAAAATAGTTCGCCAGCGCCGCGATGCCGCGTTTGCGGGCGGCCTCGTTGGGAAGCTCCGGAACATTGACGAGACGTTCCAGCTGTGGACCATACGACAGCTTTCCGGCAAAGAGGGCCAAGTGAAAATTAACGCTGGGTTGGGGCAGTGCGCGCGATATGATCAGCAGCCGATTTTCTTCATCATACACCGTGGCGGCGGTTTCGTGCTGTTCAGGGCCAGCGGTTTCGACGCGGACGCCGTGGCGTTCTTGCAAAAATCCAGCAAGGCGCAGGTACGGGGCACGGCCATCCAAGCCGGCTTGTTGGCGCAATTCCGTTGCGGCCTCTTCCAACTCCAGAAAGTGATTGTTGTTGGCTTGCATAAAGTCCGTGACCGCTTCGGTGGGCGACAGTCCGCCCGCAACGTTCATCAGCCCATCACCAGTAATGAGGCCTAACATGTCGGTGACAGCTTCGGAAAGGTTCTCCGTTTCGTTCATGACAATTTTGGAAAAATCTTGGCGTTCGTTGTCGCTCAAATCATCGGTGTCGTGGAGAATTTCCGAAAACGACAAGATCGACGTCAACAACATGCGCAAGCGATACCCGGCGTTGGAAATCACAGGATCTTGGGCCAGGCGCTCACTGACCATTTGTAAATCGTCATGGGCTTTGCGGTAGGCCCCATAGGCTTTTTGCACGGCCTGGCACAATTGCGGCGTATCTGCGACCAGGGCGCCGATATCTACGTCACTTAAATGTAAATCGGCAAACATTGGGTCGTGCAGCGTTTCCACAACCTGCGCGCTGAGGATGTTTTCTTGCTGGGGGGAGAAAACCTGGGGATCAACTTCGAGAATTTGGCTGAGGCGCAGCAACAGCGGCACGGTGAGCGTTCGCCGATTGTGCTCGATAAGATTGAGGTAACTGGCGGAAATACCAAGCTGATCTGCGAGTTTAACTTGTGAAAGGCCACGATCGTTGCGCAATCGGCGCAAACGGGTGCCCAACATGATATTTTTTACCATCTACACAAACCTTGAAAATTTACACCGTTTACACATTTACAACATTGTTGTTTTCAAAGTTAACATGAAAACGTAAGAAAAAGCAAAATGTTGTCGACTTAGGCGCGTGAATCGTGAAAATTGTTGACTGTCACTGTGAACGAGGGATTACAGGCAAAAAATAATAAACGCGGACCTCCCCAAGGCCTCCCCTCTTAAGAACACAGCCGTATTCCCCGGATTGAGCCGGGGGGCGGGGACTTATAACAATCAGGGAGTTAAAACATGTCTGATATTTCTCGGGGTAAATCCGGAGGCGTTTCGCGTCGTAGTGTTTTGAAGGCGGGCGCTGCGTCCGGCTTGGTTCTTGCTACACCGACCATTTTCTCCAGCAAAGCACATGCTGCTGGTTTCCGTAACGATCCAGGTGCCGCAAAAAGCGTAACCTTCGGTTTCAACGTGCCGCAGACCGGCGCGTATGCGGACGAAGGCGCTGACGAACTGCGTGCCTACAAGCTTGCCGTCAAGCACATCAACGGTGAAGGTGACGGCGGCATGCTGAACACCATGAAGCCGCTGTCTTTGAAGGGCAATGGCGTTCTGGGCAAAAAAGTCGAATACGTGACGGGCGATACGCAGACCAAGTCTGACGCTGCACGTGCATCTGCCAAGCGCATGATTGAAAAAGACGGCGCATTGATGATCACCGGCGGTTCTTCTTCCGGTGTTGCTGTTGCCGTTCAGGGCCTGTGCCAAGAAATGGGCACGATCTTCATGGCTGGTCTCACCCACTCCAACGACACCACGGGTAAAGACAAAAAGCGTTATGGCTTCCGTCATTTCTTCAACGCTTACATGTCCGGCGCTGCGCTTGGCCCAGTGTTGGAAAAAGAGTACGGCAAAGAACGTCGCGCTTATCACCTGACCGCCGATTACACCTGGGGCTGGACTCAGGAAGAATCGATCAAAAACACCACCGAAGCTTTGGGTTGGCAGACGGTCAACACCGTGCGCACCCCGGTTGGTGCCGGTGACTTCTCTCAGTACATCACCCCGGTTTTGAACTCCGGCGCTGACGTTCTGATCTTGAACCACTACGGTAAAGACATGATCAACTCGTTGACCCAGGCTGTTCAGTTTGGTCTGCGTGACAAGCAAGTCAACGGCAAACAGTTTGAGATCGTTGTTCCGTTGTTCTCCCGTCTGATGGCGCAGGGCGCTGGTCCCAACATTAAAGGCATCTTGGGCACCACAAACTGGAACTGGTCTTTGACCGATGCCGGTTCTCAGGCTTTTGTTAAGTCGTTCGGTGCTGAATACGGCTTCCCGCCGTCAATGGCCGCACACACCTGCTACGTTCAGGCGCTGCTGTATGCCAACGCATGCGAAATGGCTGGCACGTTCAATCCCATTCCTGTCATCAAAGCTCTGGAAGGCTTTAAGTTTGACGGCATGGGCAACGGCGCAACCGAATATCGCGCTTCTGATCACCAGTGCTTCAAGAGCGTCTTGGTCGTGCGCGGTAACGAAAACCCGACGTCCCAGTTCGATCTTCTGGACGTGGTGCAGGAAGTGCCGCGTTCACAGGTTGAGTACGATCCGGCGATCTTCGGCGGTGAGCTTGGCCCGTACGAAGTCGCAATGTAGTCTGCATTAGGCCTCGCGTGACATCGGCCCTTAGGGGTCGGTGTCACAGCCTAATCCAAGGAAATACTGCCCCCAATACAGACGCAAGCGCTGGCTTGCGATCAATGAACGCTGAAAAGGCGGTTGGTCATCATGGACGCTATCGTTATTCAAATTTTGAACGGTCTAGATAAAGGCGGAGCATATGCGCTGATCGCCCTAGGCCTGACACTTGCCTTTGGCACACTCGGAATTGTGAACTTTGCGCATGGTGCATTGTTCATGATGGGTGCATTTTGCGCGGTAACTGTGCAAAAACTTCTCACAATTTCGGCCCGCGTCCGCGATATGAGCGTGACCTTCTTTGAGGCCTACAAGGAAACCCCCTATCTCGAATTGTGGTGGGGTGACACGGGCACAACGATTATTGAATATTCGGTGCCCTTGTCGATCTTGATCGCCATACCGGTTATGGCACTTGTGGGTGTTGTGATGGAACGCGGTCTGATCCGGTTCTTTTACAAGCGCACCCACGCTGAACAAATTCTCGTGACCTTTGGCTTGGCCATCGTCATTCAAGAAATTATCCGCCATTTCTTCGGCGCCAATCCCATTCCGCAAGCTATTCCGGAAATCGTGTCGGGCAGCGCCAATGTCGGCACCATGCTGGGGCTCAGCGACACGCTGGTTTACCCGTGGTGGCGTCTGATCTACTTCTGTTTTGCAACGGTGGTGATTGGTGGCGTGTTTGCTTTCTTGCAGTACACCACCTACGGCATGGTGGTGCGCGCCGGCATGGCGGATCGCGATACGGTGGGTTTGCTGGGCATTAACATTCAGCGCCGTTTCACCATTGTGTTCGCCCTGGCCGCAGTGGTCGCTGGTTTGGCCGGTGTGATGTACACGCCAGTGTTGCCTCCGGATTATCACATGGGCATGGACTTCTTGGTCCTGTCGTTTGTGGTGGTCGTCGTTGGCGGCATGGGCTCGCTGCCCGGCGCCGTGGCTGCAGGCTTCTTGCTCGGCATCTTGCAATCGTTTGCATCGATGAACGAGATCAAACAATTCCTTCCTGGCATCGATCAGATCATCATCTATCTGGTTGCCGTGGTTATCATCTTGGTCCGTCCGCGTGGTTTGATGGGTCGCAAGGGTGTGATGGAGAGCTAAGAACATGAGCATTCAAAGCACACGCAAAGACCTGCTGATTATGGCCGTCTTTACACTCGCCGTGTTGACCATGCCGATTTGGCTGGACCCGATTGGCGCTGCATACCCCGATCTTTTGCAGAAATTTGCAATTTTCGGCATCTTTGCCATTGGCTTTAACATTCTGTTTGGGCTGACAGGCTATCTGTCGTTCGGTCACGCCGTGTTTTTGGGCGTTGGCTCCTATTCAGCGGTTTGGTCGTTTAAACTTCTCACCATGAACGTCATTCCGGCGGTCATTGCGGGCACGTTGATTGCGGGCGTGTTTGCCGTCGTCATCGGGTTTTTGTGCCTGCGCCGTTCGGGGATCTATTTCTCGATCTTGACGTTGGCGTTTGCGCAAATGTCTTACAACATGGCTTACTCGGTGCTGACGCCGATCACCAACGGTGAAACGGGCTTGCAGTTGACCCAGAACGATCCGCGCATTTTTGATGCCGCGGCTGAAACAACGGGGCTGCCCATTACCGAATTGTTTGGGATGAAGCTCAGCGGTTATCCGGGCTTTTACTTCTGCGCGGTTTTGCTGATCATTTCGTTCTTCATCTCGTTGCGCATTTTCCGCTCGCCGTTCGGTTTGAAGTTGCGGGCGATCAAATCCAACCAAGTGCGTATGAATTACACCGGTTTCAACACTCGTCCTTATCTGTTGGCGGCGTTTGTTATCTCGGGCATGTACGCCGGTTTGGCGGGGTCTTTGATGGCAGTTACCGATCCGCTTGCGGGTGCGGAACGCATGCAATGGACGGCATCCGGTGAAGTGGTCTTGATGACCATTTTGGGCGGCGTCGGTACGTTGATCGGTCCTTTGCTCGGTGCGGGTTTGATCAAGTACTTCGAAAACATCTTCTCGTCCTACAACGAACAAGTCTTGCACGAGATCTTCTCGTTCCTGCCTGATTTATTTGAAAACATCATGGTCTTTGTGGTCAACCCGTTTGTGGGTGAAGGCTGGCATCTGACCTTGGGCGCGTTGTTCATGGTTATCGTGATCTTCTTGCCCGGTGGCATCATGGAAGGTTGGACACGGTTAATTGGACTGTTCACGAAGGATCGTTCAAAACCTGACAATAACACTCCGGCTTCGGCCAAAGCACAGACAAGTGAGGGTTAAGGCGATGGAAGAGCAGAAAAAGATCGTCCTCAGCGTCACTGGCGTGCAAAAAACCTTTGGCGGTCTGCAGGCACTGAGCAACATTAATCTCGAAATCGAAGAAGGCAAAACCCATGCCATCATCGGTCCCAACGGTGCGGGGAAGTCAACGTTGTTGAACGTGTGTGTTGGACGCCTGGCGCCCGACAGCGGGACGGTGATGTTTGGTGACACCGTTCTCACGGGTAAGACCCCTTACGAGATCAACCAAATCGGCGTTGCGCGAGTGTTTCAGACACCGGAAATTTTCCCGGCCCTGACACTGTTGCAAAACGTGATCATTCCGGCTCTGGCAAAACGCGATGGCGAGTTCAGGTTCAATGTCTTTAATTCTCTTTCGGGGGAAAAGGAGCTCGTTGCAGAAGCCGAGAGTGTTTTGGAAGATTTGGGCCTTGAAGACCAGATGCATGACCTTTCAGCCAGCATGTCACGTGGCGACAAACGCCGCTTGGAATTGGCCATGTGTTTGATTCAGCATCCTAAACTCTTGCTGTTGGATGAACCGACAGCCGGTATGGCGCGTCATGACACCAACCGCACCATTGAAATTCTCAAACGCATCAAGAGCCGCGGTATGACCAAGGTCATCATTGAACATGACATGCACGTTGTGTTCAGCCTTGCCGATCACATCAGTGTCTTGGCTCAAGGTGCAATCATCGCCGACGGCACCCCGGACGACGTCCGCGGCAACCCGAAGGTTCAAGAAGCCTATCTTGGTGGAGCGCACCTATGAACGACGCATCTCTTGGTATCGACCTCACGTCTACGGGGACCAAGCCGACGGCGGAAAAACCCGTCAACGAAGGCGCGGCCACCGCGTTCTTCTCGGCTTGGGATCTTCATTCCTATTACGGCGAAAGCTATATTGTTCAAGGTGTCAACTTTGACATCCATGAAGGCGAAATTGTCGCGCTTTTGGGCCGAAATGGGGCGGGCAAAACGTCGACGTTGCGCACCATCGCCCGCATGGACGACCCGCAATTGCGTCATGGTGAAATCTGGTTGGATCACCAGCCTTTGCACACCATGCAGTCCTGGCAGGCAGCACGTTTAGGCGTTGGTCTGGTTCCTGAAGACCGCAGCATCATTCCCGGTCTGACGGTGGAAGAAAACTTGACCTTGTCGCAGATCGCACCGCCGATCGGATGGTCGATTGAACGCATTTACGAACACTTCCCGCGTTTGGCTGAGCGGCGCATGCAAGAAGGCGTGACCTTGTCCGGTGGCGAGCAGCAAATGCTCGCCGTTGCTCGCGCCTTAGCCCGTGACATTAAATTGTTGTTGCTGGACGAGCCTTATGAAGGTCTGGCACCGGTTATTGTGCACGAAATCGAAAGCATTCTCGAAGGTGTTAAAAAGCTTGGCATCACGACCATTATCGTTGAGCAAAACGCCATTGCTGCGCTGCACTTGTCTGACCGCGCCATCATCTTGGACATGGGTGAGGTCGTGTTTAACGGCAGTGCCCAAGAGGTCTTGGATAACAAAGAATTGAGAGACGAATATCTGGCGATCTGATGTTCACTACCGCGGTTGCGGGAACTGGACGCTCATCACTCCTACCCCCTTGCTCGTCAGATAGCACAAGGCCCCGGTGTTTCCGGGGCCTTGTTGCGTTTGGGAGGGATTTGTCCGGTCACACGACAAAGATGACAATGGGCAGATGAATGGCTAGGATAAGGGAAATATTGATTTGCCAGCGTTCTTTAGGGAGGGCGTGATCGGCAAGTGGGAGTGTAGGGGAGCATATAGCGCCATGACGTACTCGGTGCTGGTGGTGGAAGACGAGCCCAACATCGTCCTATCGCTGCAGTTTATTATGAAACGCTCAGGCCATGAGGTTCGCATCGCTGGCGATGGCGAAGCGGCGCTTGATGCTATGGCGGCCAAAACGCCAGATGTCGTGTTGTTGGATATCATGCTGCCCAAACGCGATGGGCTGTCCGTGTGCGAAGCCATTCGCGCCAATCCGGACTGGTCAGCCGTGAAAATATTGGTGTTAAGCGCCAAAAGCCGAGAATCCGACAAAGAAAAAGCACTTTCGTTGGGGGCTGACGATTACATCACCAAACCCTATTCCACGCGTGAAGTCTGTGAACGGGTGAATGCCATGTTGGGCATTGAGGGCTGTCCACAGCCTTCTGAAGCCTCCCAGCCTTCATAGGCACCCTGCCGTTTGAGGGGGGTGTTGAGTATCTTTGACTAAGGTAAGGCTTCAAGTCGATGAAACGCACTGGGCGCAAGCAAGAATGGTCGCTGACGATGTTCGCATTTGGTACGGTGGTGTTTTTTCCGCCCATCATCAGCTTGTTCGACAAGCCCATGCTCGTTTTTGGCCTGCCGTTGACATTCATGGTTGCCTTTGGGGTATGGGTGATTTTGATCGTGAGCATCTGGATGGGAGCGCGTCCGTCGCGGTTGCGGGGGGCTCTTGTGACGCCGGTGCCGGAAGAACGTCTCGAGCCGACGTTGGAGCAAGCGGGAATTTCCCTTGGTTCCGTCCAAAGTGGGCCTGACGTGCTCACGCAAAAGAGCCAAACCACAACTCCCCAGAAAGAGGGCTAGGCGATGGATGGTAGCCTCGTCGCCTTTACCTCAATTGCCTATTTGTGCACCTTGTTTGCGATTGCATATTTTGGCGATAAGCGTGCCGAACAAGGGCGTAGCCTGACGCAAAACCCCTATATTTACACACTTTCCATCGCGGTGTTTTGCACCTCGTGGACGTTTTACGGTTCGGTCGGCTTGGCGGCGCGCTCAGGCCTCGATTTTTTGCCGATTTATATCGGACCGACCTTGGTGTTTGTGCTGTGGTCGGTGGTGTGGGTCAAGATTGTCCGCATTTGTAAAGTCAACCGCATCACTTCAATCGCGGATTTTATTTCGTCTCGGTATGGGAAAAGCTCACGGCTTGGTGGCTTGGTGGCTTTGGTTGCGGTGATCGGCACCACGCCGTACATTTCGCTGCAACTGAAATCCATCGCCACCAGTTTCGAAATCATCACCAATTATTCCGGCGCTGACGGAGATCAAAATCCAGTGTTTGGCGCCTTGGGGCTCGATTCAACATTTTTGATTGCGTTGACCTTGGCGATTTTCTCCATTTTGTTCGGCACCCGCCATATTGACGCCAGCGAACATCATGAAGGCATCGTCACGGCAATTGCCTTTGAATCCATCGTCAAGCTGTTCGCTTTTTTAGCGGTGGGGCTTTTTGTGACGTTTGGGGTCTACAATGGATTTACCGACTTGTTCCAAAAAGCCGAACAGATGGATTTGCAAAGGCTGTTTACGGTCAATCCAGAAGGCGGCTACGCCACTTGGGTGTCGATGATTATTTTGTCGATGTTGGCCATTATTTGTCTGCCCCGTCAGTTTTATATCACCGCCGTTGAAAACACCGATGAAAACCATTTGCGCACGGCGGTGTGGCTGTTCCCGACCTATTTGTTGGTGCTCAATATTTTTGTTTTGCCCATCGCCATCAGCGGGCGCATGGCGTTTGCTCAAGGTGGCGTCGATGTAGACATGTTTGTGCTGACGGTGCCGATTTTTTACGGACAAACCGGACTGGCGCTGCTGGCGTTTATCGGCGGACTATCCGCAGCGACCTCGATGGTGATCGTCGCGGCCATCGCGCTTAGCACCATGGTGTGCAACAACATCGTGGTGCCGGTGCTGGTCAACTGGCGCTGGGTGGATTTGGAAAAGCGCGGGGATTTGACCGGTTTGCTGCTGTTGACGCGGCGCGCTTCGATCATTGGCATCTTGATTCTGGGTTACGGTTATTTTCGCATCGCATCGGGTTCGTATTCGTTGGTGACCATTGGTTTGGTGTCGTTTACGGCGGCAGCCCAATTTGCACCGGCCATTTTGGGCGGCATGTTTTGGAAGGGGGCCTCGCTGAAAGGGGCGATGACGGGGCTGGCGCTGGGCATCTTGGTTTGGTCCTACACGTTGTTGATGCCTTCATTTGCCCAGTCGGGCTGGTTGCCCATCAGCTTTATCGATTACGGGCCTTTCGGTTTGACGTTGCTCAAACCCTATGCGCTGTTTGGCATGACGGGGTTCGATACGATTTCCCACGCCTTGTTTTGGAGCATGTTCGCCAACCTGGGCGCTTATATCGTGGTGTCTTTGCTGACCAGTCAAACCACCATTGAACGCATTCAAGGCACCATGTTTGTGGACGTGTTTTTGTACACCGAAGGCCTCAAGGATTCGCGGTTTCTGCAAGGTTCTGCCTCTATCGGCGATTTGCGCGATTTGGTTGGCCGTTTTGTGGGTGAAGATCGAGCCACTCAGGCCTTTGAGACATTTGCGTCAGAGCAAGGCGTGACCGTTCGCCCGAGTCAAGTGGCGGACACAGCGTGGTTGGATCGCGCGGAAAAAATGCTTGCCGGGGCCGTGGGCTCAGCCACAGCGCGGGTGATGATTGGTTCCGTCGTTAAGGGCGGTATTGTCAGCCTCGACGAAATGTACAAAATTTTGGATGAAACCTCACAGGCCATCCAATACTCCCGCATGTTGGAAACGAAATCGCGGGAATTGGAAGAAACCACCTTTAAGCTGCAATCGGCGAACGAACGGCTGAAGGAACTGGACTCGTTGAAGGATGATTTTCTCAACACCATTTCCCATGAATTGCGCACCCCGCTGACGTCCATTCGCGCCTTTTCAGAAATCTTGTCGGAAACACCGGACATTTCCGAAGAAGAAACGTCCAGGTTCTTGATGGTGATTCGCAAAGAAAGCGAGCGCCTGACCCGCTTGATCGATCAAATCTTGGATTTGGCCAAGATGGAATCCGGACAGATGGACTGGTCACTGGCCAACGTCGATTCACGCCCCATCATTGAACAAGCCGTCGCGGGGATGAGCGGCTTGATGCAAGAACGAAAAGTAAAACTGAAAGTCGATTTGCCCGCGGGCATGCCGATGATCAAAGCCGATCACGATCAGCTGGTGCAGGTGTTGATCAATTTATTGTCCAACGCCGTGAAATTTTGCCGTCATTCAGGCGGATACGTGCGGGTGTCGGCAAAGGTGAAGGGCGGCAAGCTGTGGGTCAGCGTCAGTGACAACGGTGACGGCATTCCCGATAACAAAAAGGCCGAAGTCTTTGTGAAATTTCACCAATTCAATCAGGGTAACGACCGGATGCCGCGCGGAACGGGTCTGGGCCTGGCCATCTGCCGAGAGATCATCACGTTCCTGGGTGGACATATTTGGGTGGAAGACAACGACACCGGCCCAGGCGCGTGTTTCACCTTCACCGTACCGCTGTCGCGGGTCGACGGGTATCTCAGAACGGCCGATGAGCCTGTCACAAACACTGAGGTTGTCGCCATTTAGAATGCGTTATTGAGCCTTGTCGGGGGACGTGCAGTAGGGCGGTTTGGTGGCGGTCTTGAAGCGCGGATCGCCATAGCGCAGCACATCCACCTGGCTTACCAGCGGCGCTTTAAAAATTTGATTGAGAATGTTGGGGAGAATGCGCTGCAGTTCGACCAACTCTGCGTCTTGAGCATTGCGGTCTTGGGGTAGCACGCGGTCAAAGGCCTGGTACAGTCTGTCCATAACATTGGGGACCCAGCGACAAACTTCGACCTTATCATCCCAATTGGCGACATTGATCACGACGGCATAATATTGCGCGCGCTTGGTTGCGCTCTGCGACGACAACGGCCAGCGCATGGTCTTGAGCAAAATCCGAACGGGTTTTACAGGTGGCGGTGGGGTAATTGTCGGGGGGCCCTCGGGGGAGGCCGCGTCCGGCTGTGCCGAAGGGGGCTGCGACGCGGATTGTGATGGGGGCGTTGCCTCCGGGGGTGTTTTTGAGGCTGTTTCTGCACTTGCCTCTGGTGTCGCTTCTGGGGTTACGGCTGGGGCTTCTGCAACGGGGGCAGGGCGTACATAGCCCCCCATTGTGGATTGCAGCAAGGCGTAGACCAAACCGGAAATGAACAAGATGAAGACCAGACCTAAGGGCAGCAGCACTTTGGGTTTGAGCAGAACATCGATTTTCCACAGCCACCCTGAGCGCCGATCAATGGCAGCGCCGGAACGCTTGCGTTCAATATAGACACGCGCTTTTTCAATACGGGTTTCTTTGATTTGGCGCAGTAACCCACTGACGCCGGTCTGCATAACCGAGATTTCGCTGGGAATGCCGAGAATGAGTTCGAGTTCGTTTTTAAGCCGCGCGACCTCAACTTCATCACCGCGACGCGTGAACAGTTTATCGATGACAACGGTGGCGGTTAGGCGCAACGTGTCGGCAGAGGGCGATTGGGCAACCAACTGAATGAAGCCCGATTGCGGGTCTTCAAACACAACTTCCCAATCTGTCGTGCCGTCAGGTGTTTGCGGCCATGCGGGCTTGCCGGTGTTTGCCATAAAGCGATAAATCCAAATCGGGAAACGTGGTCAATTTAGCTTGCGGTTATGCATGTTTGGCAATGACATAAGAAAGTCTTGCGTCATTTTCAACATATCCGTCATAGTCTATACATCAATGGTTGATAAGTCGTTAGGGGATGATCATGGAACTCGTTGGATTTGCAGGATTTGCTGGCGCGCTTGTGCTGTTTGCGCTGGCTATGGTGTTCATGGGTGTAAAGGTCGTTCCCCAGGGCATGGAATACACGGTTGAACGTTTTGGCCGCTACACAAAGACCCTAACGCCGGGTCTGCATTTGATCATGCCGATGGTGGACCGCATTGGGGCACAACTGAATATGATGGAACAGGTCTTGGATGTGCCCAGCCAAGAGGTCATCACCAAGGACAATGCCATGGTTACGGCGGACGGGGTGGTGTTTTATCAGGTGCTGGATGCGGCATCCGCTGCCTATGAGGTGAGCGAACTGCAACGCGCGATTTTAAATCTCACCATGACCAACGTGCGCACCGTGATGGGCTCTATGGATTTGGATGAATTGCTGTCTCAACGCGACAACATCAATGCCAAACTGCTTCATGTGGTCGATGCTGCGACCTCGCCTTGGGGGGTGAAGGTGACGCGCATTGAAATCAAAGATATCTCTCCGCCCCGCGATCTGGTGGATTCCATGGGTCGCCAAATGAAAGCGGAACGTGAAAAGCGTGCGCAGATTTTGGAAGCTGAAGGTTCCCGCCAATCTGCAATTCTGCGCGCCGAAGGGGAAAAACAGTCGGCTATTTTGCAAGCTGAAGGCCGTCGTGAAGCCGCTTACCGCGATGCTGAAGCCCGCGAACGAGAGGCCGAAGCCGAAGCCAAGGCCACCACCATGGTCTCAGATGCTATTTCCAGCGGCAACGTCCAGGCGATCAACTATTTTGTCGCGCAAAAATATGTCGAGGCATTGAAGGACATCGCGTCTGCACGCAATCAAAAGGTCTTGTTCATGCCCATGGAAGCCACCGGCATTCTCAGTTCTCTGGCGGGTATCGCCGAACTGGGCAAGGGGGCGTTCTCGGACGTCAAGGATGGCACAGACCAGGGAGGCAGCCGTGTTCCTACCACTCGTTAGCCTTGTTGTTGTGGCAACCCCTCTTCCAGGTGAAAGTCACCTTTCGACGAGCACGCCCTTTTTTGACGAAATCACCTTTTGGCATTGGTTGATTGCCGGGGTGATTTTGGCCGCGTTTGAAATCTTGGCGCCCGGCGTGGTGTTCATGTGGCTGGGCATCGCGTCCCTGATCACCGGGGGCATCGCGTGGGCTGTGCCGGATATGAGCCTAGAATGGCAGTTGGTGGTGTTTTCTCTGCTGTCGGTTCTGTCGGTGATGGTGGGGCGCATGTACATGAAGCGCAATCCAAAACCAACCGATCATCCAACCTTAAGCCGCCGCGGCGAACAATACATCGGTCGCCGCTTCATCTTGTCGGAAGCCATCAGTGGCGGATTTGGCAAAATCAAGGTCGACGACAGCGTCTGGAAAGTCTCCGGCGACGATATGGCCGAAGGCACCAAGGTCGAAGTGGTTGCGGTCGAGGGGGCGGTGTTTAAGGTCGTTGCCATCAGAGACTGAGTTAGGCATTTCCCAGGCGCTGCAACTCATCGCGTAATTTGTTGAGTGTTTTGTGGCGCGCGTGGTCGCTGTCTTGGGTGCGCAGCGTGTCGGACAGATGGACCAGGAATGATGCATATTCATTGTGCCAATCGCGTTCATACATTTCCTCTTGATCAATGCGCGCTTTGACCAAGCTGTGATGCACTTTTCCAGACAAGCTCAGCACATACGTTTCATCCAAACGGGGAATGAAGATGTGCCCCGGTTCACAGCCGTGGGCGGTCAGGTGATCGCGTAACGTTGCGCGGGCCGGGTCGTCGCCGTGGGTGAGGAAGATGCCGCGCTTCACCGGCATGCGCGCGCACGCCCACTCCACCAATTCGTTTTGATCGGCGTGGGCGGAATAACTGTCGATGCGGCGAATGCGCGCGCGCACGGCGACCTCTTGGCCGTGAATGCGCACGGTCTCTTTGTTGGCCAGCAGCATTGCGCCCATGCTGCCGGGAACCTGATAGCCGACGAACAAAACGGTAGCCTGGGGGCGCCATAAGTTGGATCTCAAGTGATAGCGAATGCGGCCCGCATCGCACATGCCGCTGGCGGCGATGATGATGGCACCCGACGTGATGCGGTCCAAGGCTTTTGAATCTTCGGCGCGATTGACGAAATGAAAGTGCGGATTGCGAAACACCCCGCCGCGCCCTTCAATGTCGTTTAAGTCCCCTTCGTGTTCTTCAAACACTTCTGTGGCGCGAATGGCCAGGGGCGAATCCAGATAGACGGAAACCGGCGGAAGGTCCTTGTCTTTCAACAGCAAACCGATGTCGTAGAGCAGCTCTTGGGTGCGTTCCACCGCGAAGGCTGGAATCAACACATTGCCGCCCGCGTTCAACCCGTCCATGATTTCGCGCTTTAACAAATCGCGGCGTTCTTGCAGCGTTAAATCCTCGCGATCGCGATCGCCATAGGTGCTTTCGACAAACAGGTAGTCGATGCCGGTGGGGCTTTCGGGCACCTCTTGAAATGATTTTTCCTGGGGGCCGATGTCGCCGGAAAACAGCAACCTGAGCTGTCCTTCGTCGGCTTCAACGGTGATCTCAACAGATGCAGAACCGAGAATATGCCCGGCATTCCACAGCCGCAGCTGAACCCCTTGGGTGGCCTCAAACCATTCGTCATAGGGGCGAACAACCACGCTATCTAACGAGGCTTCGGCTTGGTTTTTGGTGTAAATCGGCTCGACGATGGGATCGCCGCGCCGCACATTGCGCCGATTGAGGCGCTTGACCTCGGTCTCATGAATATAGCCGCTGTCGGGCAGCATGTAGGTGAGCAAGTCCCGTGATCCTTGGGTGGTGTAAACCGGACCGCGAAAGCCCGCTTTCACCAATTTCGGTATCAGCCCCGAATGGTCCACATGGGCGTGGGTGAGCACGACAAATTCGATCGAATTGGGATCAAACGGGAACGGTGCGTAGTTTAACGACCGCAACGTTTTGGAGCCTTGAAACAACCCGCAATCGACCAAAAACTTGCCGCCCGGATGGCTCACCATATAACACGACCCGGTCACGGTCCCCGCCGCGCCCAAGAACTTCACTTCAACATTTTTGGTGAGTTGTTTGTTCATGACCGTTCTCCCTAGCACCTTATAATTGTACGCTTATTTCCAGCTCGCCGCCAAGGGAAAGCGGAGGGCGTGCGGCCTTCTCGTCTCTTTCAAACGGTATTGCGAGCGCCCAAAGGGCCGTGGCGATCCAGAATATGCCCGTTCAGCTCCGCTTTTTGAGCTAAATGGCCTTATCGGCCCTATTTTTGATCGCAAACGTCTTTGTGATGGGGGGGGGACTCTCAGTCCTGAAAAAGGTTTGACGCACAATTTCCCGGTTTTGGCGTGCGACAGGGGCGTTTTGCGATGCCTTTGCGCATATCAGTATTTCGATATATTCACTTTTTGTAATTTTCGATAGCCGATATCGCTAATATTTTGCTAAAAAGCTTTTAGACGCAATTTTGTGGCTTTGACCTATTCTAGACAAAGGGGGATAGGGGATGTCGAACGCACACGTGTTGAGCGGATGCCTACAGTCCTTGCCTCATAAATCAGGGCAGACACAAAATCACGACGTTTACACAGTTTACCAACGGTGTTGTCTGCGCCGTTAGATCAAACACGCCATACAAAACAGGGATTTTGCTTAAAAAATTAAGGTAAAGGCGCGTGAAACATAAATCGGTCTGGGAACACCCGGCCCGAAATAGAGATAAAAGGAAAACAAATGTCTCATTTGGTTGAGCCCCATGGGGGGGTAGGATTGAAGCCTTTGCTGGCACCGGCAACAGAGCGCGCAGCGGAAATTGCACGCGCCAAGAACCTGAAACAGGTTCCCATGTCCAGCAAAGAAACCTCTGACGTTTTGATGCTGTCGATGGGCGCTTATACGCCGCTCGACGGCTTTATGGGCCGCGACGATTGGCACGGCACCTGCGCAGACATGAAGCTGAAAAGCGGTCTGTTTTGGCCGATCCCCGTCACCTTGACGGCGGACCAAGCCCTGGCCGACAGCATTGGCGACGGCGAAGAAGTGGCGTTGGTTGACGGCGAAAGCGGCACGGTCATGGCCATCATGACCGTCACCGAAAAATTTGCTATGACGGCGGAAGACAAGGCTTTTGAAGCCCAGCATGTCTACACCACCAAAGACCCAGAGCACCCCGGCGTGCAGAAGGTCAACGAGCAAAAAGACGTTTGCTTGGGCGGTTCGGTCAAAGTGATCGACGAAGGTGAATTCCCCAGCTTGTTTGGCGATCTCTATCAGCGTCCGGCCGAAGCCCGCGCCGAGTTCGCGTCCAAAGGCTGGTCCAAGGTCGCGGCGTTCCAAACCCGCAACCCGATGCACCGCAGCCACGAACATCTGGCGAAAATTGCGGTCGAAGTCACCGATGGCGTTTACATTCACCAGGTGCTCGGCAAATTGAAAGCTGGCGACATTCCTGCTGAAACCCGCACCAAAGCCATTCAGGCGATGATCGACAACTATTTCGTTCCGGGCACCGTCATTCAGGCGGGTTATCCCATCGAAATGCGTTATGCCGGTCCGCGTGAAGCGCTTTTCCATGCCCTGATCCGTCAGAACTATGGCTGCTCGCACCTGATCGTTGGTCGTGACCATGCCGGTGTTGGCGATTATTACGGTCCGTTTGATGCACAGCACATCTTTGACAAGCTGTGGGACGGCGCGTTGGAAACCCAGCCGCTGAAGATCGACATCACGTTCTATTGTTCCAAGTGCATGGGCATGGCGACCGCCAAAACCTGTCCGCATGACAAGTCGAACCATGTCAGCATTTCCGGCACCAAACAGCGTGAAATGCTCAGCGCGGGCCAAGACATCCCGCCTGAATTCTCACGCCCCGAAGTGGTCAAGGTTCTGCAAGCTTATTATGCAACCTTGAAATAAGCCCACTGAGGTTTTGATCTGCGAAGGGGAGGGACGCAAGTTCCTCCCCTTTGTTTTGCGGGCCCTTAAAGCTCGGTATACTTTTTGGCGTTGCCGCGCGCCTTTTCGACCGGATATTTGGCGTCGTTGTGATCGATTTTGCGGTGCGCCTCTTCGACCAAATCCAACCCCGCGCGTTCCGCCACCAGCAGCAAATACAAAAACACATCCGAAATTTCCTCGCCCAAACGGGTGCGGAAGTCAGGGTCCGTTATGGCGTCTTCAATGGCCTGGGTGTCTTTCCATTGGACCAGTTCCAGAAGTTCCCCCGATTCGATGCCGACAGAGATGATCAAGTCCTTGAGACTGTGAAATTGGCGCCATTCGCGGGCGTCACGAAACTGGGTCAGGCGGTGGGTTAAATTTTGAATGGTATCGGTCATATGACAGCTTTCTTAACAGGGGAAAGGGCTAAAATCTTGGCTTTGAAGGGCTCACCCAGCATCATAAAACATGTCCAGTTTAAAGCCCTTCTTAAATTATAAAAACCTAATGAAGGCGTTTGACTTACATTATGGGCCGTACTAAGACTGACAGGAAAGCATAATAATATGCGGGGAAACACCCCGGAAAGCCCACGTATTGCTGCGGTTGGGCTTTAAGTGGATGAAGAATGTGATGGTCCGAGAGCCCACATTGTCCAAGTAAAAACACGACGTTTAGGACGCTGTGGCTTCAGCCCGCAGCACATTGGACGCGATGTAGGACCAAGCCAGATGTTGATTGCACAAATATCCGATACCCATATTTCCAGCCCCGATCCAGCTGAACCCATCATGCAGGTCCGCATTCAGGCGTTGGAAACTTTTGTCGCGCACATCAATGCGTTGGACGAAAAACCCGATTGTGTCATTCACACCGGCGACGTCACCCAAGGGGGGGAGCCCGCATACTACGCCATCATCAACTCGATTATGGGTCAGTTGCCGATGCCTGTGTTTTTTGCGCTTGGCAACCGCGATAAAGGTCAAAATCTTGTCGATGGGCTCAAAAATTTGGGCACCGCAAGCCTAGAGGAAGGCTTTGTCATTTATAGTGTCGAAGATTTCCCCGTGCGTCTGATCGCCATGGACACCCAGCACAGAGACAGCAACATCGGCACCGCTTGCTCGGTACGTTTGGCGGTGTTGGACAAAATGTTGAAAGCCTACCCGCACACGCCCACGGCGCTGTTCATGCATCACCCGCCCTTTGAAGTCACGACTTCTAAGTATCCGTTCCAATTTGACGACCAGGGGTTGGCAGATGCGTTTTTAGCGTTGGTGGCCGAACACAAGCAAGTGGTGCACATGTTCTGCGGTCATGCTCATCGTGACTTTAGTGTGGGCTTGGGAACGTGCGTCGCCTCGGTTTCGCCCAGCCTGCCGCCGGACAACCGTCTCGGTGAATTTGGGCCGGGCCTGGACGATCAGCCGCTGTATCAATTGCACCGCTGGAACCCAGAAACGCTGCGCTTTGAAACCAGCCTGCATGCGGCCGTTTTGGACCTTAAAGGCCGCGCTGCCCAAACAAATTAAAAGAGAGGACTTCTGCAACAGCCCGTGTTCATCTGTTTGTCATGAAACAGTGGTTGGTATTGTGCGCACGTCCCAACTTCTTACAGAACACGGCAGATTTGAAATATGCAGACCTTCGTCCACACCGCTCCCAAGCCCGCCCCCAAGCCCATCGACGTCGCCAAGTACGACCCGTTTCTCGCGGCTTGTCCCGTCATCGATTGCGATCATCCGGCCATTCAAGACCGCGCCCAGCTGTTGAGCAATGGCTTTGATAACGACTTTGACATCACCAAAGCCTGTTATGAGTGGGTGCGCGATGAAATTCAGCACAGTTCCGATTTTGAACGCGGCCCGGTGACGTGCAAGGCGTCCGACGTTTTGGCCCATGGCACGGGATTTTGCTTTGCCAAAAGCCATCTTCTGGCGGCGTTGTTGCGGGCCAATGGGGTGCCGACGGGGCTGTGTTATCAACGCCTGCGCAGCGGCCATAAAGCCTATGTGTTGCACGGTTTGAATGTTGTGCATCTGCCCCGGATTGGCTGGTACCGCCTGGATGCGCGAGGCAACAAGCCCGGCGTCGAGGCTCAGTTTACGCCGCCCAAAGAACGTCTGGCGTACACCGGTCAGGGCAGCGGAGAAATGAACTTTGAAAAAGTCTGGGCGACGCCCATGACGGACATCGTCACGTTCTTGCAAGGCTGTGCCACGTGGCAAGACGTGTTGGATAATCTGCCCGATATGGTGGATATGTAGGGGCTGATGGCGATTTTTGGCTTAATTTAGAAGGCAAACGTCATGACGTCGGTGCCGTCGCCGTGTTTTTTGTCCATATCCACGGGCACTTTGGCCAGCTTGTGATAGGGCAGGTCGAATTCTTCCATAAAGTTTTGCACCCGTTCCGCATCCCAATCCAAGATCGGGTTGACGCGCACCAGCAAGCCTTCCCGTTCGACCCGCGAGCGTGCCGCGCTGTCTTGGTCATAGTGGTAGACGGCGCTGATCCAGCACGAATAGGGCTTGAGCGTATTGTTCAGATGCAGGGCTTCCTGGGTGGCGCCGGAATTGCGGTCGTATTGCGCCTTGACCCATTCAATGTGGTCGCGGTCGCCGGGGCGAATGGCGATTTCGTCTGAACCAATGGGGGCGAGAACATTGGTGAAGCCAAACCGGGCAATCATTTCACGCTTGTACTCTTCGCTTTCGGGGAACACCTTGCCCGCGTTGCAATAGATAATCGGAACGTCAGGGGCAACTTCGGACAGCAATTTTTGAACGATGATGGAGCGCGCCCGCAAAGATGCCGTAACCGCGACTTTGCCCGGAAATTTCTCTTTGATGAGGAATTCGAGAAGTTCCGTACAGCCCATTTTCTCACAGGCTTCCTTGATTTCCCCACATTCGAGTGCGGCGCATTCAGTCATAGGTAAATTTCCCACTGCGATCCCCGGTTTTTTTGGGGTTTCAGGTTTTTGGCGTTGGCGGTTTAAGCGTTGGAATTCAATTTGCTCATGGTCAGTTTAAAAATATTAGAACAAAAGCCCAAGCGCATTCAAAACAAAGTTTACCTTTGGCGGCTCAGAAGTAGTACTCGGTTATTAAAGTATTGATAATGCGCGTTCTTATTATCAAGCGGCGACGACGGTTTTGATCTTGATTTGCGTCTCATTTGCAAGCGGCCAGAGCGTATTTACCCGTTGTGCTTTGGATCAAGCGTTTAGAGGCCGGTACACAGTTGGATGCGTTGTTCTTGCGCGGTCGTTGCCGGGAGCCAGGTTTTTAAGGTGACGCCGCTCAGCAGATTGGCAAAATCGGCGCAAAAATAATCCGCCAGCATCTCGAATTTGTCTGTAAATCGATAGCCTTCCCAAACGACCGTGTTCTGCTCGTTGCGTTTGCGCACGGCGATTTCATAGACATGGCGGCGGCCAAACATTTTTTTAGGGCCTTGAAATTTTGCCGCCCGTACGTCCCAAATGCAGTTTGGAATGGAAGGGTCTTCAATATCAACATGCAGGGCAAAGTTGTCCGCAACACCATCTCCGGTGGGCATTTCGCGAATCAGCAGCGGTGCACCGACGCCGCGGATGCTGGCGACCAAATTTTCTGCGGGTTTAAGGTCCGCATGGGAGAAGGGGACGCGAACATAAGGACCTGTGCAGGTGGACATCTAAGTTAACCCATTTAGGTGCCGATGGCTTCAATCCGCACAACGGCCTGGACGAGACGTTGCTGAAGTCTACATGAGAACTTTGTGAAGGACTACATCTAACCCGTGCTATCCCTTGCTTACAGTCGGTCATTGCTTACTGCTGACGAGACGTTTCTGGTATAGGCTTTGGTGAGGCCGTATGCTGGGGCTTAAGCTTGTTTTCTAATCTGTGTGTTTCATTTAGTGAGTTTATGGATCTATGCGCCGCTTTCTCCCCGCTGATTTTTCCTTTGCCCCCCTGATGGCCCTGGTGCCAGGCTTTATGGTGTTGGCGGCTTTTGCGGCGGACAAGACCGTGAGCGTGACCGAAGCCCTATTAAGTGCCGGGGTGATCGCGTTGGGTGCCGGTTGGGCTGGGTTTAAGCAATCGCGGGCCTTTCCCGAAACGGTGACCAAAGTGGATACGACGTTGGCTTCCGTCATTTTGGATGCGCTGCCCGACCCTGTGGTGCTGTTGGATGGTCGTCGACGGGTGTTGGCGGCAAATCGTGCGGCGGATGAGTTGTTGGGGGCGGGGATGCAGGGACGCGATATCAGCTTGATCTTGCGCCAACCCGAAGCGCAAGAGGCTTTGAAAAAAACCGTATCCGGGGAATTGCCCCGTGCCGATACGGACTTGGTTTTTGAAACGCCCGTGCGCCGGGCTTATCAGTTGCAAGTCATGGGGGTGGCGCGCAGCGAAGCCCTTTCGGTGCGTGCCGTGGCGGCGTTGCACGAAGTCACGGCGTTGAAAAACACCGAAACCATGCGCGCCGATTTTGTCGCCAATGTCAGCCATGAACTGCGCTCCCCGTTGTCGGCGCTCAGCGGATTTATCGAAACCCTGCAAACGTCGGCCCAAGATGACCCCGAAGCTCAAGAGCGTTTTTTGGGCATTATGAGCGGTGAAGCCGCGCGGATGGCGCGCTTGATTGACGACTTGCTGTCTCTGTCGCAAATCGAAGTCAATGAACACATTCGCCCGACTTTACCGGTCGCATTGGGAGATCTCCTTCATGAGGTGGTCGATTCGGTCCAGGTGCATGTGGATCAAAAAGGCATGTCGATTGTCACCGATTTCCCCGCCGATATGCCAGACGTTCCCGGAAACAAAGACCAACTGCGTGAAGTGTTTCAAAACTTGGTCGATAACGCTGTCAAATACGGAACCCCCAAGTCGACTGTCACCATTAAGGTCAAAGCGGTTGAGACCTTGGTAGAGGTGGGAACTCCCGGCATTGAAATCACCGTTTCCGACCAAAGCGACGGCATCGCGCCGGAACACTTGCCGCGATTGACCGAACGCTTTTACCGTATCGACAAGGGCCGTTCACGCCTCATGGGGGGCACCGGGCTGGGCCTGGCCATCGTCAAACATATTGTGAACCGCCACCGCGGTCGCTTGATTGTGACAAGCGTAATGGGCCAAGGATCGCAATTTCGGGTGCTGCTGCCCTGTTTCGACAAATAAAAATCCTACAAATCTGCAATTTGTCGATCGTCACAAACCTGTAACACAAAGTTCATAAAAGGGACTCCACGGAACACTAAGTTTCGCGCAAGACGACACCTTGGGGACGTTCCCAAATCAGGCCCACAAGGGTATGTCGTCTCCGTATTTTTTTGTGTTTCTAGATGGAGATTGGACAAGATGTTCAAAAAGACCCTTACCGTAGCCGCCCTCGCGGGTATCGTTGTTGCTGGTGGCGCTGCTGCCGCCGACATGTCTCGCGACCAGATCCGTATCGTCGGTTCCTCGACGGTGTTTCCATTCTCGACAGTCGTTGCCGAACAGTTTGGTAAAACGAGCAGCTTTAAGACCCCGGTGGTCGAATCGACCGGCTCCGGCGGCGGTTTGAAACTGTTTTGCTCTGGCGTCGGTGACGAACATCCCGACATCACCAATGCTTCGCGTCGCATCAAAAAGAGCGAAGTCGAAAAATGCGCCAGCAACGGCGTGACCTCCATCACTGAAGTCAAAATCGGTTATGACGGCATCGTTTTTGCCAACGCTAATGCTGCTCCGGCTGTCAACCTGACACGCAAGGAAATTTGGTTGGCTTTGGCCAAGGACGTTCCTGCCGGTGAAGGCAAGACCCAGCCGAACCCTTACAAGACCTGGAAAGACGTGCGTTCCGATCTGCCTGCCGTCAAAATCGAAGTGATGGGCCCGCCGCCCACCTCCGGTACCCGTGACGCATTTGTTGAACTGGTTATGGACGAAGGTTGCGAATCCTATCCGTGGATCAAAGCGATGAAAAAGACCGACAAAAAAGCCTTTAAGGCCCTTTGCCAGTCCATTCGTGAAGATGGCGGTTATGTTGAAGCCGGCGAAAACGACAACTTGATCGTGCAAAAACTCGATGCCAACAAAGACGCCTTCGGTATCTTCGGTTACAGCTTCTTGGATCAAAATGCCGACAAGATCAAAGGCAACAAGGTCGAAGGCGTAGAGCCGACGTTCGAAAATATCGCTTCCGGTGCTTATTCCGTGTCGCGCCCGCTGTTCTTCTACGTGAAGAACGCGCACGCAGGCAAAGTCCCGGGCATCAAAGAGTATGTTGCTGAGTTTGCATCCGAAAAAGCTTGGGGCACCGAAGGCTACTTGGCCGACAAAGGCTTGATCCCGATGCCGAAGGAAGAACGCGCCAAGTTCGCTCATGATGCAACGGCCCTTGCCAACCTCTCCATGTAAGAGACGCAGGAACATCAAATAAGCCGGCGGCGGCACTCATATTTTTAGCCGCCGCCGGAATTTGTTTGGAGAATAAGACGTGACCACGTCAACATCATATACAAAACGCGCACCTAGGGCTGGTGGAGGCCGGATGTACGTCACGCCAGCCCGGCGCGCGCAGAAGGCCGTGGAGGCGGTAATCAAGGGTATCTTGATCGCCAGTTCCACGGTCGCTATTTTAACCACGGTCGGCATTGTCGCTTCGTTATTATTCGAATCGCTGCGCTTTTTTGGTGAAGTTCCGCTGACCGATTTTCTGTTTGGTTTGGAATGGAGCCCACAGACCGCGATGCGCGCCGATCAGGTCGGCTCATCGGGGTCGTTTGGTGCCATCCCTCTGTTTGCCGGTACCCTTTTGATCAGCGCCATTGCTTTGATCATCGCAACGCCCATTGGACTGTTTGCTGCCATTTATTTGGCCGAATACGCCCATGTTAGTGTGCGCAACTGGGTTAAGCCGATATTGGAAATCCTTGCCGGTATTCCCACCGTTGTGTACGGCTTTTTCGCCGCCTTGGTGGTGGCGCCGTGGTTGCGCGGCGGCGGTGAGTCCATCGGCTTGGATGTTTCGTCGGAAAGCGCGTTGGCCGCAGGCTTGGTGATGGGGGTGATGATCATTCCGTTGATTTCCAGCTTGTCGGATGATGTCATCAACGCCGTGCCGCAAACCATGCGCGATGGATCGTTTGGCCTGGGTGCCACAAAATCTGAGACCATTCGCAACGTGGTGCTGCCCGCGGCCCTTCCCGGGATTATGGGCGGTTTGCTGTTGGCGGCTTCGCGCGCCATTGGCGAAACCATGATTGTGGTTATGGCGGCAGGTCTGGCGTCCAACTTGACGGCCAATCCTTTACAGGCCGTGACCACCGTAACGGTTCAAATCGTGACCCTTTTGACTGGCGATCAGGAATTCGACAGTGCCAAAACGCTGGCCGCTTTTGCCCTGGGCCTGATGCTGTTCTTCACCACTTTGGTTTTGAACGTCGTCGCCCTTCATATCGTTAAGAAATACCGTGAGCAATATGAGTGATACATTGACCCATTCCGAACGCATCGAAGCCGGGCTTACCAAACGCTATCGTGCGGAAAAGCGGTTCCGCCTGTATGGCATTGCCGCCATTGCCGTAGCGATGGCCTTCCTGGTGATCATGCTGGCGGCGATTGGTATCCGCGGCATTGGCGCCTTTCAACAAACCGAAGTTGCGTTGACGGTTGTGTTTGATGAAACCCACATCAAAGACAACAACTGGCAGGCCATCGTTAAAGAAAGCATGCGCAAAAAATTCCCGGAGGTCACATCGCGGAGTGACAAAAGGCTGCTCACGCAATTGATGAGTTCAGGGGCCGGGTTTAATTTACAAAACATGTACCGGGCCGATCCATCCCTTGTGGGGGAAACCCGTACGGTGTGGCTGACCGCATCGGATGATGTGGATATGCTGATGAAGGGAGCCATTGATCGGGCTTCCCCGCAAAGCGAACGCCGCGTGAGCGATAAAGAAATTGTCTGGATTGACAGCTTAATTGCCGATGGTGCCCTTGAGTTAAAATTCAACACCCACTTTTTCACCGGGGGTGATTCACGCGAACCGGAACTCGCGGGCATATTTGGGGCGTTTATGGGGTCCATCTTTAGCCTTGCGGTGTGCTTTTTGTTGTCGTTCCCGTTGGGCGTCATGACGGCCATTTATTTGGAAGAGTTCGCCCCGAAAAACAGGTGGACGGATGTTATCGAAGTGAACATCAATAACTTGGCCGCCGTACCGTCGATTGTTTTTGGTTTGCTTGGTTTGGCGGTGTTTTTGAATTTCTTCATGCTGCCGCGCTCCGCACCGCTGGTGGGCGGGATGGTGCTGGCGCTGATGACGTTGCCGACCATTATCATTGCTTCGCGTGCAGCGTTGCGCGCCGTGCCGCCCTCCATTCGCGAAGCCGCGTGGGGTATGGGGGCCAGCTCGGTGCAAACGGTGTTGCATCATGTCTTGCCGCTGGCCATGCCGGGCATGCTGACCGGCACCATCATCGGTATGGCGCAGGCCTTGGGCGAAAGCGCCCCATTGTTGATGATCGGTATGGTGGCTTTCATCGTCGATATTCCGGGATCTTTTACCGATCCGGCAACAGCGTTGCCCGTGCAGATTTTTTTGTGGGCTGACAGTCCTGAGCGGGCGTTCACAGAACGTACCGCGGCAGCGATTATCGTCCTTCTTGTTTTTTTGGTTACGATGAACTTGATTGCGGTTGTGTTGCGCAAAAAGTTTGAACGTCGTTGGTAAGGAAGTGAACGCAATGGAACTCGCCATCCACACAGATGTCTCAGCGAATGCGCGCGTTAATGCGCAGGGGCTTAACAGCAAACCGCATAAGGTTACGGCCGAAGGCGTGAATGTCTTTTACGGCAACAAACAGGCGCTTAATCAGGTCAACCTGGATATTCCGTCCAATATGGTGACGGCTTTGATCGGACCTTCAGGGTGCGGTAAGTCGACTTTCTTGCGCTGTTTAAACCGCATGAACGATGTGGTGGATGGTTGTCGCGTTGAAGGTGAAATCTGCCTCGATGGGGAAAATATTTATGCCCGGGGTGTTGATGTGGTGCATCTGCGCGCCCGCGTTGGAATGGTCTTTCAAAAGCCAAATCCGTTTCCCAAATCCATTTATGATAACGTCGCCTATGGTCCGCGCATTCACGGTCTGGCCAAAAGCCGTACCGATATGGATGAGATCGTGATGACCAGTTTGGAAAAGGCGGGGCTCCTGGATGAGGTGCGCGATCGTTTGGACGCGCCGGGCACGGGGCTGTCCGGTGGACAGCAGCAGCGTTTGTGCATCGCGCGGGCCATTGCCGTAGAACCGGAAGTGATCTTGATGGATGAGCCGTGCTCGGCCCTTGATCCCATCGCCACGGCTAAGATTGAAGAATTGATTGACGAGCTCAAGGAAAACTACACCATAATCATGGTGACGCATTCCATGCAGCAAGCGGCGCGTGTTTCGCAAAAAACCGCGTTCTTCCATTTGGGGGAACTGGTTGAGCAGGGCGACACGACGGACATTTTCACCAAACCCGTTGATGAGCGCACCAAAGCGTATGTCACGGGTCGTATCGGTTAAGGGGAACAAAGGTCAAATGGAACACGAACATATCGTTTCATCCTTTGATGAAGATCTGGGGCGTTTGGACAGCATCATCGCCGAGATGGGTGGTTTGGCTGAACGTCAATTGGCCGATGCCGTTGATGCATTGAGCCGTCGTGATGTGGCGTTGGCGAAAAAAGTCATCGAGTCTGACAAGCAAATCGATTTGCTGGAAGAAGAGATCGACAATTTCACCATTCGCGTTTTGGCGTTGCGCCAGCCCATGGCCGAAGATTTGCGGGCCGTTGTGGTGGCGCTGAAAATGGCCTCCAATCTGGAACGTATCGGTGATTATGCCAAAAACGTCGCCAAGCGCACGTTGACGCTGTCCGCCATGGAACCGGTTGGCAATGCCACCCAAACCATTCAGCGTATGGCGCGCCAAGTTCAAAGCATGATCAAGAACGTGCTCGACGCCTATGGTGCACACGATTTGGCTAAGGCCGATGATGTGCGCATGCGCGATGAAGAAGTCGATTTGATGCACACCAGCCTGTTTCGGGAACTCTTGACATATATGCTGGAAGACCCGCGTAATATTACGGCGTGTACGCATTTGCTGTTTGTGGCGAAGAACGTGGAACGCATTGGTGATCACGTCACGTCTATCGCGGAGAATGTACATTTTTTGGTGTCTGGCGATAAGCCTGCGGATGAGCGTCCAAAAAACGATTTGTCCAGCCAAACCATTGTCGAATAATTTTTAAGGAACTGACTTGGAACATTTGGTTCTCATTGTCGAAGACGAACCGCCGCAAGCGGAGTTGCTTTCGTACAATCTTCAAAAAGAAGGCTTTCGCGTTCTGCTCGCCCAGGATGGGGAAGAAGGCCTGTTGATGGCCCAGGAAAATGCGCCCGATGCCATCGTTTTGGATTGGATGTTGCCGGGCCTCAGCGGCATTGAAGTTTGCCGTCAATTGCGTGGCTCCAGCGAAACGCGGGAAATCCCCATCTTGATGTTGACGGCGCGTGGAGAAGAAGAAGACCGCGTGCGTGGCATTGAAACCGGTGCGGATGATTATGTGGTGAAGCCGTATAGCCCCCGCGAAGTGGTGGCACGCCTCAAAGCTTTGTTGCGTCGCGCCAATCCTTCCCTGTCCAGCGAAGCGTTGCAGTATGCCGATATCGCCATGGACCTGGCGCAGCACAAAGTGAACCGGGGCGGTCAAGCCATTCACTTGGGGCCGACCGAGTTTCGCTTGCTCAAAACCTTGATGGAACGCCCAAGCCGGGTGTTTTCGCGCGAACGGTTGCTTGATTTGGTGTGGGGTCGCGATGTCTACGTTGAAGACCGCACCGTCGATGTGCACATCCGCCGGTTGCGCAAAGCCCTCAATGACGGTGGTGGCGAAGACGTCATCCGCACCGTGCGCGGTGAAGGCTATGCCATCGACTTGGACAAAGGCAATTGACCTAGCACCGCTTTTCACAAACGTGACTTTAGACCATAGCGCCGCCCCGTTCATCGGAGCGGCGCTTTTGTGATTGGGCAACACTTTGAAAAAATGAAAAAGAGAACTGTGATGGTCGTCATCGCGTTTTTGTCTGCCCGGCATCATGATCTTATCCAATCCATCTGGTGAGTCGGTATTTGACATTTGCCAGCACCGGGGATAATGTAAGTGATCGATTGTTTACATAGGCAATCAGCAGCAGGATTAAGGTGCTATGAATAAGACCATGAAGAATGCGGAGTTTGGTCGAAGGGACTCGGGTGAGCACGCCGTCAGCTTTGCCCAAATGTTGCTCAGTGGCAAACCGTTGGCGCGTCCGGCGTCGGCGATGGAGCTCTCAGTGCCTTACATGAAAGCCAAACGCAAAGCCCAGTTTGGACGAAACAACGATGTACCATTTGAAGGCGCGTCTAACGGTCAGGCGGATCAGTCCTCACATGGGACGCCTCCTTGGTGGCAGATTTGGCGCCGGTGATATGATTCTCCTCGTTCGCCGGGCTTTGCTTTGAAGGCGCAATCCGTGCCTGTGCACGACTTTCCACGATTAAGTGTATCATTTGCCATAGTGGCGGGAACCTGTGCGCCGTTATCATGGGGATCAGTGGTCTAAATGATGGCATAGTGGGTGACGAAAAAACAAAACGGTCGGGCATCAGAGCAGCTCGACGTGCGTGCCGTTGATTTGAAAACGGTCAATCTTGAGGAAACCAAACATGAGTTCCGGCAGTCTTCATCTGTTTAAAACGCGCCGTTTTGTGCCCTTGTTTGTGACCCAGTTTTTAGGGGCGCTGAATGACAATCTGTTCAAAAGCGCGTTGGTGATGCTGATCACCTATCAATTGGCGGACGGTGCCAATGTTGACGGTCCCTTGATGGTGACGGCTGCGGCGGGGGTATTTATCTTGCCGTTCTTTTTGTTCAGCGCAACCGCAGGGCAATTGGCGGATCGCTTCGATAAAGCCCAGCTGTCGCGTTATGTAAAGGCCGCGGAAGTCATTATCATGACCGGCGCGGGTGCCGCGTTTCTCAGCCAAAACATTTGGGCATTGATGGTGGTGCTGTTTGCCATGGGAACGCAGTCATCGTTGTTTGGCCCAGTGAAATATGCCATTTTGCCGCAGCATTTACATAAAGATGAGCTGATTGCCGGAAACGCCATGGTCGAGGCGGGGACATTTCTGGCCATCTTGTTGGGCACCATCGCGGGGGGGTTGCTGATCCTCACCAGCGGCGGCGTGCTGTTGGTCTCTCTTTTGATCGTCGCTATCGCGTTGCTGGGTTACAGCGCCAGTATTTTGATACCCACCGCCCCGGCCATGGACCCCAAGCTTCGCATCAACCTGAATTTCTTGGCTGCGACGGGAAACATGATTCGTCATGCCGCATCTAAGCGCGACGTGTTTTTGTCTATCCTGGGCATATCTTGGTTTTGGCTTGTGGGGGCGACTTTTCTCAGTCAGTTCCCGACCTTTGCGAAAGAGGTTCTGGGCGGCGACGAGAGCGTGGTCACGGCATTGTTGTCGATCTTTTCCATCGGCATCGCCATCGGTTCAGCGCTGTGTGCAAAGCTTTTGAAGGGGGAAGTGACGCCCAAATACGTGCCGTTTGCGGCCCTCTTGATGACAGCGTTTATGGTCGATCTCTATTTTGCCAGTACCCACATGACGACCATGTTGGGTGCAACAGGTGAGTTGGCCGGGGTTGAGACCTTTTTAAGCCAATTTAGCGGGGTGCGCGTTACGATGGATTTGCTGCTGATCGCCATCAGTGGCGGTCTATACATCGTGCCGTTGTATGCGATTTTGCAAACCCGCGGCGAAGGCAGCCACCGTTCGCGCGATATTGCCGCCAACAACATCATCAACGCCTTGTTTATGGTAGCATCTGCGCTGATCATCACGGCGTTGTTGGCGGGCGGTATGTCTGTGCCCGGCATATTTTTGACGGTCGCCATCGCCAACGCGGGTGTGGCGCTCTACATCTGTAAATTGCTGCCTGACGAATTGGTCAAAGCGGCCTTGGTGTGGCTGTTTAAACTGGCGTTCCGGGTCGAGGTAAAGGGCCTCGATCATTGGCAAGCGGTGGGCGACCGAGCCGTAATCGTCGTCAACCACGTGTCGTTCCTGGATGGTATCTTGCTGGCGGCCTTTTTGCCCGAAAAGCCGATGTTCGCCATCAACACGCTTATGGCGGAGAAGTGGTGGGTGAAGCCGTTCCTCGCTCTGGTGGAAGCCTTTCCCATGGACCCGGCAAAACCGTTCAGCACCAAAGCGCTGATCCATGAAGTGGCGAAAGGGAAAAAGTGTGTGATCTTCCCCGAAGGCCGCATCACGGTCACGGGCGGCCTTATGAAAGTCTACGAAGGTCCTGCCATGATCGCCGACAAGGCTGATGCGGATGTTTTGCCGGTGCGCATCGATGGGGCGCAATTTTCCATGTTTTCACGTCTCAAAGGCACCGTGCGTCGGCGCTGGTTCCCCAAAATCACGCTGACCATTTTGCCGTCCCGCCGGCTCACCGTGAATGAAGATCTAAAAGGGTCCCGGCGACGCCTCCAGGCGGGGTTGGAACTGTATGACGTGATGAGCGACTTGATGTTTGAATCCCGCCGCACCCATCAGACGCTGTTTGACGCCTTGCTGGATGCCCGCACCATTTATGGGTCGCGCTCCCCCATCTTGGAAGACATCGGACGCACGCCACTGAGCTATGGACAGTTGGTGACGGGTTCGATTGGCTTGGGTCGCAAGCTGGCGGCTTTGACGGGCAAAGGGGCGAACGTGGGCGTGTTGTTACCCAATTCGATCGGTACTGCGGTGACGTTTTATGCCCTGCAAGCGGTGGGTCGGATTCCTGCAATGGTGAATTTTTCGGCAGGCGTGGGCAATATGACGTCCGCGTTGCAGCTTTGCCAGGCCGATGTGTTGGTGACGTCGCGCCAATTTGTCGAAGCCGCAGACCTTCAAGGCACCATTGATAAGCTGGCCCAACAGTGCAAGGTGGTGTGGCTGGAAGACGTCAAGCAGAACATAGGAATTTGGGACAAGCTGGGGGCGATGCTGTTTTCAACCTTTGCTGCGCGGGCATGGCATAGGGGCTTTGTGAAAGACCCGGAGCGTCCGGCTGCCGTGTTGTTTACATCCGGATCGGAAGGCACGCCCAAGGGGGTTGTTCTCAGCCACGACAACCTGCTGGCGAATCGTTACCAGTTGACGGCGCGCATCGAATTCAACCCTACCGATACAGTCTTCAATGCTCTTCCGGTGTTTCACAGCTTTGGCCTGATAAGCGGTTTGCTGCTTCCGGTCTTGGCCGGCGTGCGGACGTTTTTGTATCCGTCGCCTTTGCATTACCGGGTGGTTCCAGAACTGGTATACGACACCCAGGCGACCATCATCTTCGGCACCGATACCTTCCTGGGCGGCTATGCGCGGGCCGCCAACGCCTATGACTTTTTCAAAATCCGCTACGTCTGTGCGGGCGCGGAAAAGGTCAAAGACGAAACCCGACGTCTGTTTGTGGATAAGTTCGGCCTGCGCATCTTGGAAGGCTATGGGGCCACCGAAACGGCCCCGGTGTTGTCGTTTAACACGCCGATGCACTTTAAGTTGGGCACCGTGGGACGGTTGTTGCCGGGCATTGAGCACAAACTTGAAGCCTTGCCGGGGATTGAAACGGGCGGCAAGTTGATCGTGCGCGGCCCCAACGTGATGAAGGGCTACCTGATGGCCGACAACCCCGGCGTTTTGAAGCCGCCGGTTGACGGTTGGTACGACACCGGCGATATCGTGTCGATTGATGAACACGGCTTTGTGACGATCCAAGGGCGCGCCAAACGCTTTGCCAAAATAGGCGGTGAAATGGTGTCCTTGGGTGCGGTGGAAGACTTGGCTGTGCGCACGTGGCCGGACATGGGGCACGCGGCGATCGTGCAGCCCGATGACAAAAAGGGCGAACAGGTGGTGTTGGTCAGCGAATACGAACATGCCACCCGTGATGATTTGCTCAAAACCGCGCGCGCCGAGGGCATTGCGGAAATCATGGTGCCAAAATCAGTCTTGGCGACATCGGGGCTGCCGTTGTTGGGCAGTGGAAAGATCGATTATCCGGGGGTTGCAGCCTGGGTTCAAAACCAGAGTGAATAAGTGGTGAAGTTGGGGCTGCTTGGGACGTCAATCTTGAACGTCGTCGTCATGAGACTTCTGAGCAGGAGGCTTGACCTGCATGTCTTCATCGTCAAACAAAATGCGGTTGGCAGCGCCTTCCATGTCTTCGAATTGTCCTGATTTCAACGACCACATAAAGGCAAATAGCGCCACAAGACCCAGCACCAGGGCAACGGGAATCAGATAAATCAGGACGTCCATAATGAGACTTCTTTCGAAAAGGCGGTCTATAAGGCAGGGGGCACTGGTTTGGTGCTCGCAGGGGCCTCCGTTTGGGGGAGGCTCTTTTTAAGTCCCAAGCGCAAGGAATTGCTGATCACGACCAGCGATGAGGTTGACATGGCGATGGCGGCAAACAGCGGTGTCACCATGCCCGCAAGGGCCAACGGTATGGTTGCTCCATTGTAGAGAAAAGACAAGACGAAGTTTTGTTTAATCAGCCTGTCGGCCATTTTGGCAACGTGCAAAGCTTCCAGAACCGGAGCCAGTTTATCGCCTTGGAAAACCACGTCCGCAACCGTTTGACTGACGTCGGCGGCGCTGGACGGCGACAGCGACACGTGTGCCGCCGCCAGCGCGGGGGCGTCGTTGAGACCATCGCCGACCATCATCACGTGCTTGCCCTGTGCGGCCAAGTCATGCAAGCGGGCGACCTTGTCAGCGGGCTTAAGTCCCGCGTGCCAATCGTCAATGCCTGAACTTTGCGCGGCGATTTTGACCGCGGCGACGCGGTCTCCGGACAACAGCATCACGGCAATGCCTTGGGCCTTGAGCGCCGCAACCGTCTGGGCCGCATCGGAGCGGATTTGGTCGCTGAAGGCAAAGCGCACGGGCGGGGTGCCTGGGCGCGCCAACCACAGTTCGGCCTCGGCATTTTCAGAGGTCTCTTCGACCCCACACCAACTGCGTCGGCCCAAGCGAATTTCTCCGTCCGGTGAGTTGAGTTTGAGACCCGATCCGGGTACTTCCTCAACGCCGTCGGGGGATGCGATATCTGTCATGTCACGGCTGAGAGCACGCGACAGGGGATGGTTGCTCAGCGCCGCGATGGAGGCGGCCAAGCGGGCATCGTCTTCACTTATGGCATCGGCATTGATCCATTGCGGTGTGCCCCGCGTCAAGGTTCCGGTTTTATCGAACACGGCGACATCAACGGTAGCCAAGCGTTCCAGCGCGGTGCCGGATTTTAACAAAATACCACGTTGCAGCAATCGGCCACCGGCAACCACTTGCACGGCGGGAACGGCCAAGCCCAGCGCACACGGACAGGTGATAATCAGCACCGCGATGGCGATCATCAAGGAATCTTGCCAGACCATTCCGCCGACAAGCCACCAGCCCAAAAAAGCCCCCCCGGCCAAGATGTGCACAACGGGTGCATAATACCGGGCCACCCGGTCGGCCAAGGCGACGTACTTGGCGCGGGCGTCCTCGGCCGCTTCCATCAGGCGGACAATTTCGCTGAGCAAAGTGTCTTCACCCGTTTTGGTCACTTCGATGGTGATCGGGCCGCTGAGGTTCAGGGTGCCGGCGAACACTTGGGCACCGATTTTGGCTTGTACCGGAACGCTTTCACCATTGATGAGAGAGGTGTCGATATCGCTTTCACCGCTGAGCACTTGACCGTCGGCGGCGATGCGTTCCCCCGCTGAGGTGATAAATTTCATACCCGGTTTAAGGCGTTCCGGCGGGGCGATTTCACGGCTGCCGTCATCACGCAAAATGGTCACGGCGCGGGCCTTCAGGCCCATCAAGTTTTCCCCGGCGGCGCGCGCGCGCCCCCGTGCCCGGCTGTCCAAATAACGACCAATCAACAGGAAAAACACCAAGGAAATGGCGCTGTCGAAATAGACGTGCTCACTCAAGCGGATGGTTTCCACCAAACTCATGACGCTGGACAAAAGGACGGCCAGGGAGATCGGCACGTCCATATTGGTGCGCCCAGCTTTCAGGGCCGTGTAGGCGCTGTAAAAAAATGGTCGGGCCGAATAGGCAATGGCGGGTAGCGCCACCAGGGCGGAAAGCCAATACATCATGCCGCGGGTGAACATGCCCATGTCTTGCCCGGCCCAAACCGATACGGAAAAGAGCATCACGTTGCCCGCCGCAAAGCCCGCAACCACCAGAGCGCGCAGCAATTGTTTTTCATGCTGTTGGGTTTCGGCACTGATCAATGTGGGATCATAAGGGGCCAAGCGATAGCCAAGATGGGTGACCACCAAAACCAACTGATCGGCATCGGTTTGGGCAGCGTTCCATTTCAACACCAAACGTCGGGTGGTCATGTTAATACGCGCGTGCAGCACGCCGGGTTGCTTGCGCAGTACCGTTTCGATCAGCCAAACGCAGGCCGCACATTGCAGTCCTTCGACCATCAAATGCAAGGTGCTGACACCATCCGTGTCGGTTGCCGTAAAGGTGCGAAAGTCAAAGCGGGTGTTTTCGTCTTCGGGGCGCAAGGTCGGCTGATCAGGGTCCAGGCAACGGCGCTGGTAATAACTGTCCAGGCCTAAGCCTTGGATCATCTGATAAGCTGCCCGGCACCCCGAACAACAAAATGGTCCGTCTGCGGCGGGTTCTCCCCGTGCATGGCTTGCACCGGGTGCGCTGCCCAAAACGGGTTCGCCGCAATGAACGCAGACGGCACCTTGGGGTGAAGAGGCCTGAGGTGTGTTCAAGGGCTCCGCCATTAACGGATTTGGACCCTCTGACGCATTTTAAACAGCTGATCTTTCCGTTTGGCCGTGTAGCGCAACTCCCACAGGCCCGGCAGTGGTAACGTTACATTGGCGGCGTAGAGGCCTTTACCACGATATGTGAAGATCAGTTCTTGATCGAAGCCTTCTTGGATGGGGCGAACGGCTAAGGCGTTGATGTACAGGCCTTCGATGGCGCGTCCGTCTTTGTCCGTGAAGTGAAGGCGGAGCTGTCCCGCACGCGCATCGTTTGCCACAGGAATGTTTTCGTAGCTCAGCGTTGACGTCCAGCCCAATTCAGCTTGTTGGCTGCGTTGATGCAGGGTGTCGTTATAGCCGATGCCTTCTTTGTAGTAATCCTTGGTTTCCAAGCCACTCCAGGTGCTCACGGCAAAATACGCCATGGTGCCGTTGACGGCGAAGATGATGGCAAATGCTCCAACAAAAATCCAAGGATACCACCACCCATCGGGGCGTTCTGATTTGTTCATGGCGGTCATTTTGCCTTACCTGACTGGTCCTGCGAAACGGGAATCATAACGAACGACTTCTCCGGTTTCTGAGTTGGTGAGAATAAACTCCATATCTTCAAACTGACTGCGCATCGTTTCAATGGGTGCGCGGACAAAAACGCGATATGTGGCGACGGTGTCCCCCTCGACGTCCAAGGTGACCGTGTCGACCGGGTCTTTGCCCAAACCAATAACGGAAAGTTTCGCTCCCTCCAGCCCTGAAATCGCCAAGGTGTAGGTTTGAGGCACGTTGATCATATTGAGAATTTTGAACGTATAGCCATTGCGGATGTCACCGTCCGACAATTGCACAAACAGCGGTGAGCGGTCACGTTGAACGTTGATTTCCAACTCTGAGCGATTGAGCAAGCCATATGCCATCAGCACGACAACGGCCGACAACAAGATGGAATATGCAATTGTGCGCTTGCGGATCAAACGTTTCTTTGGCTCATCTCCACGTTCGCGGGCCATTTGGTTGGATACGGAATCATAAGTGATCAAGTTGAGCGGACGGCCCAGCTTGGTCATGATCGAGTTGCAAGCATCCACGCAGAGCGCGCAGCCGATGCACTGGAACTGATCGCCTTCGCGGATATCTACGCCGGTGGGGCAGACGTTCACACACAGGTTACAGTCAACACAATCACCTATATTTTGCGCCTTGGATTTGCCGCGCGGTTCCCCGCGCCAAGCTTCGTAGGTGACGATCAAGCTGTGTTCGTCAAACATGGCGCCTTGAAAGCGTGGCCACGGGCACATGTAGATACACACTTGTTCGCGAGCGAACCCGGCCAGAACATAGGTGGTGGCGGAAAACAAGAAGGTGAAGCCATATTCTTCATACGTGCCTTGACCGGTGAGCATGTTCATGGCGGTGGAGGGGGCATCGTTAAAGAAAAAGATCCAGCCAGCACCAGTGAGTAGCGAAAAGACGATCCAAATGAACTGCTTGAGGCTTTTGCGCCAAATTTTGTCAAGGTTCCACGAACCTTGGTCGAATCGAATGCGTTTGTTGCGATCGCCTTCGATTTTACGTTCAACCCAGACAAACAGGTCAGTCCATACCGTTTGCCAACAGGTGAAACCGCACCATACCCGTCCGGCCATGGCCGTCGCCAAAAACAAACCGACAGCAGCTAGCACCAAAATGCCGGTCAGGTAATAAATTTCTTGAGGCCAGATTTCGATGTTGAAGAAGTACAAACGGCGCAAGGACATGGACGCCAAAATGGCTTGATCCGGCTCTCCTTCGCCACGATCCCAGCGAATCCAAGGCGTGATAAAGTAAAACGCCATGATTGCCGCGGTTACTTTCCATTTTAAGGTGCGGAAAGCGCCTGTAATCGCTTGCGGGTAAACCTTCTTGTGCTTTGCGTACAAAGACGGCGATTCGGGGATGTGGTGATTTTCTGTCAGGTTTTCGGTCATGACGTCCTCGTTCTCTCGACTTCTGGCGTTCGGTTAGAGCAATTCTTAATTTTTGTATATTTGAAAAGAAAGGGGGAGGCCCGGTTGGCCGGATCTCCCCCAATCAATTTTACCCAGTGCGGTTAAACCCGCGCAAGGGCGTTATTCACCACCACCCAGTGAGTGGACATAAACAGCCACTTCCTTGATGGCGACATCGTCAAGACGACCCTGCCACGTCGGCATAACGCCGTGCTTTGGCTTGGTGACCTGAGCGATAATGGCTTCACGGCTATCGCCATGCAACCAGATGCCATCGCTGAGTTTTGGAGCACCGAAGTCGCGACCGCCTTCGGCTTTTTCACCGTGACACGCAGCGCAATCGCCAGCAAAGACTTCTGCACCACGCATGGCGGCGGAGCTGTCTTTGGACTTGTTGGTCAGCGAAAGCACATATTCAGTGACGTCGGCGATCTGAGTTTTGCTCAGATAGTCCGTGCCAAATACGGGCATTTCACTGACGCGCGTGTCGTCGTGGGTGGAACGGATGCCATAGCGTATGGTGGTTTCGATCGCTTCGAGCGAGCCACCCCACAACCAGTCATCATCTGCCAACACCGGATAGCCCGGTGCGCCAGAACCCTGCGAACCGTGACACGGTGCGCAGTTGTCAGCAAAGATAACGCGTCCACCAGCTGCAGCAAATTCACGAAGATCTTTGTCTTCGCTGATTGCAGCAATCGGCATGGATGCGATTTTCTTTACGCGTGCAGCTCGTTGGGGTTCGTTGTCGCGAGCCGTAAGGTCATTGGCCAAGTCAACGCGTGACGAATATGCCAGCGTGCCTTTCCAATACGTGTTTAAGGTCGGCCAGGACGGGTACAAAACCCACCAAACGACAGCAAACAAGATGCTGGCATAGAAGGTCCACAGCCACCAACGCGGCAGCGGAGTGTTCAGCTCTTTAATGCCGTCCCACTCGTGACCGGTGGTATCGGTACCGCTGACTTCATCCCTTTCGATGTTAGCCATGAGCTTGACCTCCATTTTCACCATTGTCGTTCCTAAAGATGATCATGGCATCCTCTTCGAAGCGTTTCTTGTTGCTGGGACGAAATGCCCAGTACAAGACGGCTAAGAACAGCAGCACAAGCCAAACGACCCATGCTGAACGTGCCATTTCCGTGATGGTCATCAAATCCATGACTACCTCCCATCAGGGCTGGTCTGGTAAGACGTGGTGTCCACCAAGGTGCCCATAAGTTGGAGATATGACACCAAAGCGTCCATCTCGGTGATCACTGCGGGGTTGCCGTCGAAGTCACCCATGGTAGCCTTTGGATAACGAGCTGCCATAGCGTCGGCGTCACCCATTTCTGGGTTGGCCTGTGCCTTCAAGTCGGCCTGTGCGTTCTCGATTTGGTCGTCCGTATAGGGAACACCAACAACACTCAGCGTCTTCATGTCACCGGCAATTTTGTCGGCAGACAATGGACGTGTAGCCAAGAACGGATAGCCCGGCATGACCGATTCCGGCACAACTGCGCGCGGATTGATCAAGTGAGCCACGTGCCAGGTGTTGGAATACTTGCCGCCAACGCGAGCAAGATCCGGACCTGTACGCTTAGAACCCCACTGGAACGGGTGATCGTACATGCTTTCGGCCGCCAAAGAGTAGTGACCATAGCGTTCGACTTCGTCACGGAAAGGACGAATCATCTGCGAATGGCAAAGGTAGCAACCTTCACGAATGTAGATGTTCCGGCCCGCCAGTTCCAAAGGCGAGTACGGGCGCATGCCGTCCACTTTTTCGATGGTTGTTTCCATCGTGTAAAGCGGAACCAACTGCACCAAAGCACCGATGGAAATCGTGATCAGGGTCGCGATCCCAAGAAGGATAACGTTTTTTTCAAGCATTGCTTGCATGATATCTATCCTCCCTTATTCGGCTGCTGCAGCGGCTTGTGAATCAAGACCAATCGGGGCCTCATTTCGCAAATCACCACGGGCAGTACGCCACAGGTTGTAGATCATCAACACGGCGCCCAAAACGAACAGGAGCCCGCCGGTTGCGCGGATGATGTAGTACGGGTGCATAGCTTCAACCGTTTCGATGAACGAATACTGCAAGAAGCCAAGCTGATCGTACGTGCGCCACATGAGACCCTGCATGATGCCGGAAACCCACATGGAAGAGATGTACAGCACAATCCCGATCGTCGAGATCCAGAAGTGTGTGTTCACCAGACGCAAGGAGTACAAACGTTCCCGGTTCCACAGTTTCGGTACCAAGAAGTACAGAACGCCGAAGGAAACCAGGGCATTCCAACCCAAAGCACCCGCATGCACGTGACCGATGGTCCAGTCGGTATAGTGGCTGAGAGAGTTCACAGCCTTAATCGACATCAACGGACCTTCGAAGGTGCTCATACCATAGAAGCCAACAGAGGCGACCATGAAGCGCAGGACCGGATCTGTACGCAGCTTGTGCCACGCGCCAGACAAGGTCATCACGCCGTTAATCATGCCACCCCAAGACGGCATCCACAGCATGACCGAGAAGGTCATACCCAACGTCTGCACCCAATCGGGCAGAGCCGTGTAATGCAAATGGTGCGGACCAGCCCAGATATAGAGGAAGGTTAGCGCCCAAAAGTGGATAACCGAAAGACGGTATGAGTAAACCGGACGTTCAGCTTGCTTCGGCACGAAGTAGTACATCATGCCCAAGAAACCAGCAGTCAGGAAGAAGCCAACGGCATTGTGGCCGTACCACCACTGAGTCATAGCGTCTTGTACGCCAGCCCAGACGATGTAGCTTTTGGTCATTTCGCCACCAAACAATACCGTGGGAACCGAGGCGTTGTTGCCCAAGTGCAGCACGGCGATGGTGATGATGAATGCCAAGTAAAACCAGTTGGCAACATAGATATGCGGTTCTTTACGTCTGACGATTGTGCCGCCAAACGCGATCAAGTAGGCCACCCAAACAACGGTGATCCACAAATCGACGTACCATTCCGGTTCCGCATATTCTTTACCCTGGGTGATACCCAAGAGATAACCGGTCGCTGCCAGGACGATGAACAGCTGGTAGCCCCAAAAAATGAAGCTGCCGAGACCATTGCCGCCAAACAACGACGCGCGGCAAGTCCGCTGCACGACATAGAAAGACGAACCGAGTAGGATATTACCGCCGAAGGCGAAGATCACCGCCGACGTATGAAGCGGACGCAAACGTCCGAATGTGGTCCATTCCAGGTCCATATTAAGAACCGGGAAGGCAAGCTGCCAAGCGATCAAATCGCCTGCCAGGAAACCAGCTAAGCCCCAAAACGCTGATGCAATTACGAATTTCTTGATTAGATCATCGTAATATTCAGGCGTACCGGAACTCGCCGTATTTGCGAGGGATGCTGAAGACATCTCTGGCTCCCAACCTTGTTTTCGTAAACCGAGAGATGAGCTATCGTACTGGTATTAAGAGTAAAATGCCCACCGACTCAGGGGTGAAACGGGCTCCCTAAAGCCAAGGGGACCAAAACGGGGGTCCCCGAACGCGGAGATTTAAACACTTATATTGTGTTTAATGCAACGTTAAATTAGTCCAGTCTAACTTTGGAGGTGGATAAAGTGAGCCTTCCCGGTCCAAAATGTTGGGCGTATAACGCACTGAATTCTTTAGAATAATTTTTGATCGTAATAAAAACACATATAGAACAACGAGGTATCTAGGCTTATGGATCAAGGTGCTTATTTGGATAGTCTTTTGGTTGCGGGGGTCGCGCATTGTAGTGCGGCCATCGACGGCTCACAGGGATTGTTATTTGCCCTTTTTATGGCCGGATTCGCCGGTGGGGCGACGCACTGCCTGGGCATGTGCGGGCCTTTTGTCATTTCTCAAGTCCAAGCGCGCCTGGAAACCGTGTCCCTCTCGAATATGAGTGAGCTCAAACGTGTAACGGGGGGGGCATTGGTGCCCTATCATTTGGGGCGTGGCACGACGTATATGGTGCTGGGAGGTGTCGCGGCGCTGGCGTCTCAGCAATTGACGCAAATTCCGGGACTCCATTGGATCGCGGCCGCACTGTTGTTCTTTGCGGCGTTGTTTTTTCTCGGTTATGCCTTTCGCGGTTTAGGGGTCAAAATGCCCGGATTCGGGGCATCGCAAGACGCAAGTGAGACTCAGAGTGCTTTGGCCAGGGCCTGGGGCAAAACCATCAAGCCCTTGTTTGCCCATCCTGTAGGCCTGCGCGGCTACGCGCTGGGCTGTGCATTGGGGTTTATTCCGTGTGGGTTGGTTTATGGCGCGTTGGCGGCTTCGGCAGCCAGCGGGAACTGGCTGACCGGGGTGTTCGCCATGCTGGCGTTTTGGTTGGGTACGGTACCGGCCTTGTTGGGGCTGGGTTTGGCCGGTGGGGCGTTGTTGGGCCGCTGGCCGGACATCGCGCGTCAGGCGGCACCTGTGCTTTTGTTGATCAACGGCGGTTTTTTGCTTTATCTGGCGACACAGTTGCTGTGAGGCGACAAACGGAGCCTCCACTGGAGCGTTAATGGCGACACGGACAAAAACCTGGGCGGATTTTAAACGCTGGTGTGAGGGCCGTAAATTGAAGGCCTTGCCCGCCCATCCGTGGACCATTGCGGCGTATTTGCGCTGGGTGGAACGGTGCAAAGACGCAAATGACGTGCGCGACATCCTCGGCGTGATTGTGCACGAACACATGCTGAAATCAGCCCGCGTGCCCAGTCGCCATCCGACCGTTCAACGTACGTTGGACTTGATTGAGCGGCGTGCCGAAACGCGGGGCTTGCGCTCAAATTTATTTGAAGATGATGTGTTTGAAGCGGACCCAAATGGTCCTCAGGGGAAGGCCAAAAAGCAGCCTGCAAAGCCACCCCAAATGCCAAAACGGCGTGTTTTAGCGACGCAACCGCGCCTCAAAGTGCGGCGACCCGCCCCCTGAAGTTTGTGAAGCGCTGCGGTTGGGGCGTTAAAACCGCGAAATCGGTGATTTGTGAACTTGCTGTACATCCCTCAAGGCGATAAGGTCGTAATGTTGCAATGCAGCATAGGGGCTGGGTATGCCTCTGATCGGATCAACAAAAAAAATTATATGGGAGCGCAGGACATGAGCGGTGACGCAATCACCCAGGCAGCCGGATCGGCACCAGGCAATGCTTATTATTTTGACGAATTGAAGGTTGGCCAAGTCGCCCAGTACGTCCGCGAAGTCACCGACGCTGACATCAAAGCTTTTGCAGAGGTATCGGGCGATCACAACCCCGTGCACTTAGACGAAGCCTTTGCTGCCGAGCACACGCCGTTTGGCGGTTGCATCGCGCACGGTTTGCTGTCGGCCAGCTATATTTCCACGGTCGTGGGCACGATTTTGCCGGGACCGGGTTCCATATACATCAATCAAAGCCTCAAATTTCGCGCGCCTGTGCGCGTCGGCGATGTCGTCACCACCGAAGCTGAGGTGATGGAATTGATCGAAAAACGGGGATTTGTACAGTTTGCGACCCGTTGTTTGGTCAATGGCAAGGTGGTTCTGGAAGGCGAAGCCACCTTGATGCCGCCCAAGCGCTGAGCCGTTTTGTGCCGTCTTCGTCTGCTTGAGATTTGGTAATCCGCATTTTGTGTGTGATTTCCCTTGACCCCAGGCGGGCGTGACGGCACTTTTCGCCACCATGCGCATCTTTCGCCACTACACCGACCTGCCCGAGGACGCCCGCGGATCCGTTGTCGCGATTGGCAACTTTGATGGCATTCACAAAGGCCACCAAGTTGTCATCAACGAGGCGGGCTTCATTGCGCGCGCCCTGAACAAACCGTGGGCGGTGATGACGTTCGAACCCCATCCCGACGCTTTGTTTAAGCCGGACGGAGAACCATTTCGTCTCACCACCATGCGCACCAAGGCCCAAATGATCGAACAGTTGGGCGTGGATGAACTTTTGATCCAACATTTTGACTTTGCGTTTGCCGGCCTGACAGCCGCCCAATTTGTTGAAGAGGTTCTGGTGAAGGGCTTAGGGGCCAGCCACGTGGTGGCGGGCTACGATTTTCAATTTGGGCAAAAGCGTCAAGGCGACTGCGACACCTTGTTGCATATGGGCCGGGCCAATGGCTTTGGCTTTACCGCCGTGCCCAAAGTTGCCGACGAGCAGGGCATTGTGTATTCGTCCACCCGGGTGCGGGATTACCTCAAAGCGGGCGATGCCCACGGGGCTGCGCACGTGCTGGAGCGTCCCTTTGAAGTTGAAGGCCGCGTTGAGCATGGCGACGCTCGAGGGCGTCAACTGGGCTTTCCCACCGCCAATGTGCTGTTGGGCGACTTTTTGCGCCCCGCATTGGGGGTCTATGCGATCCGCGCGGGCGTGGTCGAAGATGGTGAGGTGACGTGGATCAACGGCGTGTGCAATGTTGGCAAACGCCCCACTTTCGACAAGGGCGAATACGTCATTTTGGAAGCCCATTTGTTTGATTTTGAAGGCGATTTGTACGGAAAACACCTGCGTGTCCAGCTGCTGGAACGTCTGCGCCCAGAGCAGAAATTCGACGGCTTGGATGCGCTGAAAGCGCAAATTGTCCTCGATTGTGAGAAAGCTAGAGAAATCCTCGCAAAAGAAGGCTAAAAAGGCCCTTCGTTTGCCCCTAAACAGACTCCAGACTCAAAGCTGAAACTTATGACCACGGACTACAAAAACACAGTGTTCCTGCCCCAGACCGATTTCCCCATGCGCGCGGGCCTTCCCCAGCGCGAACCGGAAACCCTGGCCAGGTGGAAAGCCATGGATCTTTATGCGCTGAGCCGCAAAGCGGGCGAAGGTCGTGAAAAGTTCGTGCTGCACGATGGCCCCCCCTATGCAAACGGGCATCTGCACATCGGACATGCGCTGAACAAAATCTTGAAGGACGTGATCGTTCGCTCCCAGCAAATGATGGGCAAGGATTCCAATTACGTCCCCGGCTGGGACTGCCACGGTCTGCCCATCGAATGGAAAATCGAAGAAAAGTACCGTGCTGCGGGCAAGGACAAAGATCAAATCCCGGTGGTCGAATTTCGCAAGGAATGCCGTGAATTCGCCACCCATTGGTTGGACGTGCAGCGTGAAGAGTTTCAGCGTCTGGGGCTCGTGGGCGATTGGGACCACCCCTACGCCACCATGAATTTTGAAGCCGAGGCCCTGATCGCCGCCGAGCTGGGCAAGTTCTTGATGAACGGCTCGCTGTACAAAGGCGCCAAGCCGGTGATGTGGTCGGTGGTGGAAAAAACTGCCTTGGCCGAAGCCGAAGTCGAATACCACGACCATTCTTCGCAGACCATCCATGTGCGCTTTCCCGTTACCGAAGCTCCTATTGCTGAAATGCAGGGCGCTTGTGTGGTGATTTGGACCACGACGCCGTGGACCATCCCCGGCAACCGCGCTGTGGCCTATGGCGCTTTTGATTACGGCGTTTTTGAAGTGAAAGCCGTATCTGATGACAGCATGGCCCGCGTGGGGGAAAGACTCATCGTCGCCGAAGGCTTGGCCGAACAATTTGTGACGGATGCCGGTATTGTCGAGTGGACCAAACTGGCCAGCCACAAGGGCTTGGATGGCGTGGTGTGTAAACACCCCTTCGCAGGCTTTGGTTATGAATTCGACGTGCGCGCGCTGAAAGGCGATTTTGTGACGCTGGACACCGGTACCGGGATCGTGCACATCGCGCCGGGGCATGGCGCAGATGACTGGGTGCTGGGCATGGAGCACGGCGTGCCTGTGCCCGATACCGTCAACGGCGACGGCACCTACACTGCCCAAGTGCCCATGTTCGAAGGCCTGCCGGTTCTCATTTTCGACGACAAAAAGAAAAAAACCCGTTTTCCCGCCAACAAGGCGGTGGCGGACAAGCTGGCCGAATTGGGCATGCTGTTGTCCACCGGGCGCATCGAGCACAGCTATCCCCATTCGTGGCGCTCCAAGGCTCCGGTGATTTTCCGCAACACGCCCCAGTGGTTCATTTCCATGGAAAAGAACGACCTGCGCGACACCGCCCTGAAGGCCATCGAAGACACCCGCTTTGTGCCTTCCATCGGCAAGAACCGTCTGCGTTCGATGATTGCCGAACGGCCCGACTGGTGCGTTTCGCGCCAGCGCGCCTGGGGCGTGCCGATTGCCGTGTTTGTGAACAAAAATACCGGCGAGCCGTTGCGCGATCAGGCGGTGCTGGACCGCATCATTGCAGCCTTCAAAGAAGAAGGTGCCGATGCCTGGTACACCCACGATGCCCAATATTTCTTAGGTGCCGATCACAAAGCCGAAGATTTTGACCAAGTCACCGACATTTTGGACGTGTGGTTTGATTCCGGCTGTACCCACAGCTTCGTTTTGGAACAACGCCCCAACTTGAAGTGGCCCGCGGATTTGTACCTTGAAGGCTCTGACCAGCATCGCGGCTGGTTCCATTCGTCGCTGTTGGAAAGCTGCGGCACCCGGGGCCGTGCGCCTTATGACGCGGTGTTGACCCATGGCTTCATCTTGGACCAGCGCGGCGATAAAATGTCGAAATCGGTGGGCAACACCATCACGCCTAAAGACGTTGAAGACCAATACGGCGTGGACATCTTGCGTTTGTGGGTGGTGAGCTCGGACTACACCAACGACCTGCCGTTCGGCGATGACATTTTGAAGCAAAACGCCGACGTGTATCGTCGTCTGCGCAACACACTCCGCTATCTGCTGGGCAACTTGGACGGTTTTCAAGAAAGCGAACGTTTGCCTTTTGCTCAAATGCCGGAATTGGAACGGTGGGTCTTGCATCGTTTGCGGGAATTGGACGGTAAAGTGCGCAAGGCGTGCGATGATTTCCATTTCCACCCGTTGTTTACCGAACTGCACAACTTCTGCACCGTCGAGCTGAGCGCGTTCTATTTCGACGTGCGCAAAGACACGCTGTATTGCGAACGCACCGATTCCACCCTGCGCCGGGCCTGTCGCACGGTGTTGGACGAAGTGTTCAATTGTCTCACCGCATGGTTGGCTCCGTTTATCTGCTTCACCGCCGAAGAAGCGTGGTTGGCGCGCAATCCGGGCGAGGGCGAAAGCGTGCACCTGCGCTTGTTCCCCGATGTCCCTGCTGAATGGTTGGACGACGCACTGGCCGCCAAGTGGTCCAAAGTGCGTGAACTGCGCCGCGTGGTGACGGGCGCGTTGGAAATTGAGCGGGCGGAAAAACGCATCGGTTCAAGTTTGCAGGCGGCGCCTAAGGTTTATGCCACGGCGGATTATGTGGCGGTGATGAACAGCGTCGATTTGGCTGAAATCGCGATCACGTCCATGGCAGAACTCATCGAAGGTGAGGCCCCTGCGGGAGCCTTTACCATAGACGACGTTCCCGGCGTCGGTGTTGTTCCGACGGTCGCGGTTGGCGACAAGTGCGAACGATGCTGGAAAGTCACCGAAGATGTGGGCTCAAACCCCCAGCACCCCACCGTGTGTGGACGATGTGCAGATGCCGTCGAGTCCACCAAAGGTTCTGGCGGGGCTGCTGAATGAGCGGTGCCAAAACGCCAAAAGGAAACGGAAGTGCTCAGGGGTGGGGCCTTGCGGTGCTGATTTTGATCGCCGATCAGGTTTCAAAGTGGTGGGTGTTGGGGTTGTTTTCGGACGCCGGGACGTCGTACTTCGAACTCACCCCCTTTTTCAACTTGGTGTTGGCGTGGAACGAAGGCATCAGTTTTGGCATGTTCGGCGATGCCGGGGTTTACGGTCCGCGCATTCTCATCGGATTGACCTTGTTGATCGCCTTGGGGCTGTCGGTGTGGATGATGCGCGTCGAAACCCGCTGGTCTGCAGCGAGTTTAGGGCTTATCATAGGGGGTGCCATCGGCAATGTGATTGACCGTTTTCGCTTTGGTGCGGTGACGGACTTCCTCGACGTACATGTTTTGGGGTATCATTGGCCGGCATTCAATGTCGCCGACAGCGCAATCGTTATCGGTGCCGGGGCGTTGATGTGGGAATCTTTGTTTGCTGGGGCGGACAATTCGTCTTCAAAGGATGTCTCGGATGAACATCGTAAAAATGCGCAAGGAACAGATGAAACACATGACTAAAACTTCTCCTTCCAGTGCGGTGATGGCCATTGCGGTGATGGTGGTCGCGGTTGCTTTGACCGGGTGTGATGGTGCCCGCCAGGCATTGACCCAGACCAAAGCTGCTCCGGATGAGTTTTCCGTATACACCCGTGCACCGCTGACCATGCCCCCCGATTATGGCTTACGTCCGCCATCGGAAGCCGAGGCCGCAGCCCGCAAAACGGACGACCCGCAAGTGGTTGCCAAGCGCGTGATGCTGAGCGGTCGCGATATTCAGCTCCAACCCGTTCAAGCCGCTACCCCTGGCACGTCGGCTTTATTGATGCAGGCGGGTGTGCAGAACGCTGAACCCGGCATTCGCCAGACGGTCAACCGCGAAACCTCAGCGTTTGCCGAAGAAGATCAGAACTTTATGGAAGCTCTGATGTTTGATCCCAATCCCGGCGTCGTCGTTTCACCACAAAAAGAATTGCAGCGCCTGCAAGAAAATCAAGCGCTGGGCAAGCCCGTCAACGCCGGCGAGACGCCCATTATCGAAACCAAATCCAAGGCGCCTTTGGAAGGGTTATTCGACGGCTGGTTTAACTGACGCACGGATTTCATTGACATAAAAGGGGCGTGCTTTCACGCCCCTTTTTTTTGTTCCGCCCCGTTCTTTTCGCCTCCCTCTCTTTTTGATGGTCAGTCTTCGTGGAAAAGATTAAGAGACGGCGTATGAAACATTTGCTCTTCGCGCCGTTGCGTCATCCTGTTCTGGCTGTGCTGCTCATCGCCGTTGTTGCGGCGCTGGCCGCGTCGGTGCTGCGCGATCAATTGATCGAACCGGAAATGATGGGGGCAGTGTGCCGCTCCGGAACGCCGCCCTGGTGGTGCGGGGGGCGCAGCGCCATCATCACCATCAACGGAGCGGGCGTTTACGGGTATGCTGCGCTGGCCTTGGCGCTCGTGTCGCTGGTTCTCAAAGGGCGTTGGCAGCGTTGGGGGGTGGTGGCGGTGATCACAGCGGCCGGGTTCGGCGGTGCGGGCTTGTTTCTCTACAATGCGTATTTATCGGCCTCCGGGTTGCTGGTGGCGGTGTTGAGTGCCACTCGTCATGAACAGACGACGCAGCTCGAACCGGACCTCGCCCAGCCACGGCAGCGCGAACAGGACTAACGTCGCCATCCACGCCATCGCCTCGACATTGTTCGGTCCGTTCCACGCCAGCGCCCCGCAAACCAGGAAGATGATGGCCAGCCAGGCTTCTTCCCGTCGCTCACCCAGATGAGAAACTTGGTCCTTGCCCTTGCGGTCTTGCCACCACCGCAGCGCTTGAACACAAGCAATCGGCACCAAGATCGCCAGGGGAAAATCGCGGTGGCGGCCGTCAAAGGCATGCAAAATCGCCAGCTGTCCGGTCCACAGCAAGGGAACGGCGAACACCAGGCCGAGGCCGATTTCAGTGCTCCAGCGCATCCGGGCGGGACGGCGCAGCCAAGCGGCCACCGCTGCAATCGAAGCGGCGCGCAGGGGCTGCGTTCTGCCAACACTTATCGGTCCAAGCGTTAAAACACATAACAGTCCAAAGCCAAGCATGGTGCTGTTCAATACCCACACTGGCCAACCGAAGCTGGTGTCGACGATAAACCGAATGCCCAGCACGGTCATAATACCCATCGCCTGACCAAGGCCTGCCAATTTTAACCCATGCGCAAACGTCGCGGGAGCCTGACCAAAGACGCCAAATCCACCCAACATGATCGCCGTCACTGCGCCCAAGCTGGACAGAGCTGCCGCCAGCGGCCAGCGCGGCCATTCCGACACCGGACCGATGAGGGGAAACTTTTCCCGCCGCTGGTTGTCGAGAATGCCCCAATGACCACCGACCGTGCCTTCGGGCCAGATTTTCCAATCTTGGTCAATGGCCTCGACGATGTTGTAATCCACGCCGATGGCGTCGGCCTGAGCGACGAATTCGCGCACAAAACGGGCCTCGTTGACCAAGTTCGGAATCACCCCGCCACGGGTACGCCCCGCGCTCGGCCAGCCGATTTCACCGATGGCGACCGGGTGGTTGGGGTAAAGGGACTGCATTTCTTTCACCAGCGCGCGCGCATGGGCCTGAACCTCGTCCATGGTCATGGGCAACGGGTCGTCCCAATAGGGCAGAATGTGGATGGTGACAACGTCGGCGGCGTCGCCCAGCACCGGGTTGCGGCGCCAAAACTCCGGCACGTCGGCATATGTGACGGGAATGCCCGGCGCTAAGGCTTTGACCCGTTGGAGAAGGACCGCCAGTTCTTCGCCCAGAAGTTCTCGGCGCAGCAACACCTCGTTGCCGACCACAAACCGTTGGATCGTGCCGGGATAGGCCTTGGCGAGGGCGGCTGCGGCATTGATTTCGGCGTCGTTTTCGTCTTCGCGGGCACCGATCCACAAACCCTGCCAAACCGTCAGTCCCAGTTCGGCGGCGATGGGCACCACCTTGGATGCGGGGTCCAGCGCCGAATAGGTGCGGATGCAATTGGTGACCTTTTGCACCGCTTCCAGGTCAGCTCGGATACCTTCCGTTGAGGCCTTGAAATCCTTGCCGTCGAGCGGCGAAGAACTGCCGTCATAAGGGGTATAGGACAAGCACGCCAAGCGTCCGCCGGGCACGTCAACCAAGTCCACAGATCGTCCCAGTCCCGCCCAAAAGGTGGCGCTGGCAGCGATCACAATCAGCAAGGACACAAGCGCATTCAACAGGCGGGGCATGGATGAAACTCCAAAAATCTTTCAGGCGCAGGAGAAAGCCAGTAAGGCCCTGTCAAAGTCAAGGATAATGCAAGGGGAGCGGCGAAAAGGTTTTCCTTTTTTCGCCGCAATTGTCCCTTACAAACCCTACATGCCACGTTGTAAAAGAAGTGGCCTTAAGTTCTGGATGGGATGGTTATGACAAAAACTCTGTTGCGCATCTGTGTTGTCGGCGCCTTGGCGCTGGGGTTGTGGAGCGGTCAAGCCATGGCCGGGGTGTTCAATCCCGAGACTTTTACCTTGAAAAACGGCATGGACGTTGTGGTGCTGCCCAATCACCGGGCTCCGGTGGTGCTGCACATGGTGTGGTACAAGGCCGGCGCTGCCGATGAGCCCAAGGGCAAATCGGGGGTGGCACACCTTTTGGAACATTTGATGTTCAAGGGCACGCCCAAGCATCCCGACGGCGAATTTTCAAAGTTGATCGCCCAGCACGGCGGCGAGGAAAACGCCTTCACCAGCTTGGACTATACCGGCTACCACCAAACCGTCGCCAGCGATCAGCTGGAAATGGTGATGGAACTGGAAGCCGACCGCATGACCCATTTGGTCTTAAGCGCTGAAGATGTTGCCACCGAATTGGCGGTGGTTTTGGAAGAACGCAATCAACGTCTGGAAGGCAAACCCGCTGCGCGTTTATCTGAACAGGCCATGCAAAAGCTCTTCCCCAAAGGCCATCCTTACGGTCGCCCCATCATCGGCTGGCGGGCGGAAACGGAGGCCTTGAGCCGTGAAGACGCGCTCAGCTTTTATAAAGACCACTACGCGCCTGACAACGCCATTTTGGTGGTGGCGGGCGATGTCGACGTTGCTGAAGTTAAGCGTTTGGCCGAAAAATATTACGCCCCCATTCCCCCGCGCGGATTGCCCAAGCGCGCCCCTTTGACCACTGACGCCCCCATCATCGGCGGGGAAACGGTGTTGCGCGACGACCGGGTGAAGCAGGCCAGTTGGTCTGAGCACATCATCCAACCGTCCTTAACCAACGGCGAAACCCGTCGGGTCGCGGCGTTGGAAGTGCTGTCGGAACTGCTGGGCAGTGGCGGCACGTCGCGCCTGTATAAGGCCTTGGTTATTGAACGCCCCCTGGCGGTCTCGGTGGGGACGGATTACATGGCTTCGGCACGCGGTGACGGCCAATTTGTCTTTTATGCATCACCCCGTCCGGGTGTGAGCTTGGATGAAATTTCAAAAGCTGTGCGCCTTGAAACCCAGCGCCTGGTCGATGAAGGTCTGGCAGATGGTGAGTTGGCACGGATCAAAAAACGCATGCTGGCGGACGCGATCTTTTCCCGCGATGCCATGAAAGCCGGTGCCTATGCCATCGGTGGCGCGCTGGCTTCGGGTCACAAGCTTGAATCGGTTGAGGACTGGCCGGAGCACATTGGGGCCGTTGGCGAACAAGATGTCTTGGATGCACTGAATGCTGTTTTGGCAGAGCCGCGCCGCATCACCACCAAGCTGTTGGCGAACGGCAAAGGAGACGGGGCATGAATTGGCGCATGAAAAAGCTTTATGTGATTTTGCTGGCGGTTGCCCTGCCCTTGAGCTTGCTGTCGTTTCAAGCGGCGGCGGTGGAGGTTGAGCGGGTTGTCAGTCCCCAGGGAATTGAGGCTTGGTTGGTGCAAGACCATTCCAACCCGGTGGTGTCGGTGCGCTTGGCGTTTCGCGGCGGCGCTGAAATGGACCCGGCAGATAAGGCCGGATTGGCCAATTTGGCGGCCAGCACCATGGACGAAGGAGCTGGTGAGTTCGACAGTCAGACGTTCCAGCAAATTCTCGCCGATCAATCCATCACGCTGCGGTTCAGTGCCAGTAATGACCGTTTTGGCGGTGAAGTCACCACGCTCACCGAAAACTTGGACCAATCCATGGACTTGCTGCGGTTGGCGTTGACCCAGCCCCGGTTCGACGACGAGCCGGTGGCGCGTCTCAAAAGCCAACTGATCGCGGGTATTCAAAGCGATTCTCAACGCCCCGGCAAGCTGGCCTACAATGCGTTCTTTAAAGCGATGTTTCCCGATCACGGCTACGGCCGCGATTCTGACGGCACGGTTGAAAGCGTCACGGGGCTGACCCAGGCCGACTTAAAAGCGTTTGTGCACACCCGACTGGCGCGCGGCAATTTGGTTGTCGGCGTGGTCGGTGACGTGACGCCTGAGCGTTTGGGCGCGCTCTTGGACAAGACCTTTGGCACCTTGCCGGCCCAACCCACCACACCGCGTGCCGCAGATGTCGTTCCCAACGCCACCGGGCGCGTGCAGGTGATCGAACTGGACGTTCCGCAAAGCACCATCGTGTTTGGTCAAGCGGGACTGAAACGCGACGATCCCGATTTTTATACGGTTTTGGTGATGAACCACATCTTGGGCGGAGGCTCGTTTACGTCGCGGTTGTATGAAGAAATTCGCGAAAAGCGGGGCTTGGCATATTCGGTGGGCTCTGATCTTTATCCGCTTGATCACGCAGGCCTGATTCTCGGCAGCGTCGGCACCGAAAATGCCCGCGTGGCCGAGACTTTGGACGTGCTGCGGAGCGAATGGACGCGCATGGCGACGGGCGATGTCAGCGCGCAAGAGCTGAATAACGCCAAGACTTACATCACCGGATCGTTCCCGTTGACGTTTACCTCCACCGGGGCCATCGCGCGGGTTTTGGTGTCCATGCAGATCAATGGCTTGGGGATTGATTATTTGGACCACCGCAAGGCCTATATCGGGGCCGTGGATCTGGCTGGGGTTAAGCGGGTGGCGGCCGAGTACCTGCACGTGGACAAACTCGACATTGTGGTGGTCGGCAAGCCTGCGGGCATTGTTCCCAGCCCCTAACGTGGTAGTCTTTACGCACCGATTCTTCCTTTTTGCCGTGTTAAGGATGAGCCAAACCCATGGCGCTTTCTCCGCTTATTCGTCGTTTGCCGGAAACCCTGGTCAACCAAATCGCCGCTGGTGAAGTGGTTGAGCGTCCAGCGTCGGCGTTGAAAGAATTGGTGGAAAACGCTTTGGATGCAGGGGCAGCCAACATCGACATCCAGTTGCGCGACGGCGGGCGCACCTTGATCAGTGTCAGCGATGACGGCTGCGGCATGACGGCCGACGAAATCGTTTTGGCGATTGAGCGTCACGCGACGTCAAAATTGCCCGATGATGATTTGGTGCACATCAAGTCGTTGGGCTTTCGCGGCGAAGCGTTGCCGTCCATTGGCGCGGTGGCGCGGTTGTCGATCACGTCGCGGGTTAAAGATGGTGACAGCGCGTGGACGCTGAGTGTCGAAGGCGGCCACGTGGGTCAAGTGCAGCCCGCGGCTCATCCCCAAGGCACGCGGGTCGAAGTGCGTGATTTGTTTTTTGCCACGCCGGCACGCTTGAAGTTTCTCAAAGCGGCGCGCACCGAGCTCAGTCACGCCCAAGAAATCATCCACCGTCTCGCCATGGCCCATCCGGGGGTGGGCTTTACACTGTCTGACGGCACCCGCACATCCATCCGCTTGGCTCCCGCCCAGGGTGAATTGTTCACCCAGCGTTTGGACCGCCTGGGCGCGATTATGGGCCGGGACTTTTTTGACAACGCCTTGCAGGTCGAAGCCGAACGCGAAGGCGTGCGCTTGACCGGGCACATTGGGCTGCCGACGCTCAATCGCGGCAACGCCCAGCATCAGTACATGTTCGTCAATGGCCGTCCGGTGAAAGACAAGCTGTTTTTTGGCGCCGTGCGGGGGGCGTATCGTGATTTTTTGGCCCATGACCGCTATCCGTACATTGCGCTTTATTTGGAAATCCCTCCCGATCAAGTGGACGTCAACGTCCACCCGGCGAAAACCGAGGTGCGCTTTCGCGATGCCGGTTTGGTGCGTGGCCTGATCGTCAGTGCGCTCAAGCATGCCTTGGCCGACGCCGGACACCGGGCTTCCACCACCGTCGCCGGGGCGGCGCTGGGATCTCTGCGGCCGCAGGATGTGTCTGGAGCTTTGGCGCAGTTCCAGTCGCGACCCTATGCCCAAGGGGGCGGATACGCGGGGACGGCTGGACTATCTGATCGGGCGGCGGCGTTTCAAGCCCCGTTGCATAATTTTGCTATGGCCCCGACGGCGCGTTCTGACTCTGTACCCGATGGCTTTGAAACCGAGCCCAATGATTACCCCTTGGGGGTGGCCCGCGCCCAGGTGCACGAAACCTATATTGTCGCCCAGACGGCGGACGGCATCGTTGTCGTCGATCAACACGCGGCCCACGAACGCATCGTTTATGAACGCATGAAACAGGCTTTGGATGCAGGCGGCATCAAACGTCAAGGTTTGCTGTTGCCCGAAGTGGTGGAGCTGGACGAAGCGTCCGCCGCCCGCTTGATCAAGCGCCTGGACGAACTGCAAGAGCTCGGTCTGGTGATTGAACCGTTTGGCGAGGGCGCGGTGGTGGTGCGGGAAGTGCCCGCCATGTTGGGGCAAACCGACGTGCAAAAGCTGATCAAGGACTTGGCTGACGATTTGGCCGAATGGGGCGAAATGCTGTCGCTGCACGAAAAACTCGCCGACGTCGCCGCGACCATGGCATGCCACGGTTCGGTGCGCGCTGGTCGGCGGCTCAATGGCAACGAAATGAACGCGCTTTTGCGGGAAATGGAAGCCACCCCTCATTCCGGCCAATGCAACCACGGTCGTCCGACCTATGTGGAATTGAAACTCAGCGATATCGAAAAGCTGTTCGGACGGCGCTGATCAGCTTTTTCAGGCCCTTAGCTTTTTTAGGCCCTAGCTTTTTTCCGGGTTGACCGGGACCGGGCCCAAAAGTTCGATCGTGTGCATCAGGGTGGCGGCGAGCAGGGGGATGGACTGGATGGCCAAGGTCGCGGCAAAAAAGGACACCTCCATGACTTCTTGCTCGTTGGTCAAGTGAAGGGTCAGCGCGGAAGCGGCCAAGGCCAGTCCGAGCAAGGTTTCACGCAGCGCTTGGAAGGTTGCGCCCGGGCGTTTTTTCTTTCCAGCACCCTTTTCGGTGCGGGCAAAGGCCAGACTTTCCTTGATCAGACCATCAAAGACGGCCTTGGCGACGGTCCATTGCAAACTCATGGCCGCAATGCCGGCGGACAAGGTGTCGATAAAGCGCGCCTTCACGCGAATGCGGTACAGCAGTTGGTTGTGCAAAATGTTGACGCAAAAGGCGGTCAAAATCGGCACCGTCATGGCGACTGTTGGGACCATCATATCCAGCCCCAAAACCAACGGCACCCAAATCAAATTGAGCAAGGCGATCAAGATGCCCAAAGCATCCGACAGCCAGAAGAACCACCCCGTGGTGAAATGAAACTTTTGCTCGCGAGTCAGGGTTTTGCCACCCGGCAACATGGCCCGGCCATGCTTTTTGATGATTTGCAGCGCCCCATAGGCCCACCGATGACGCTGGCTTTTATAGGCCTTGAAGGTGTCGGGCAAAAGCCCCCAGCCATAGCGGCGATTGGTGTAATGCGCGCTGAAGCCCGCTTGATAAAGGCGAAGCCCCAGTTCGGTGTCTTCCACGATTGTATCGACTTGCCAGCCGCCCACCGCTTCAAAGGCGCTGCGACGGATCAACAGCATGGTACCGTGGGTGATGATGGCGTTGTCTTCGTTACGCTGAACCATGCCGATGTCGAAAAAGCCCGCAAACTCCCATTGCATCATGCGGTGGAAGGCTGAATCGGATGCGTTACGATGATCTTGGGGGGCTTGCATGATGGCCACTTGGGGGTCTTCGAAGACCGGTGTCAGGTCCTTCAGCCAATTGGGATCGACCACATAATCGGCATCAATCAGGGCCAGAACTTCCGTCCGTGGGTCGACTTCTTTCATGGCGCGGTTAAGCGCACCGGCCTTGAAACCATCAATGGCCGGATAATTGAGGAATTTAAAGCGCGCGCCCAAAGCCTGGCAGTGGCTTTCAACCGGTCGCCACAAGTCCTCATCTGGAGTGTTGTTGATGATGACCAACACTTCGTAGTTGGGGTAATCGAGTACGGCCAAGGCGTCCAGCGTCTCAATCAACATCTCGGGCGGTTCCCGGTAAGCCGGGACTTGGATCGACACCAGGGGCAGGGCGGCGGCGGCGGACGTGGGTGTGGTTCCGGGGATAAACAACCGCCTCGGCTTGTGCCCCAGCACCACTTCGGAAATTTCGTGGATGCGCGCCAAAGTAATCGCCGCCAAGGGTAAGATGGCCGCCACACCGACACTCCACATGACCCAAGTGCCGGGTGACATATAGGCCTCAAACGGCCACCATGCGGCGGCGATGATGCCCAGGCCCATACCATTGGCAGCCAAGGCATAAAGCAGTGCGTGGCCAAAGGTCGGACGCCGCCGGGCCAACCCGATGACCGTCAAGAACGCGCCCATGAGCAAGCTGGCGATCATTTTCGGGCGACGTTCGGGCTCGATGACCAGACCTTGCAAGGCGAATTTGGGCTGACGCTGGGCGTTGAATAGACCCCAATAGGCACCGACCATGCCTTCGGCGACTTTCCAGGGCTGGTCGAAGGCCTCGATGATGTTGTAATCGATCCCGCGACGGTTCGCTTCGGTGATGAATTCACGCAAAACCCGCGCCTGGGTTACCGGGGCCGCATCGGCGGCGCGTTGATTGTAGCCGCGTGACGGCCAGCCAAATTCTCCGATCACAATAGGTTTGTTCGGAAAAGTGGCCTTCAACAGGTCATATTTGTCAAAGGTATAGGCAACGGCCTCCTCTTCGGGGATGCCTTCCCAGAAGGGCAAGATGTGAGCGTTGATGTAATCAACGTTTTCGGCCAGCTCGGGGTGTTTGATCCACATATCCCAGGTTTCACTGGTGGTGATCAGCGTGTTTTTTTTCACCTTGTGACGCAGGTCTTGCAAGATGCCGATCAATTCTTCGAGGGTTTTGTCTTCACGCAGTAAGGTTTCGTTACCCACTGCAAGCGCCACGACGCTTTTGTTGTTGTTGGCCAGCCAGATGCCGTTATCGATCTCAAGGGCGTCGCGGGTGTCGTCTTGAGACAACCAAATGCCTTGAACAACCCGAAAGCCTTTTTTCTTAACCGTCTCCAGAGGAACGGATTCCAGCCCCTGGGTTGCCGAATAAGTTCGGATCGCGCCGGTGATCGGTGTGACGATCGCCAAGTCCTTGTCAATTTGCGCCAAGGTGACGGAGGCATCAACGGTGGGGTTCTGATGGCGGGTGAAGGGCGAAAAGGACATCGACTGAATGGCGCGAACATCGGGTGCATCGCCGCGCTCAATCAACCACTGCCACATGAAAAACTGCGCCGCACCCGCAAGGATGACGGCAACGACGAGAGCCAGGAAAGAGCGCATTGTCATGATCGTATTGTGTGGTCCATCGGGGTAGTGTTCATGGGGCAATCTATTTTGAAGGTATTTGGGGATTGTACAAGGTGCGCACATTGCGCCGGTCACGGTTTAACTTCAAGTGTTTGATCAAATCCGGGCGTAAAATCATTTGCACAAAATAAAGCTCGCCGTGGCACCAGGGGAGCCACGGCGAGCAATAAGAAGATAGCGAACGGAGGACTTACTCGTTCGTTAAACCTTGAGAATCGGAGACGTTTTTCTGCATTTTGCAGGCGAAGTTCATCATAAACTTGATGGCTTGCTGGGTTTCCGGTTTGCTGAGCATGGAGATGGTCGAGATCAGACCACCGCTGGATTTGTGCGCCGCTGTTTCCACGGCAGCTTCGTGCATGGCGTCAACGGTTTCCCCGGCAAATTCGGCCAGATGTTCGTTGGCGACGTTGTTGATCATGGTTTCCGCCCAAATTACCAGACGTTCGACCATGGAATCCGTCATTGCCGAGCGCAGTCCATGCATCAAGATCACGACGTCGAACAAGGTGTCGAGCGCGCCTGAACGTTGCAGTTCGGTCAGGCGGTCGATGGTGTTCATAATCGCGTCTTTGGTATCGTCGTCGTTGAGACGATCCAAAACTTCCAACGCATTGCCGCCGGTTGTGGCGAAGCGTTCGACCATGCCGTCGGTCATGGCATCGGTCGCGGCCTGAACTAGGCGCAGCGTACTTTCTTGAGTCTCGCTCATGATATCTGCTCCCTTACAGTAAGCCGCGTGCGGACAGCCAATACAGTCGGTTATAGGCCAGCTTGAACCAGTGGATCATCTGTGACGGGGCGCCGGGGTTCGGCGGGGTGGTGTAGTTGAACCACACGTAGGTCCCCGTTTTCAAACCGGTTTCGACAAAGCAGAAGACTTTGCCATCGTAATCGCGCGCCCAGCGCCCTTCGGTCAGCAAGGACGCCAAGTTGTCGATGATGGTGTCGGCTTCGAAGTGCGCGGTGGAACCGGCTTTGGAAATCGGAATGTTGGTGGTGTCGCCACACACAAACACGTCCGTTGAACCTTCGCGCAGCAATTTGGTTTTGTTGGTCGGCACCCAGCCGCCATCGCCCAAACCGGAATCGGTGATGACTTCGGCACCAGCGTGCGGCGGAATGGTGACCAGAAGGTCGTAAGGCAGCGTAACGCCTTCTTCCGACGAAATGGTCTTGGCCTTGGGATCGACTTCTTTGGTGTTGAAGAAGGTTTCGTACTTGATGCCAACGGCATCCATTGCGGGTTTGGCCCATTCGGCAACGGGTTCCAGCGCGTGCAAACGACCGATGGGATAGGTGTAGGTGATCTCGGTCTTGTCCCACAGGCCTTTGCCTTCCATGTATTCTTTCAACATGAAGGTGATTTCCAGCGGAGCAACCGGGCATTTGTGCGGTGCGTTGACGTTGACGACGATTTTGCCGCCTTCGAACTTGTCCAGTGCATCGCGCATCTTGCGCGCGCCTTCAAGGTCGTAGAGCCAATGTGCGCCTTCGACCATGCCCGGAATATTTTGCGGCATCAAACGCGAACCGGTGGCGATGACCAGATAGTCGTATTCGTGCACAGCGCCGGATTTACACGTGACCTTTTTGTTGTCGACGTCGATGTTGGTCGCAGGGTCGATGTGGAAGATGATGCGCTTGTCCAAAACCTTGCGCTGCGGGCGGAACAATTCGCGTTCACGAATTTTGCCGAATGGAACGTACAACAGGCCCGGTTGATACATGTGGGTGTCGGTGTTTCCCAACATGGTGATAGACACATCGCCTTTGCGGATTTCTGTGCTGATATGACGGCACAGTCCGTTGGCAATGATGGTGCCGGCCAAACCGCCACCAACGATAAGAATCTTCTTTGACATGGAATACCTCCCTTAGTGTGTTAACGCGACGGCTCCCCAAAGCCGCAGCGGATCGATAGATGATTATTTTGCTTTGCGCACAACCACATACCAGTGGCCGTCTTTCTCGCCAGATTCAACCGTTTCATGGCCGACTTTGGCACACCATTCAGGTACGTCTTTGGCCGTACCTTGATCGGTGGACAGAATTTCAACTTCCTGACCGATTTCCATCAGCTTCAGCGACGCGATGAGTTCCATCAGCGGGCCGGGGCAAAAAGAACCACGGGCATCAATTAGTTTACGTTCACTCATATGGTTTGGACTCCTGGGCTTGTGTGCACCCCGGGGGCGATGGGATGCCTTTTGGTGTTAGCGTGAAGAGAAATGGTTTGCCTTACATGGACAGCAATTGACCTTCTTCGGCGTCGGACAAGAATTTGGTGAGACCCATTTGACCATCAAATAAATCATCAACCAAGTCGCTTTCATCCCAGCCCAATACGTCAAGCACCATGGAACAGGCCCACACCTTCATATCGCCGAGCATTTTGCCCTGGCCGAACATATCGATGGGGTCTGGGGCATTTTTCTCACACAGTTCAGCATTGAAAGCGCTGTCACCGTAGCGGTCATTGCCGCTGGCGGTTTTGGCGAAGACCTTAATGGCACCCATGGACACAAAAACGTGAACAGGGCGTTCAGACACAGCCGCGACGGACGCGATCATGGAAGCGAGTTGCAGTTTGTCACGATCAACTGAGCTGAGCATGATGAAAAGCGGCGGTGTTGCCATGGGGGGAAACCTCCTAGAATGGTGAGCATCTTGTTTTGAGATATGTGTTGTAACCATATTCCAGAACAAAATCCACACAAAAATAGTGCAATTAATTACGTCTCGAAAATAGATGATAGAACACTAATACTACTGGGGTGTGTTAAATAGAATTTCTCATACTATCGGAAAAATCGTAGAAATACAGCGCGAGCCGCACCATAGGTTTTTTCTTTGAGTAAGGAAAATTGGGGTGGTGGTGTTAAGCTCTCAGATTGGGCAACTTCGACCAAGATGATCGCACCTTCGTTCAACCAGCCCAGCGTCGCCAAAACGTGCAAGGTCGGTTCTGTTAAGTTTTTGGCGTAAGGGGCATCTAGGAAGGCGTAGTCAACGGCTGCATTGGGCATGCCCAAGGACGCAGCTTTGATGGGCAGGATGGAGGTGTTTGCACCTTCGCCCAATGTTTGAATATTGGCTTTGAGCACGTCGAGGGCGGCTCTGTTGTTTTCGACAAAAACGACATGGGCGGCACCGCGGGACAAAGCCTCCAACCCCAACGCACCGGTGCCTGCGAACACGTCGATGACCCGTGCACCGGACAGGGCGGGGCTGTCGGGCAAATGTTCAAGAACGTTAAACATCGCCTCGCGGGCGCGATCCGAGGTTGGCCGGGTATCGCGACCTTTGGGGGCTGCTAGCGGGCGACCTTTGTGTTTGCCGCTGACGATGCGCATGGGCCGCTCACGCGCTCGACGACGTGCGGGGCTTGCGTTGCGGGCCTTTGGACTTAACCGGCCCCTTGCCCGCAGGTTTTGTGTCCCAAGGTTTTGTGCCCTGAGGTTTTGAGCTAAGGGGTTTTGAGCCCTGGGGTTTTGGCCGTGGCTTCGATTTCGGCTTGGCATTGGATTTGGGTTTGGCTTTGGCCCAACCCGTTTTGGTCATTTTGATCGGTATGCCGGAGCCATCAAGCTTGCCGCCCAACTGATCAATCATCTGGCGGCGCGGAATCATTTGCAGGTCGCCGCGTTGCAGGTTGTCGAGACGAAACGGTCCGTAACTGGTGCGGATCAAGCGGTTCACCTGGAGTTCCAGGTATTCCATGACGCGGCGAATTTCGCGGTTTTTGCCTTCCGTCAGCGACACGATCAGCCACGCATTGCGCCCGGTTTTCTTTTCAATGCGCGCATTGATGGACCCATAGGTCACGCCGTCATGGGTGATGCCCGCCTTCAATGCGGCCAGCTTTTCGTCATCGACAAAACCAAACACCCGCACCCGGTAGGTGCGCACCCAGTCGTTGGATGGCAGTTCCAATTCGCGCGCCAGCCCGCCGTCGTTGGTCAGCAGCAACAGACCCTCGGAATTGAGATCGAGGCGTCCCACCGAGACCAGCCGTCCGGCTTCGCGGGGTAATTTATCAAACACCGTCTCGCGGCCTTGATCGTCCTTGTGCGTTGTGACCAGTCCAGGCGGTTTGTGATAACGCCACAATTGGGGTTCAACGGGGGCGGCCAAAGGTTTGCCGTCGACAACGACGGTGGTCGGGTCGCTGACAAAGGTGGCGGGGCTGTCGATGAGTTTGCCGTTGACCTTGACGCGTCGCTCTTCGATCAGGCGTTCCGCGTCGCGCCTGGAACACAGTCCCGCGCGGGCGATCACTTTGGCAATGCGTTCGCCTTTGTCAGCCTCATCTGAGGCTGCGTTGTTAACGTCGTCTTCGGTGGGGTCCTCGGGAGCGTCTTGGATGTCGTCTTGATCAGTCATAGCTGTTGTCCCGATCGATGGCGTAAACGCGTGCGGCTTCAACAAAAGCGGCCATGATGCGCGAGTCCGCGGGGGTGATTTCAAATTCTGGATGCCATTGCACGCCCAGACAAAAGCTCATGTTGATGGCCTCACAGCCTTCAATGACGCCGTCGGGCGCGCGGGCGTTGATGCGCACGCCAGCAGGTTCATCACGGGCCGCTTGGTGGTGCGCGCTGTTCACCTGGATGTGGGGCTGGCCAATGATCTGATCGAGCAAGGTGCCTTTGGTGATCTCGACGTTGTGACTGACCTGGTCGCGGGGATTGGGCTGTTCGTGCGCTAAACACCCCGGAAATTCGTCGGGGATATGCTGCACCAAGGTGCCGCCCAGCGCCACATGGATCAGCTGTTGACCCCCGCAAATGCCCAAGATCGGCACATCGAGTTTCAGCGCCCCTTGCAGCATGCCCATTTCAAACGAGGTGCGATCGTCTTTGGTGGTGACGCTATCGTGGACGATGGTTTGGCCGTAAAGGGCGGGATCGACATCAAAATTGCCGCCGGTGATGAGCAACCCGTCGATGTCGTCGAGATAGATGTCGAGCAAGCTGGGTTCGTGGGGCAGCAACAATGGCAGCCCTCCGGCCTTCACCACCGCCGAAATATAGTTGTGGCGCAACGCATACCAAGGAAACTTGGAATACTGATCCGCGCCACCGGTGTCGCTGTCGAGCGGAATGCCGATGACGGGGGTGATCAAATCTGTGTGTGAATCATGTGTCATAGGGGGGAATGTACGGGGCCAAAGGGTTTGGAGCAAGAAGACTTGACGTAGAAGTCGTGCAATTGCACCTTGAGACCATGAACAATCGCAGCGAAACCTATATGGAAATGGCCCTGTTGGAAGCTCAAAACGCGTTTGAACGCGGTGAGGTCCCGGTCGGCTGTGTGATTGTCGATCCTGAAACCGAAACGGTTTTGGCCCGCGAAGGCAACCGCACCGAAGAATTGAGCGACCCCACCGCCCATGCCGAACTGTTGGCAATTCGCGCTGCCGCCAGCAAAATCGGCTCGGCGCGGTTGAACGGCATGGATCTCTACGTCACTTTGGAGCCCTGCGCCATGTGCGCCACGGCCATTTCGTTCGCCCGCATTCGCCGCGTTTATTTCGGTGCTTATGATGCCAAAATGGGCGGTGTCGAACACGGCCCGGCGATGTTCCAACAACCAACCTGCCACCACGCCCCCGAAGTCTATGGCGGCCTCAACGAAGCGGCGGCGGCAGAGTTGTTGAAAACCTTTTTTCGCGAAAAACGCTAAGCGTCTTTCTGACCTCAAACGTCATCCCCGGCCATGACGGTGGGTCTGATGGATCAACCGGTATTACAGTCTGGGCAACAGTTCGCGCAGCCATCAGCCGTGGGAAAAATCGTTTTGGCTTTTGCCACAGCCCCATGACAGCTGGTGTGCGATCCGAGCGGGATTCGATTGTCTAAATCGGGCAACGTGGTGCACGTTTCCGTGTGCACTTCGTGTTGGCCGTTGTCTTGAGCGTTGCGGTTGACGATATAACAAGCCATGTGAGCACCTTTTTTGTCTAACTGTGTCGAAGAATTAGCCTTCGATACAGGACGGTGCCGGGTTGGCGTTGTGAACCTATTTATGCCCGCTGATTTCCGAATGCAGCGGTTTGGTGTCTTCAAACAATTTCAACTGCTCTTCAGACGCCTTGGTCTGGTGGTTGGCTTTCCACTCGGCAATGCTCATGCCGTAGACGGCTTGGATGGCGTCGTCTTTGCTGAGTGGCACCCCTTGTTCCTCGGCCGCCGCCAGCAGCCACTTGTACAGGCAGTTGCGGCAAAAGCCGGACAGGTTCATCAAGTCGATGTTTTGCACATCGGTGCGCTTTTGCAGGTGACCGACAAAGCTTCGCCATGCGGCGGCTTCTAGGTTGGTGCGGGTTTGCTCATCCATGGGAAGTCCTATTCGCGTTCCAGCGCCCGCCAGCCAATATCGCGACGACAAAAACCTTCCGGCCATTTGATCGCATCGACGGCTTGGTAAGCCTTGTCCTGAGCGTCTTTGACGGTTTTGCCCGTGGACGTTACGCCCAAAACGCGACCACCGTCGGAGATCACCTTTTTGCCTTTGAACTTGGTTCCGGCGTGGAAGATTTCCACCCCCTTAATCGCCCGGGCATCGCCCAAATTGTTGATTTCGGAGCCCGTCGCGTAGTGACCCGGATAACCGTCTGCGGCCATCACCACCACCAGGGCGGTGTCTTTTTTCCACGTGATGGAGGTTTTGGCCAGGGTGCCGTTTGCACATGCCAACAGCGCTTCGAGCACATCGGATTTCATCCGCGCCATCAGCACTTGGCATTCCGGATCGCCAAAACGGACGTTGTATTCCAGAACTTTGGGCTCACCGTTGGCGATCATCAAACCCGCGAACAGCACGCCCTTGTAAGGACAGCCTTCAGCGGCCATGGCGTCGATGGTGGGTTGGATGATGGTTTCCATAATTTTTTTGTGCAGCGCTTTGTCCACCACGGGCGTGGGGGAATAAGCCCCCATGCCGCCGGTGTTGGGGCCGACATCGCCTTCGTGCACGGCTTTGTGGTCTTGGGCGGATGCCATGGCGACGGCCGAGTTGCCGTCCACCAGGGCAAAGAAGCTGACTTCTTCGCCGGGCATGAATTCTTCAACCAGCACTTCGTCGCCAGCATCGCCAAAGGCGCGTTCGATCATGATATGATCAATGGCAGCGTAGGCTTCATTTTTGTTGTGACAGACAATGACGCCCTTGCCAGCCGCCAGTCCGTCGGCTTTGACAACCACGGGGCAGTCCATTTTCATGATGAATTCTTTGGCCGCGTCGGGCTCATCGAATACGCCGTATGCGGCGGTGGGGATGTTGTATTTCGCCAGCAAATCTTTCATGAAGGCTTTGGAGCCTTCCAATTGGGCCGCTTTTTTAGACGGGCCAAAGGCTTTTATGCCGACGCTTTCCAGCTTATCGACCAGACCCGCCACCAGGGGCGCTTCCGGTCCGACGACGACAAAGTCGATTTTTTCTGCCTTGGCGAATTTTAAGATGCCGTCCACGTCATCGGATTTGATTTTGACGCATTCGGCAACATCCGCAATTCCGGCATTGCCCGGTGCAGCATAAAGCTTGTCGCATTTAGGAGATTTCGAAATCGCCCAACACAGCGCATGTTCGCGCCCACCCGAACCAACCACCAAAACCTTCATCGGCAAAAGCCTCCCCGACTCAATTGAATTCTTCCAAGAATTTACATTTTTGCTCACGACTTTTTTTGCCGTGCGTGAATGTATCATACATACTGTCGAGCGCGAGTGAATAGCTAACCGGACGTATGAAGTACGAAATGACAGAAAATGGCTTAAATGCACCGATTTTTTCGGTATCGGAAGTTTCGACCCACTTAAAACGGGTTGTCGAAGATTCGTTTTCGTTCGTTCGCGTGCGTGGGGAGATCTCCGGATTCAAGCGCGCGGGCTCGGGTCACCTCTATTTTCGCCTCAAAGACGACGAGGCCGTTTTGGACGGGGTGTGCTGGCGCGGCTCGGCGGCGCGCTTGTCTGTTGAGCCCGAAGACGGCCTGGAAGTCATCGCCACGGGGCGACTCACCACTTATCCGGGGCGTTCAAATTATCAGATTGTCGTCGAATCCATGGAAGTCGCCGGTGAAGGCGCGCTGCTGAAATTGCTGCAAGACCGCCGCCTCAAGCTGGCCGCCGAGGGTCTTTTTGACGCCGATCAAAAACAACCCATCCCCATGTTGCCCGAGGTCATCGGGGTGGTGACGTCGCCCACCGGGGCGGTGATACGCGATATTTTGCACCGCTTGAACGACCGTTTCCCGCGCCGCGTGCTGGTGTGGCCGGTGTTGGTTCAAGGCGACGGCGCCGCCCAGCAGATTGTCAACGCCATCGCTGGCTTTAACCGCCTGAAACCGGATGGTCCGATTCCTCGGCCCGATGTGTTGATCGTTGCGCGGGGCGGCGGCTCGTTGGAAGATTTGTGGGCCTTTAATGAAGAAATCGTGGTTCGCGCCGCATTTGAAAGCGCAATTCCGCTGATCAGCGCGGTGGGTCATGAAACCGACACCACCTTGATCGATTTCGCCTCGGATTTGCGTGCGCCGACGCCCACGGCGGCTGCGGAAATGGCGGTTCCGGTGCGTTCAGAACTGGTGGCGCAAGTGCAAGACGACAGCGCCCGGTTGATCCGTGCCGTCGGGCGTTTGGTGGCGGATTACAGGTCGCACCTGCAAGGCTTGTCGCGGGGCTTGCCCGATTTGAACACCTTGATGGCCAACCAGCGCCAGCGCTTGGACGATTGGGGCGATCGCTTGGGCACCAGCTTGCAATCGGGGGTGAACCGAAGGCACCGCCGCTTGGCCGAGGTGGCCGGCGCACTCAGTTCCCCACGCGCGCGCATCGCTTATGGGTTTGAACGCTTGAGCAGCCGGGGCGATGGCTTGCTGCGTGCGGCCAGACGAATCGGCGAAGCGCGCCGACGCCATTTGGAGCAGACGGCGCGTTTGCTCGATGGGTTGTCGTATGAACGGGTTTTGGACCGGGGCTTTGCCTTGGTGACCGACGCCAAAGGCAAGGCCGTCACCGATGCCAAGTCCCTGGCCCCCGGCGATGATATCTTGGTTAAGATGAAGGGCGGCGATATCGCGGCGCGGGTGACCGGAGAGGCTCCGGCAAAACCCAAAAAAGCCCAAAAACCCCAGCCGTCTGCCAAAGATGACACCCGTCAAGGAAGTTTGCTGTGAGATTTTTTCTGGTTCTGTGTACGTTTTTTGCACTGCCTTTTGCGGCCCAGGCTGTGGAGCTGAACGGCACCTTGGCGCAGGGCGGCTTGGTGGTGGGGCAAGTTCAACCGGGCAGTGTTGTGACGTTGGACGGCCAAACTGTGGCCGTGGCCGCCAATGGGGCGTTTGTCATGGGCTTTTCCCGCGATGCCGAGCCTAGGGCTCGGCTCAAAGTTTTAGGGCCAGGGGGCTCCGTCGAAGAGCAAACCCTGTCCATCGCCAAGCAAACCTATCAAGTTCAGCGTATCGACGGCTTGCCGACGCGAAAAGTGACGCCAAATCCCGCTGATGTCGCCCACATCAAAGCCGATAACGCCAAAATCGGCGCGGTGCGGAGTTCCATGAGCACCGATCCACGCTTTTTGTCGGGTTTTCACTGGCCCGTCAGCGGTCCGATATCGGGCGTGTTTGGATCGCAACGCATCTTGAACGGCACCCCCAAAAGCCCGCATAACGGCGTCGACGTCGCCGCCCCCCGGGGCTCGATCATTCAAGCCCCCGCCGACGGCGTGGTGGCGCTGGTGGCGGATGACATGTTTTACACCGGCAAGACGATGATGATTGACCACGGCTTGGGCCTGACCTCCGTCTACGCCCACATGGACGATATCTTTGTCATTGAAGGCCAAGTTCTGAGCCAGGGCGATGCCTTGGGTACGGTGGGCCAAACAGGTCGCGCCACCGGACCGCACCTGCATTGGGGGCTGACGTGGAAAGCGGTCCACGTGGATCCTCAATTGGCGGCCGGACCTATGATGAAGTGATCCGCGAATATCAGAATGTGGTTAAGGCAGAACGATTTCGACGCGACGATTCTTCGGCTGGTAGGCATTATCCGGCGTCGCGATCAAGGGTTCGGCTTCGCCCATGGCTTTGATGAAAATTTCCGAAGCTTGAAAGCCTAAGGCGACAAACGCGGTCTTAACGGTTTCTGCCCGGCGTTTGGACAGGGCCAAGTTATAGTTTGCATCGCCCGCGCTGTCCGTGTGGCCGCTTAAGTCGATGCGAATCAACTGCATGGCCTTTGCCTTGGCCGCCACGTCTTCGATGACCGCCACCGCTTCGGGCGACATATCGGCTTTGTTCAAGGCGAAGTGAACCACGTAGGTTTCGGTGGCGCTGTACGCTGGCGCTGCGGACGCAATTTCTTGATCCTTTTCAGTCTTTGAGGACTCTCCAGCGGAAGGCTCGGCCTGATTGGCGGCAAGGCTTGAGGTCTCGGCCTGCAGGGAGGTGTCCGCTTTGTTTGCAACGAGGGCATGGGGTGTGGAGGCCCCGCCAAATGAGAACTTAACGCCAATCATGGCGCTGTGGGCCGAATAATCCATCGACGTTTTGGCGCCATTTTGGGTGGAAAAGTCTGCTTTGGCCGTGGTGAAATAGCGGTAATCCGTAAAAAGATCGATTTGATCGTTGAGAGCATAGCTGATGCCGACAATAGCTTGCACCGCCCCAACCGTATCGGAAGTGTTGAGTGTGGAACCGCCAAAGGGCGTTGCGTTGTCCATTTCAACGGAGCTGACGCCCGCGCCGACACCAACATAAGGCTTGGCTGCAAAATCGAGATCGAGATCAAGATCGTAAATCGCGTTGACCATCAAGCTGGTTACCAAGGTTTCGCCACTGGCTGCCGTGCCTGCAACTGTATTGAGGCCGGCAGCGCGCCGGGAAAGTTCGCCTTCGATGTGCCAGTTGTTGGCGAAATCATAACCAACAAAGGCTGCGCCAACGGTGGAATTGTCAAACTGAACGGTGCCCCCGCTGGTGCCAGACGCTTTGGTGTCGGGACTGCTGGATAATCCGAGAGCGGCACCGCCATAAAATGTGTCGGCGGCCTGAGCAGGGGTGACGGTCGTCAGACTGGTGCAAACGACGATGGCAATTGACGCTATTGGACTGCGCATTCAGCTCTCACATTTCAGATGACTACAATTTAGAATCATCCAGAATATGCGGCGATTGCCTAAAAAATCCGTTAAGACGGATGTGTTCATACTCTATGTTGTGGTTGTGAGGGGTGTTGAGGGAACGGGGGGGTTAGACGGGCCAGCGTTTGTGCAGCCACAGCCAGTCGCCGGGGTGCTGGGCGATCCAGCGTTCCAAGGTCGCGTTGACGTCCGTCATGATGGTGCGCACATCGGCTTTTTTGTCGCCCGTGGGGGTGACTTTCAGGGCCGGATGGTAAATCACTTTAAAGCGTGCACCGGGCAGACGGATGCATTGAATGGGCACCATCGGAGCATCGAAGCGGAGCGCGAATTCGGCCAAGGCGGTCCCGGTCATGGCGTCGCGGCCAAAAAACGGCACGGCAATGCCGTCGTTGAGCTTTTGGTCGACCAAGATGCCTAAGTTTTCGCCCCGCTTGAGCAACGTAAAGGCACGCTTGGCGCCGGGTGCACCCTTGGGGATCAATTCACCAGGAGAGGAGCGCCGCGTGAACACGTCTTGCAACAACGGATTGTTGGGGGCGCGATAAAACACATGGACGCCAAAACCAAGGATGCCCGCCGAAACCGGCAACAGTTCCCAGTTGCCCAAGTGGGCGCTGAAAAAAAGCACAGGCTTTCCCGACCCAAGGGCCGCGTCAAGATTGTCTTGACCTTCGATATAGACCCTTTTCTTGCCGGTGTCGCTCAGCAGATGGTCCATTTGGGCGAACTCAAAGGCGGTGCGGCCCATATTTTCCCACACTTGGCGTAAAATTTGTTCGATCTCCGCCTCGCCTTTATCGGGAAACGCCAAAGACAAATTTATCCGTGCGGCTTTGGAGGGTTTGAGCAATGGTCCAAAGGTTGACGCCAACACGCCACCGATAGCCGAGGCCAAGGCGAACGGCAACAACCGCAAGACAAACACCCCGCCGCGCGCAACCCCCGCGCCGATGAAATCGACAAAGGTGGGTTTGCGGGTGTTGAGCGGCGAAACGGGTTTAGGCATTCGGGCTCGATTCAACGTTGACCTGAGCTGGCGTGTCCGACAGCGCGCTTTCCACCAACGGGGCCAGCATGGCATCGACCTCACCTGTGATTTTCCAGGTGAGTTGAATGTTGATGGCGCGGATGCGCTTTTGGTGTTTGGGGCTGAGGCGCACATGGTCTTTGGCGGTGGTCAGCACCGGCAACTCCACGGCGTTGGCGAGGATCGAGAGAATTTCCGCCTCGGAATAGGGGTGATGGTCGTCGAATGCATGACAATCGGCCAGCTTGCAGCCCAGACCCTCCAACGTTTTGAAAAACTTTTTAGGCTGCCCGATACCCGCAAAAGCGACGATCTTTTGACCCTTCAGGTCGGCGTAATTGCCAACGGGTTCGAGCTTTGCGCGCAGGACCGACATGTCTTTAAAGCCCAGACTGCGCACGCGCCACCAGACGTCGGCTTCATCCGCGCCCAGTAACACCACGGCATCGGTGCGCGCCAAGCCGCTTTCAATGGTTTCGCGCAGCGGCCCGGCAGGCATCACCCGGCCATTGCCAAAACCGTAACTGCCATCCACTACCAAGATGGAAAAATCTTTTTCAACGCTGGGGTTTTGAAAGCCGTCGTCCATGATGATGATCTGGGCCCCCGCTTGAACGGCGGCTTCAATGGCAATGCGGCGCTCGCGGGCAACCCAGGTGGGGGCGATGCGCGCCAACAACAAGGGCTCATCACCAACCTCTAAGCTGGTGTGAGTGCTGACGTCCACGCGCACCGGGCCAAGTTCGGAGCCGCCATAACCGCGCGAGACGATATGCGCGTCAACACCCTGTTTTTTGAGGCGTGTCACAATGTCGATCACGACCGGAGTTTTACCGGCCCCGCCGACCACCAAGTTGCCAATGCAGATCACCGGAACCGGAGCGCGCCAAGGAGTTGCGGCCTTGCGTCGCAGGGTGCCGATACCCGCCGCAATGCAGCCTAGGGGGCGCAAAAAGGTGGGCAGTAAGCCGTCGGTCGTGCGATCCCAAAAATCAGGCGCGCGCATGGGAGGAGCCTCCTTGTTTATCACCGTCTTGCTGTGGTGTTGGCGGTGTTCTTGTGAAAAAAGGGGCAAGGGCCATTATGATCCGATCTAAAACGTCGGCTTCGGATCTGGCGGTCGTTAAGGCCGCAGTTGCGGCTTGTTGACAAAGGTGTGGGTCGTTCATGAAGGTCTCAACTGCAGCGGCGAGTTCTGATTCATCAGCGACCCAACGGGCCGCACCTGCTTTGGCCAAAGTGCATGATATATCTTCGAAGTTGCTCATGTCTTTGCCGAAAATCAGGGCGCTTGATAACATTGCGGGCTCAATGGGATTTTGCCCACCCCCCGCTATTTTGCCGTCCGCACTGACGATGGACAAGGTTTTGCCTATAAATACGATTTCGCACAAGCGATAAAACAAACCCAGCTCACCCATGGTGTCGGCGATGTAAATATCGGTCGTATCGTCAATCGGTTCGTTGAGGCTGCGGCGTCGGACGCAGAGGCCTTGATCCGTCAGTTCTGCGGCCACGATTGCGCCGCGATCGGGGTGGCGCGGCACGATGATGCTCAGCACTTGGGGCCATTTTGCCTTCAGCGCCTGATGGACCCGACCGCACACGGCTTCTTCACCCGCGTGGGTGGAGGCCGCCAGCCATCTTGGTCGCTCACCGATGGAGGTGGAGAGCTCTGCGAGGGCCGATTCGTCAGCAGGCAGGGGCAGCGAGGCAAATTTGAGATTGCCCGGCACCTGGACGGCCTTTGCGCCCAAACCTTCAAACCGGGCACCATCCGTATCGCTTTGCGCCAGCACCAGTTTAAACGCCGCTAAGATGCGTCCGATCATGGCGCGGCGTTTTTGCCAGCCGCTGTAGGAGCTTTTCGACATGCGCCCGTTGACCACCACCATGGGCACAGCGCGGGCACGGGTTTCAATGACCAAGTTGGGCCAAAATTCGCTTTCCACCCAGAGCGCCAAATCGGGTCGCCAATGTTCCAAAAAACGGCGCACATAACGGCTGGTATCTGCGGGCACATATTGGTGGATGGCGGGGGCGGGCAGGCGTTCCGCCATGATACGTGCCGATGTCACGGTGCCGGTGGTGATCAATACGGACCAGTCGGGAAATGCCTTAAAGATCCGCTCCACCAGGGGCAAAACCGACAAAGCTTCCCCCACACTGGCGGCGTGCATCCACACCACTTGGCCGTTCGGACGGGGGATCGATGTGATGCCCAGACGTTCGTTAAAGCGCAGCGGATCTTCTTTGCCGTGTTTGAGGCGACGGTTTAAGTACAAGCGAATCAGCGGTCCGCCCAGGGTTGTCGCCATGCGGTAAAAGGACAGCTTCACGGCGCGTGCTCCCCGTCAACGGGGCGCTCAGCAGGCAACGCGGTGGGCAATGGGGCAGGTTCTGGCGTTTGCAAGCCGAACTCGGCATCTAAGTCCTGGGTCATGGTGTTGAGCCGCTCTTCAAACGAATGGCGCAGGGCTTCATAGTCTTCTGCGCTGGCCTTGCGCGGCACATCGATGGGCGGGGCGATTGAGATCACGCCGCGGCTAAACGGAGTGGGGATTTGCAGCCGATCCCAGGTGCCGAGAATTTTGCTGGACGATGAAGCGGCGGTGACGGGCACCAGCTTGGCCCCGCTCATGCGCGCGATGTTGATTGCGCTGAGTTGCATGCGTTGGCGCGGCCCCTTGGGGCCGTCGGGGGTGATGGCGATCACTTCACCGGCTTTGAGGGCGCGGATCATGGCGCGGGCTGCCTCAGCACCGCCCTTTTTGGTCGACCCCCAAATGGTTTTGATGCCCAGGCGATTGTAGGTCATGGCGGCGATTTTTCCGTCACGATGGGGGGTGCTGAGCATGCTCAGTTGGACCGTGTTCTGCCAGCCAAAGGTCGCCATGATCATGCGCGCGTGCCAAAAGCACACGATGATGGGCTGTTCGGCGTCGTATTGGCTTTGAATGATGTCCCAACCGCGCACTTCCCAGCGGCTGGTGGCGTGAGCAAAACGCAGGTAGCGGGCAATGAGAAACGACACCAGAGACTGGGCCCAGGTCTTTTCTAAGATGCGCTTGTGCAGTTTCACTTAAGGGGTCCTCTTTGCCCGTTGCCCGTTGCCCGTTGCCCGTTGCCCGTTGCCCGTTACGCACCGGCCAGGGTCATGCCCTCAATGCGGACCGTTGGCGCGTCAACTCCATAGAGGAATTTGAGATCGTTTGCCGGGGTCATGCTCATAAACATATCTTTCAAATGCCCGGCGACGGTGACTTCGGACACCGCATGGGCGATTTCGCCGTCTTCAATCCAAAAGCCGCTGGCGCCACGGGAATAATCCCCCGTGACGGTGCTCACGCCCATGCCGATCAGTTCGGTGACCAAAAAGCCCGCTTTGATGTCTTTGATCAAGTCCGCCACCGATAGCTCGCCCGCTTGTAAGTAGAGGTTCGATGCTCCCGGCGACGGCGGGCTGGACACGCCACGTCCGGCATGGCCGGTTGAGTGCAAGCCCAGTTGACGGGCCGAGCGCAGATCCAGGAGCCAGGTGGTGAGCTTGCCTTGATCGATGATGTTGCGCCTTTGCGTGGCAATGCCTTCGTCGTCAAATGCTGCCGAGCGCAAGCCGCGCATGCGGTGCGGGTCGTCCACAATGGTGATGGAGGGGGCAAAAATATCAGCGCCCATTTTGTCTTTGAGAAACGACGTGCCGCGCGCAATCGAAGACCCATTGATGGCGCTGGACAGGTGTCCGACCAGAGAGCGGGCGGCGCGGTGGTCAAATACCACCGGAACTTGCTGGGTCTTGGCTTTTTTCGGATTGAGACGACGCACTGCGCGTTCCCCCGCCGAGCGGCCAATGGCGGCTGCCCCTTGCAGGTCTTCGGCCCACACCGCGCCGGTGTAGTCGTAATCGCGCTCCATCCCGGTGCCTTCGCCCGCCAACATGGACGCACTTAAGGAATGGCGGGAGCGCTGATAGGTGTGGGCAAAGCCGTTGGAGGCGGCAAACGCGATGGACGATTGGCTAAAGCCCGCACTGGCCCCTTCGGAGTTGCTGACGCCGGAAACTTCCAAACCCGCTTCTTCCGCCACCCGCGCGCTTTCCGTGAGCTCTTCGGCGCTGGGTTGGGACGGGTCGAACATGTCGAAGTCCAAGAATTCGGTGGCCAGCTGATCGGGATCGGCAAGGCCCGCGTAGGGGTCTGCGGGGACCATTTTGGCCATCGCCACGGCGCGCTCAACCAATTCGTCCAAAGCGGTTTTGCCGATATCGGACGACGACACGATGGCTTGCGATTTGCCGACGAACACACGCAGGCCCAAATCTTGGCCTTCTGAACGTTCCAGTTGCTCAACTTCGCCTTTGCGCCACGATAACGACAGCGATGTGCCTTGGGCGAACACGGCGTCGGCCGCATCGGCCCCTTGGGCCTGGGCGCGCTTGATCAGGTCTTGCAGCAAGTTGAGCTTATCTTGAATGGTATCGGGCATAAGGGTTCCCACTTCAGGTTTTGGTCCTGAGTGTATGTAAGGGAATTAACCGCCTACGCCAAGGCCTCGCGGATAAAAGAATTAAGTGCTCGCTTGGCTTAAATCATCAATCAAGTCGCGCACGTCTTCAATTCCCACCGACAAACGAATGGTGCCGGAGCGAATCCCTGCATCCAGTTGCTCGGCCGGGGTCATTTTTTGATGGGTGGTGGTGGCGGGATGGGTGATGAGGCTTTTGACGTCTCCCAAATTGTTGGAGATGTCGATAATCTGCAACCCGTTCATGATCTTAAACGCCCCCTCTTTGCCGCCTTTGACGTTAAACGCAATGATGGTGCCGCCCTTGCCAGACATTTGCTTCATCGCCAAATGGTGCTGAGGATGGCTTTCAAGGCCGGGGTAGATGACCTCTTCGATGGCGTCTTGGGTGCTGAGGAACTGAGCAATTTGCAGCGCGTTGTCGCATTGGCGCTGGACGCGCAGTTCAATCGTTTCCAGGCCTTTAAGCAAAATCCACGCGTTGTAGGGGCTGAGCGCCGGGCCGGTTTGGCGCAAAAAGGGCGCGACGGTGTTTTCCAGGTATTCTTCATTGTTGGACAAAATGGCCCCGCCCAATGACCGCCCTTGGCCGTCGATGTGCTTGGTGGCGCTGTAGGTGACGACGTCGGCACCCAGTTCCAAGGGGTGCTGCAACACCGTGGACGCAAAAGCGTTGTCGACAATGACCAAGGCCCCGGCTTTGTGTGCAAGGGCGGACACGGCAGCCAAATCAATGATCGACAGAGCCGGATTGGATGGCGTTTCCAAAAACACCGCTTGAGCAGGGGTGCTCAACGCTTTGGCCCAGGCATCTAAATCGGTGCCGTCGACAAATTCGGCTTGAATACCCCAGCGCGGTAAAATGGCATGAATGACGTGGTAACACGCGCCGAACAAAGCCTTCGCCGCGACGACGCGATCCCCAGTTTTGAGGTGCGCTGCCAGGGCCGCAAACACCGCCGCCATGCCGCTGGCGGTGCCTTTGCAGTACTTGGCCCCTTCGACCGCGGCCAGACGGTTTTCAAAAATGCTCAGCGTCGGGTTGGCGTAGCGCGAATAGACGTAGTGGTCTTCTTCGCCGGTAAACGCGCGTTCGGCCTGTTCGGCACTGTCGTAAACAAAGCCCGACGTCATGAACAACGCTTCGCTGGTTTCGCCAAAGGCGGTGCGTTCCAGGCCAGCGCGCACTTGACGTGTGGCGGAACGCCAGGATTTGGTTTGATCAGTGTCGGTCATGTCGTTTTTCCCTTAAAGCAAACAAAAAAAGCCCGGACCGAAGGCCAGGGCGAGATGTTGTCGGCCCTTTTGGGCGCTTTCGCTGTGCTTCGGCCTTTTAGCGGATTGTTTTACGTGGCCGCAAGCCGACCGGCCAAATCACCACGTTTATGGCGTTTAAAATGTCCGACGAAATGCACGCCGTCAAGTCGGGAATTGATTTTTAGGACAGGTTTTGCTTGGAGTATGAGCTTGTGGTGGCAAAGTGCGGCTAATCGTCCCATATATGTGGGGCTGCCCTTGCGGTGGTGAAAGCCCTCTGTCATAGAGGGGGCTGCTGTTCAAAGTTGAAATATCGGAGACCGCCCATGTCCTTCACCGCAACCACCAACAGGCTCTTTTTTGAAAACACCGGGATGAATCGTGATCGCATCACACATGTCGTTGAAGACGCCTTGAACGGTGCTGACGACGGCGAGCTGTTTTTGGAATATCGCCAATCGGAAAGTTTGTTGTTTGACGATGGACAGTTGAAGGCGGCGAATTTCGACACCGCGCAAGGCTTTGGTCTGCGCGCGGTGGCGGGGGAAACGGCGGGCTACGCGCACGCCACGGAATTGTCCGAAGAGGCCATCAAACGGGCCGGGCAAACGGTGCAATCGGTTTGTCGCGGTCAAGGCGGCGTGTTGGCCGAACCGCCCAAGGGCACCAACGTTAAATTGTACGGCGAAGAAAACCCCCTGCAAGGCATGGCGTTTGAATCCAAGGTCAAGCTGCTGGGCGATATTGATGCCTACGTGCGCGCCAAAGACCCGCGGGTGAAACAAGTCTCGGTGTCGTTGGCTGGCAATTGGCAAGCGATTGAAGTCCTGCGTTCCGGCAGTTCAGCCGCCGACATTCGCCCGCTGGTGCGGATCAACGTATCCGTGGTGGTCGAACAAGACGGGCGCATGGAAAACGGATCGTTTGGTGCCGGCGGACGGGCGGAATACCAGCATTGGATTTCCCCCGATAACTGGCGCAATATCGCCGATGAAGCTTTGCGCCAAGCCATCGTCAACTTAGACAGCGTGCCCGCCCCTGCGGGTGAAATGACCGTTGTGCTGGGCCCCGGCTGGCCCGGTGTGTTGCTGCACGAAGCGGTCGGGCACGGCCTGGAAGGCGATTTTAACCGCAAGAAAACCTCGGCATTTGCGGGCCTGTTGGGCGAACGCGTGGCGGCCAAGGGCGTGACGGTGGTTGACGATGGTACGATGAATGAACGTCGTGGGTCTCTGACCATTGACGACGAAGGCACGCCGACGTCCAACACCGTGCTGATTGAAGACGGCATCTTGAAAGGCTTTATGCAAGACCGCATGAATGCGCGCCTGATGGGTATGGACGTCACCGGCAACGGGCGGCGTCAAAGCTATGCTCACGCCCCGGTACCGCGTATGACCAATACCTATATGCTGGGCGGTGATCTGGACCCCCAGGAAATCATCCAGTCGGTGAAAAAGGGTCTCTATGCGGTGAACTTTGGCGGTGGACAGGTGGACATCACGTCTGGCAAGTACGTGTTCAGCTGCACCGAAGCCTATAAGATCGAAGATGGCAAAGTCACCGCTCCGGTGAAGGGGGCGACCTTGATCGGCAGCGGTCCCGAAGACTTAAAACGCGTCACCATGATCGGCAACGACATGAAGCTGGATACGGGTGTGGGCATGTGCGGCAAAGACGGACAAAGTGTGCCTGTCGGTGTTGGTCAGCCCACCATGCGCATCGAAAACCTGACGGTTGGCGGCACCGCGTCGTAAAGGTCCGCCGGAAGCTGAATGTGTTTATTCGGCGCTGAGACGCGCGGAGGTGTTTGGGTTCTTGGCGTTGCGTTCGCGCAAGCCTTCTGCGAACGAAAGCGCGACAATGCGCGAGACTTCTCTATCGACTTGTTCGGAAAAGCGCAAAAAGTCGTTGGTGGCTTCGATGATGGCGTCGGAGTCCTGAGTGCTTTTGACGGTTTTCACCAACACATCGCCCGCGGCATGCATTTCGCGATGCATGTCTTCAAGGTTTTTGTAGGCCGTTTCTGAAAACCCGGCACGTTTCATGTCGCGATACCACTGACCCAGGCGGCAATATGCGGGGTTGTGATGCAGATCCAACAGCGGCATGGTTCCCTGCTCGTTCAGGCTGGTCATTGTGATAGTGTAGACGGTGTCCAAGACCTTGCGGCGATACGACAAGTGGTTGTCCCAGGCGTTGTACAGAAATCCCAGTTCTGATGACGGCCAAACAGGGTCGTCTTTCACAATTTGGATGAATTTTTCGATGGGCAGCGGTCGGCTCATCCAAAAGCCTTGGGCTTCTGTGCATCCGGACGCCAACAAGAATGTATAGGCACTCTCGGTCTCCACCCCTTCGGCGATGGTTTTGATCGACATATCACGCGCCATCAAAAGGCTGGATCGCACGATGTGGGTGTTCTTTGAATCTTCCGACATGCGCCCGACCACGCCCTGATCCAACTTGAGTGCGGAAAACGGCAATTGGCTGAGCGCGTCCAGGGACGAATATCCGGTACCAAAATCGTCCATGACGATTTCAATGCCCAATGCCACCAAATCCAACAGCGTATTATGAATGCGGCCCGACACATCAACGATTGCGGTTTCGGTGATTTCGATTTGCAAGTTGCCGGGACTGATGATGCGATTGCCGATATAGCTGCGCAGCATTTTCACCAGATACGGCGAGCGCAAATCCAGGGCGGAAACGTTGAAGGCAATTTGAATGTCGGGTTTGAGGGTGCGCAGACGGGCAATGTCTTCGACCAGTTCCGTTAACATCACGGCCGTGATGTCGGTGATGAAGCCACTTGCTTCGGCTTGGGGCAGAAAAAGGCCCGGCGGAATTTGCGTGCCGTCGGGCTTATTCCAGCGCAACAATGCTTCGCCACCGACGATACGGCCGGTTTTAAACGATATTTTAGGCTGGAAATGGAAACAGAATTCGCCGTTGTGCAGCGCCTGTTCAATCTCAGCAAGGGCAATCTTGCCGCCGCTCATAAATGCATCGTCCTCGTTGTTTTTTCGTTTTTTATAATCTGCTTGGCACCATGGTAACACGCTCAGAAAACAACGGGCAATAATCAAACATTTTTATGGGGTTTCTGTAGCTCAATACGCGTATTCGCGGAAAATTGGGTCAACGCAGCCCTTCCACCGTCGTTCATAGGCAAACAGCAAATCTTCAGCCGGGGTGAGGCCGGATTCTGCAATTTGGAACAAAGGCTTAAGGAAACGGCTTTCGTCCAGACCGACGCCGTCCAAACGCTTGCGCCGCACCAAGCCTTCGTGTGCGCATTCCAAGACGTCCAGGGCGATATCGCCTACGGTGGTGCTGCGAAATGGCGTGTTCAGCGCGTGCTCGGGCACATTGGCGCGGAGCTGGTTGTGTTCTTCCAGGGTCCAATCCTTCACAAGGTCCCACGCGTGGTCGAGGGCGCCACCGTCATAAAGTAGCCCGACCCAAAGTGCGGGCAAGGCGCACAAGCGGCTCCAGGGGCCGCCATCGGCACCGCGCATTTCGAGGAACTTTTTCAAGCGCACTTCGGGGAACGCCGTGGTCAGGTGGTCTTCCCAATCTTTTAAGGTCGGCAGCTCACCGGGCAGGGCGGGCAGCTTGCCGTTCATAAAGTCGCGAAACGACTGCCCCGTTGCGTTGATGTAGGTGCCATTGCGATAGACGAAGTACATGGGCACGTCGAGCATGTAGTCCACATACCGCTCAAAGCCGAAGCCGTCTTCAAACACGAACGGCAAATTGCCGGTCCGGTCCGGGTCGGTGTCGGTCCAGATGTGGCTGCGATAGCTGAGATAACCGGACGGCTTGCCTTCCTTGAATGGAGAGTTGGCGAACAGCGCCGTGGCGATGGGCTGCAACGCCAACGAGACGCGAAACATCTTGACCATGGTGGCTTCTGAATCGAAATCCAGGTTGACCTGAACGGTGCAGGTGGACTGCATCATATCGAGCCCCAAGCCGCCGCGGGTCGGCATGTATTTTTGCATGATGGCGTAACGGTTTTTGGGCATCCACGGCATTTCGGTGCGCGGCCATTTGGGCTGATAGCCGACGCCCAAAAAACCGATGCCCATTTCGGCGGCGACGCTTTTGACCTGTTGCAGATGGGTGCCGACTTCTTTGCAGGTTTCGTGAATGGTGCCCAGCGGTGCGCCCGACAGTTCCAACTGACCTGCCGGTTCCAAGGTGATGGACGAGCCATCCTTTTGCACCAAGGCGATGACGTGACCGTCTTCCGCCACCGGTGTCCAGCCGAACCGGGTCAGCTTATCCAGCATCATCTGAACGCCTTGGTCGCCTTCGTACGTCAAAGGTCGCAGGTCGGAAAGGCGATAGGCGAATTTTTCGTGTTCGGTGCCGATCAGCCATTTTTCAGGCGGTTTGCAGCCGCTGGCCAAGTATTCGATCAGGTCGCGTTTGCTGGTGACGGTGGGGGATGGTTTGGTGGACATAGAGGGCGCGCTCATGTTTTGGCCAGTTCGTTGGGGGCGGTTTATTCGCCGTTTAGAGCTTGCATTACGGCCAAGGCGGCAATGGCCGCCGTTTCGGCGCGCAGAATTCGGGGTCCGAGGTTCACAAAAACAGAAATGGGTAAATTTTCTAGTCCGTCAAGCTCTTGTGCTTCAAATCCACCTTCCGGCCCGACGAGAAGCCCCATGGGGCCGGTGAGGGAAGGCAGCTTTTCGGCCAGTGGGGTGCAATCGCGGCGCTCTGCTGCCACCAACAAAACGCGGCCTTGGGGCCACACTTGGGCGAGTTTTTCCAGAGGTATGGGCTCAGACAGGGTCGGTACGGTGAGGCGTTCGCATTGCTCTGCCCCATCAAGAATTTGTTGGAGCAGGCGATCCATTTTGAGGCGGCGGTTTTCGGTGCGCGCGGTCAAAACCGGAATCATACGTTCGACGCCCAGTTCGACGGCTTTTTCCACCACCATATCCAAACGGTCTTTTTTCAACGGTGCAAAGGCTAGCCAGGGGCCGGGTTCAGCCAGTTGGGCGCGGGTTTGGTCTTGGCATTCGGCGGAGGCTTTGGTTTTACCCAGGTCGGTTAAGGTGGCGCGCCATTCGCCGTCACGGCCATTAAACAGCAAAACCTCATCCCCCACTCGGGCGCGCAACACGGCGCGCAGCTTGTGCGCCGGGCCGGGACCCAAAGCGACGGTGAGACCCTGTGACAGGTCCGCATCGCAGTAAAGGCGGGTGATGGTTTTCGATTCGCTCATGCCCTGATCATAAGCATGTTTGCATATGGGTACAGCAATGTCGTAAGAATGGGGGCATGAGCACCATAACCCCACCACCCGAAATGTCGGCTGATAGCGATGCCAGCGACATCCGTTCCGAAGGTATGATTGTCCAGCTGACGCCGCCAATCTTGCGTCCGTATGTGTATTTGATGCGTTTGGACCGACCTTATGGAGCGTGGCTGCTGCTGTTGCCGTGCTGGTGGTCGATTGCCTTGGCGAGCCAAGGGACTTGGCCGAATGTGTGGTTTCTGGTCCTGTTCGGCCTCGGCGCGTTTATTATGCGCGGGGCGGGTTGTGTCATGAACGACATCGCCGATCGCGATTTTGACGGCCGGGTGGCGCGCACCGCAAACCGACCCATTCCCAGTGGACAGGTGACGATCAAGCGCGCGTTGGCTTTTTTGATATTCCTGGGGCTGTTGGGGTGCGCCATCTTGGTGCAGTTCAACACCTTCGCCATCGGTGTTGGCGTGCTGTCGTTGGTGACCGTGGTCATCTACCCGTATATGAAACGTTTCACCTATTGGCCGCAGGTGTTTTTGGGCTTGTCGTTCAATTGGGGGGCGCTGTTGGGTTGGGCGGCGGTGCAGGGCAGTTTGGGGGCTGCGCCGGGAACGCTTTATGCGGCGGGCATCCTGTGGACGTTGGGATACGACACCATCTATGCCCACCAGGACAAAGAAGATGATATCTTGATCGGCATTAAGTCCACGGCGCTGCGCCTGGGCAATGCGACGCGCGGTTGGTTGGTGTTTTTTTACGGGGGGTGTCTCGCCCTGATTGCGCTCAGCGGCGGACTTGCGGGTTTGAGCTGGGCGTTTTATCCGGCCCTGATCCCCGCAGCCCTGCAGTTGGCATGGCAAGTCGCCAGCGTCGACATCCACAACCCCAAAAGCTGCTTATTGCGTTTTAAATCCAACCGGGATTTTGGCCTGCTGGTGTTTGCGGCCATGGTTGTGGGGCAAGTTTTGGGCTGAGTTTAGCTGAGAAAAATCAGGGTCTGCCAGCCGTGGGGCAGGGCGGATTTGGTCAGTTCGTTGGTGCGTTTGGCGCGCAGCGCGGGGCTGTCGATGCCCGCTTTGATGAAGTCGTCTTTGGCTTCACCGGGGGCTATGAGGGAGCGGGCGTAGTTGAGCACTTCGCATTGGCTCATGGCGGTCCACTGGCGACCGTCGGTTTGGCACGAAGATAGCGGCACCGGACGTCCTTCGCGGCTTAAACATCCGCGACGCGACAGGTAGGCGTGTACCGCGTTTAAGATGGTGCCGTCTTCGATCGCCAAGTGAATGTCGTGCAGATGGGCAAAATCGTAATTCGTGCCGACGGCTTCGGTTTCATGCACGCGGTCCAATTGCGCGTCCGTCAGCCAAGTGACGAACACGTTGGCTTGGGCTCCCGGGGCGTGCGCCAAGGTCGCTGGAATTGATCCGTAATGAGAAAAGTGCGCACTGTAAACGGCATCGAATTCATGCAAAGTGGCGCGGGTGACGTAGACGGGCTGATCCAGCAAGTGATCGTAGTCTTTAAATTTTTGCCCAAGATGATCGGGCGCGGCGTTAGAGCCGGACGCGATCACCGCGTGACGTCGGGTGGTTTCATGCCCGCCGACGGGCAGGGCACGCCAACCGTCCCGGTCCAGCACATAAGAGCCTTCGGGGATGTCAAACGGATAGGACTTTGCGTGTTCTATTGGGCATTTGGGCGAGCTTGTCATGGCCCTTGGAATATGCAGCATTTCAGCGCGCGCGTCTAGGTCCTGCGTTTAGGCCCCAAGGTATTTTGAGATATCAACCTCATCGATTTGCTCGGGCTTGAGGAAGCGTTCGGCGTAGTCTTTGTAGATACCGCTTTCCAATAGCAGGCGGAACAAATCCGGATCGATGTGTTGGTCTTTGACCATGAACGACAAAATTTTGATGCTGTCACTCAAGGTTTTGGGTTTTTTGTAGGGACGATCGGCGGCAGTCAGGGCCTCGAACACGTCCGCCAGCGCCATGATGCGGGCCGGCACCGACATGTCTTTTTTGGACAGCTTGCGGGGATACCCGGTGCCGATCAGTGTTTCGTGATGGGCACCCGCGTATTCGGGGATTTTGCGCAGATGTTTAGGGAACGGCAATTGTCCCAACATAACGATGGTCTGCACGATATGATTTTGGATGATGTAGCGATCTTCGTTGGTCAGCGTGCCACGCGCGATGCTTAGATTGTAAATCTCACCGCGATTGAAGAGGTGCTCGGGCACAGCCATGTCAAAGCCGAACTGTTCCGAATTGGGGGCCTCAAAGGTGCCGTCGCGGTGGAACAAGTGTTCGGCCCGGTCAGCCAACAGGAATTCTTGTGCCGGAATCGCCTTGGCGGGTTTGACTTCCTTGCGGCGCAGTTCTTCGTGTGAAATGCCGATGCGATCGTCCAAGGTGCGGGTCCAGGTGCCCTGCGCGATTTGTTTGAGCCGCTCAACCTTTTCGGGAGCCATGAATTCTCCACCAACGTTGCATTCGGCGACGAAGGCATAGTCGTCATCAATCTGGTCCAGCTTGGCATCCAGCTCGACCTTCAAGGCATCGCGGTCACCACCGTCAGCCACTTGTTTCCAGTAGGCGATTTCCAGCTCACGCTTTTGAATTTCGAACCGCATGCGCACTTCGTGAATGCGGTCGTTAATGGTTTCCAGCTTGGTGGCTTTGTCGACCACGTATTCGGGCGTGACCACTTTGCCACAATCGTGCAGCCAGCTTGCCAGATGCAGTTCGCGAAATCCGGCTTCGTCCAAGGTGAAGTCGGACAGCTCGCCATGGTCGGCATTTACGGCGGCGGTGGCGAGCATTTGGGCCAGTTCCGGCACGCGCGCGCAGTGGCCCCCCGTATAAGGAGACTTGGCGTCAATGGCGCCCGCAATCAATTGGATGAAGCTGTCCATCAAGCGGGCTTGGGCTTCAATCAGCATTTGGTTGTCGACCGCGACCGCCGCCTGAGAAGCCAACGCTTCGATCAAGGGCACGATTTGGGCCGAAAACGGGATGGACTCACCATTTTTCCCTTGGGCGTTCAGCAATTGCAAAACGCCGATGATTTCGCCGGAATGGTTTTTCAGCGGCACGTTCAAAAAGGATTTGGACCGATAGCCAGTGCTTTCATCAAATTTCCGCGGTCCGGTGAAATCAAATTCAGTCGCTTCGTAAACATCGGGGATGTTGACTGTTTTCCCCGATACCGCAACGTGCGAAGCAACGTTTTTATGATTGGCCTCACCCGTTTCGACGTCATAGACCGAAATGGGCGGAAAGGGGATGTCTTCGCCCGTGGTGCCGCCTTTGGCAATGCCAAGGCTGTCGGTGCGCATGATTTCGAACTTGAGGAATTTGCCGTCGGCTTCGGCTTCAAAGACGTCTTCACCTTCGTGCTCAACCATATGGCCGCACAGATACAGGGTGCCGCCATCGGCGTTGCACAGGGTTTTGGCTTCCAACAAAATATTTTCGAGCAAGCGATGGTGATCACGCTCCGCCGATAACGCGATGCCGATTTCAATCAGCTTCGCATAATCCGCTGTGTTCACACCCTGATCGTCCGGAGCTTTGTCCGGTGCAGTACTTTCTGGCATCAAACCGCCCATTGCTAACGCTCGCGCATCAGCCCCCTGAAGCTCTTGTCTGCGATTTCGTACGATTAAACCATCATTTTGCAATGATTAAAATGATCTAATAAAAATAAAATGAGACTTGCGATGGTGTTTTTCCATTGAAAATGAATGCAAAGCTGTGATCTTTGTCACATGGCATATACATCACTTAGAGATTTCATCGATGAATTGGAGCGTGCGGGCGAGCTTGTGCGTGTTTCCAAGCCCGTGTCTCCCCACTTGGAGATGACCGAAATTCAGACCCGACTGCTGGCTGAAAAGGGCCCAGCCGTGCTGTTTGAGAACCCGGTTGATGGGGATGGCAAGCCCTATGGGGCACCGGTTTTGGTCAATTTGTTTGGCACCGTCGAGCGAGTCGCCCGCGGCATGGGGCGCAAGCCCCATGAACTGAAAGGTGTGGGTGAAACGCTGGCATTTTTGCGCCAGCCCGAACCGCCGGGTGGGTGGCGCGAAGCGTTGGAGATGGCACCGCTGTTGAAAACCGTCATGTCGATGAAGCCCAAAACGGTCAAATCGGCCCCCTGCCAAGAGGTTGTGATTCTCGGTGACGACGTGGATTTGGCCACATTGCCGATCCAGACCTGCTGGCCGGGTGAGCCGGCTCCGCTGATCACCTGGCCTTTGGTGGTGACTGCCGGACCAGATCCAAAAAACGACAAGCGCGATGTGCCCAATTTGGGCATCTATCGCATGCAGGTGACGGGCAAAAACACCACCTTGATGCGCTGGCTGCATCACCGCGGCGGCGCCCAACACTTTTTACGGTGGAAAGAAAAGCGCAGCGATCCCATGCCGTTGGCGGTGGCCATCGGAGCCGATCCGGGCACCATTTTGGCCGCTGTGACGCCTGTCCCCGATACTTTGTCGGAATATCAGTTTGCCGGCTTGCTGCGCGGTAAAAAGGTCGAGTTGGTGGATTGCAAAACGGTGCCGTTGCAGGTTCCCGCCACCGCTGAAATTATTTTGGAAGGCCACGTCAGTCTCTCAGAGGTGGGTGACGAAGGCCCTTATGGCGATCACACGGGCTATTACAACAATGTCGAACCGTTCCCGGTGTTCACCGTTTCAGCCATCACGCACCGCAAAAACCCGATTTATCTGAGCACCTATACCGGACGCCCGCCCGATGAGCCGAGTGTGTTGGGCGAAGCCCTGAACGATGTGTTCGTGCCGCTTTTTACTCAGCAGTTCCCTGAAGTGCGTGATTTCTGGTTGCCGCCGGAAGCATGCTCTTACCGGGTTGCGGTGGTGAGTATGAAAAAGGCCTATCCCGGTCACGCCAAGCGCATCATGCTCGGCGTGTGGTCGTATCTGCGCCAATTCACTTACACCAAATTCGTGATTATCGTCGATGAAGACATTGACGCGCGCGATTGGAACGATGTGATGTGGGCGTTGTCGACCAACGTTGACCCGGCACGCGACACCACTTTGATCGAAAATACCCCCATCGATTACCTTGATTTTGCCTCACCCGACAGCGGCTTGGGGTCCAAAATGGGCATCGACGCCACCACCAAAATCGGCCCCGAAACCAAACGCGAATGGGGGGCGAAAATTCGCATGGAGCAAGGGGTGGTGGATAAGGTTTCCGCCATGTGGGATGAACTGGGATTACCGGGATCGGGCAAACCGATTTGGAAGTAGAGCCTTGATCAGCTTTGCACCCAGGGCAATCCGGAGATTTTCCAACCGTTGATCGTGCCGCGGCGTTTTTGACTGTCAAGATCGCCTTCAAACCCGAAAGCAACGTTGTAGCAGTTGCTGTAGCCCATTTCCGTCAAGGCATGTGCGGCGAAGGCCGAACGATAACCGGATCGGCATATAAACAAGATGGTGGTGTCATTGGATCTGGGCTTGGCGGTTTTTAAGACTTGGGCGACAAAGTCTTTGTTGATGGCCATGGTGGGATAAGACAGCCAAGGCACAAACATACAGGCACGTCCCAGCGATGTGATGTCAGGCACGCCGACATAGGCCCATTCTTCAGGCGTGCGCACATCAATGAGGACCGCAGATGGGTCATCTTGCAGACGTTCCCAAGTTTCTTTTGGCGTTAAATTTCCGGCATATATCAGTTGATTGGGGTTCATAAGGGAGGTCCACAGGATCATTAAAAAAAAGCGAAACAGATTTATGTTAAATCTGGTTTTGCACTTTGCCCTGTGCACCATGGCGCACTATATAATCAGACACCGTCTGATTTTATCCCCCCAAACAAAAGCAGACTTATTATTTAAGCCGTGCGATCACAATTGCAATAGGATTGCTGAATGACGTTAAAACTCGCCTTCAACTTATCGTTTTCAGATCTATATGACGCCCCATCATTGGTGCGCGTGGACGATGCGTTTTTGGGCGCATTGCATGCACTTGATGGGGATTTATCCGCACGTTTGCTGGCCGCTCGCCAAGCCCCGGACCAACTGGATGACAAGGCCGAATCTGATTTGCTGTTGGAACTGGCGCCGCATCTTGATGCGTTCATCGCTCAGCTTTTTGGCATTGAGAACGAATTGGCTGCATTGGCGGGGCGTCATACGGCCCTTGAACCTTTGTATACGTGCAAACGCTTGTTTGTGCAGCGCCGGGCCTTGAAGGGCAAAACCCTTGAAGACGCTGAGGCCTTGGACGGTTCCGTGTTGGCCCAAAAATTGGCTCCTTTTATGGGGGGTGCGCTGACCCAATTCAGTTTTGCCGAAACCGTGATGGCTTGGTTGGAAGACGAAGCGGCCCATGAAGATGAAATCCAAACTGCCTTGGATTATGCCGTATGGGCAACGCTGACCCAGGCCGGACGTACGCGGCACGCGACGGATGTTTTGTTTCGTCAACCGTCCAAGCTGGATTATGGCCATTTGGTCCACACCGACACGGTTGAGGTCGCGGGCCTTACGGCTGCGGAATTCGCCCCTCAACGCCATGTGCATCGGGATGGCTTTAAACTCACAGATCCAGGTTGCGATTTGGTGGGGGCACTGGATGAAGCCCACTACTGCGTGCTGTGCCATGACCGGGGCAAGGACAGTTGCCGACGGGGGATGAAGGACAAAAAGACCGGCGGTTTTGCCCACAATGCGTTGGACGTCGAAATTGCGGGCTGTCCGCTGGATGAAAAAATTTCCGAAATGCACGCGGCCAAAATCAATGGGCACGCGGTTGCTGCGCTGGCGTTGATCACCGTGGACAATCCCTTGTGCGCCAGCACCGGACACCGCATATGCAACGACTGCATGAAAGCGTGCATCTATCAAAAGCAAGATCCGGTGAACATTCCCCAGGTCGAAACCCGCGCCCTGAAAGACGTTTTGGAACTGCCCTGGGGGTTTGAAATCTACAGTCTGCTGACGCGCTGGAATCCCTTGAACATTCACCGCCCGCTGCCAAAAACGGGCAGCGGCTACGCCGTGTTGGTGGTGGGGTTGGGTCCGGCTGGGGCGGCGCTCAGTCATCAGTTGATGAACGAAGGCCATAGTGTGGTGGCCATTGATGGGGCGAAAATTGAACCCTTGGACTCAAGTTTAAGCGGCATTTCGCCCTTGGGCGAACGCACCGCGTTCGACCCGGTGTTCGACATAAACGACATTCGCGAAGACCTGGACGACCGGATCATGGCCGGTTTTGGCGGCGTGGCCGAATACGGCATTACGGTGCGGTGGGACAAAAACTTTTTGAAAATCACCCGCCTGCTGGTGGAACGTCGAGCCCGGTTTCGCATGTACGGTGGAGTGCGCTTTGGCGCGCAGATCACCAAGGACCAAGCCTTTGAGATGGGTTTCGACCACATCGCGTTATGCATGGGGGCGGGTAAACCGACGGTTTTGGACATCCCCAACAATTTGGCGCGGGGCGTGCGCCAGGCGTCCGATTTTTTGATGGCCTTGCAACTGACCGGGGCGGCCAAGGCCGACAGCTTGGCCAATTTGCAGCTGCGTCTGCCGGTCGCCATAGTCGGCGGCGGTCTCACCGCCATCGACACGGCGACCGAAGCCTTGGCGTATTATGTGGAGCAGGTGGATAAGTTTTTGGCCCGCTATGACGTCTTGGAAGCCCACTTGGGGCGCACCAAACTGCGTGAACGGTGGACCTTGGAAGACAGCGAAATCGCCGATGTGTTTTTGGAGCATGGCCGCGCCATCCGCTATGAACGCGCCAAAGCCAAAGCGGAACATCGCGCCCCCGAGCTGGTCAAATTGCTCAACGCCTGGGGCGGGGCGACCATCGCCTATCGCCGCCGCCTGGTGGATGCGCCCAGCTACACCTTGAACCACGAAGAAATTGAAAAGGCGTTGGAGCAAGGCATTCGTTTTGTCGAATTGGTATCGCCCAGCGCCGTTGAAGTCGATGAGCACGGCTGGGCTTCGGCTCTTAAGCTGGAGGTTCAAGAGATGGGCGAAGATGGTCGCCTTCTGAGCAGCGGCAAAATCGTTCGCTTGCCCGCACGGGCGGTTCTGATTGCCGCGGGCACCCAGCCCAATACGGTGTTGAGTCGCGAACACCCGGACTTTGCGGCGTTGGACGGCAAGTACTTTCAGGCCGTGAACAGTTCTGGACAAGCGGTTCAGCCCCAACGATCCGGCAAGCCCGAAGGGGTGAACATTTTGATGAGTGCGACGGCCGGGCGCTCCATGAGTTTCTTCGGTGATCTGCACCCCAGCTTTGCCGGAAACGTGGTGAAGGCTATGGGCAGCGCCAAACAGGGCTATCCGTTTGTGGACGCGGCCTTGCATCAAGCCCCGCCCAGCACCGTGGCATTTGCGGATCTGGTTGGCGAGATGGACCGGGGCCTGATCGCCACCGTCGTTAAGGTGGACCGCTTAACCTCCAACATCGTCGAAGTCATCATCAAGGCGCGCTTTGCCGCCCAGGCGTTTCAGCCGGGACAGTTTTTCCGGCTGCAAAACTTTGAGGCCTTGGCTGACCGGAAACGCGGCACCCGCATGGCCATGGAAGGTTTGGCCCTGACCGGGGCATGGGTCGATGAGGCGCAAGGGCTGGTGTCCTTGATCGTGTTGGAAATGGGTGGGTCTAGCAATCTGTGTGCGGACCTGCGCACGGATGAGCCGGTGATTTTGATGGGCCCGACCGGACAGCCGACCGAAACGCCGGGCGGTGAAACGGTGGTTTTGGCGGGCGGCGGACTGGGCAACGCGGTGCTGTTTTCCATTGGCCAAGCGTTTCGCCGGGCAGGCTCCAAAGTGCTTTATTTTGCGGCCTACAAGGGCATCAATGATCGCTACCATGTGGAAAACATCGAAAAGGCCGCCGACACCATTGTGTGGTGCTGCGACCACGCGCCGGGGTTTGCGCCGGGACGCAAAGGCGATTTCAGCTTTACGGGCAACATTGTTGAAGCCATGCAGGCCTATGCATCCGGCGAATTGGGCGCCACGCCCATTGCCTTGTCGGCAGCGGACCGCATCGTCGCCATCGGATCTGACATGATGATGAAGGCCGTCAAAGAGGCTCGCCATGGGGTGTTGAAAGACTGGCTCAAACCCGGCCACATTGGGCTGGGGTCCATCAATTCACCGATGCAATGCATGATGAAGGAAATCTGCGGCCAGTGCCTGCAGCGCCATGTGGACCCGGAAACGGGCCAGCAAAGCGTCGTGTTCAGCTGCTTCAACCAAGACCAGCCGTTGGATTTGGTGGATTTCGTCAGCCTCAATGCCCGCTTGCGGCAAAATGGGGTGTCGGAAAAGCTCACCGCGAAATGGATTGAATATTGTCACGCTTCCCCAAAATGCGGTGGTTGACGGTGAAGGCCTGGAGACGTACCTTTCGGCCTCTTTATCTTTAACCCTGAATGCGGTGAAAACCATGCCTTTCCAACCTGAACTCGAGCGCTCACTTGCCCATGAACTCGCAGGGCATGCAAATGCGTGGCCCTTTGTCGAAGCGCGTGCGTTGGAAAAACATTTGGGCGGGAAACTGCCCGAAAAAGGTTATGTTTTGTTTGAAACCGGATACGGTCCGTCGGGCTTGCCGCACATCGGCACGTTTGGCGAAGTGGCGCGCACCACCATGGTGCGCCGGGCGTTTGAACTGCTGACGGGCATGCCGACGCGCCTGTTCGCCTATTCCGACGACATGGATGGCCTGCGCAAGGTGCCCGACAACATCCCCAACAAGGACATCATCCGTCCCCATCTGGGCAAGCCGCTGACGCAAATTCCCGATCCCTTCGGCACCCATGAAAGCTTCGGTCATCACAACAATGCTCGGTTGCGCGCGTTTTTGGACAGCTTTGGCTTTGAGTATGAATTCAAATCCGCCACGCAAGAATACAAAGCCGGACACCTGGACAAAACTTTGCTGAAGGTGTTGCAGCACTACGATAAGGTGATGGAAATCATGCTGCCGACCTTGGGCGAAGAACGTCGTGCGACCTATTCGCCGTTCCTGCCCGTGTGTCCTGAAACGAACGAAGTGTTGCAGGTTCCGGTGGTCGAACTGAAGCCGAATGAGGGCACCATCGTTTACAAGCGCGAAGACGGCAAGCTGGTGGAAACCTTGGTGACGGGCGGCCTGTGCAAGTTGCAATGGAAAGCCGATTGGGGCGGACGTTGGGACGCTCTGGACGTGGATTATGAAATGTCGGGCAAGGATTTGATCGACAGCGTCAAGCTGGCGACGCGCATTTGTCGCACCCTTGGCGGCAAGCCGCCTTTGAACCTGACGTATGAATTGTTCTTGGACGAAAAAGGGCAAAAGATTTCCAAGTCCAAGGGCAACGGCTTGTCCATGGAAGACTGGCTGCGCTACGCCACCCCGGAAAGCTTGAGCCTGTTCATGTATCAAAAGCCCAAGACCGCGAAGAAGTTGTTTTTCGACGTCATCCCCAAAACCGTGGATGAATATCTGGCGCACTTGGCCAGCTTTGGCGACCAAGAAGAAAAAGACCAAATCAACAATCCGGTGTGGCACATCCATGGCGGCAAGCCGCCGATGCCCGAAGCGCATGGTCTGGGCTTCAACATTTTGCTGAACTTGGCCAGCGTGTGCGGATCGGACGACAAAGCGGTGCTGTGGCAATACATCAGCCGCTACCGTGCCGACGCAACGCCGGAAAACTCGCCGATCTTGGATCAGTTGGTGGGCTATGCCATCAACTATTACACGGACTTTGTGAAGCCCAACAAAAACTATCGCGTGCCCACCGATCAAGAACGCGCCGCGCTGGTGGATTTGGCCGCAAAGCTGGGCACCAAGGCCGCAGACACGTCTGCCGAAGACATCCAAACGGAGGTCTACGAAATCGGCAAGACCCATGGTTTTGATAATCTGCGCGACTGGTTCAAGGCTTGCTACGAAGTGCTTCTGGGCCAAGAACAAGGCCCCCGCATGGGCAGCTTCATCGCGCTTTATGGGGTCAGCGAAACCGTGGCGTTGATTGAAAAGGCGCTGGCGGGCGAAGACCTTTCGGCTTAACCCTATAATCTGACCTTAACCCCTAAAGCGCGTTACGAAAGGCGCGTTACTGGGCTGCCCAGATGATGCGCGCGATCCATTCGATGTCCGAAAGGGGGAATTCGCGGTCTTCGTGGGCGGGGTTGAACGAGCTGAGCTCGATGCGTTGTGCCGATTGGCGTTTGAGTACCTTCGCCATCACTTCGCCGTCGCGGGTTTTGACCACCACCCGGTCGCCGCGGCGCACGCCGCCTTCGGGTGAGACCACCACAATGTCGCCGTCACGAAAGACCGGCTCCATACTGTCGCCGGCAATTTCCAGCGCAAAGGCGTGCGGGTCGGTGGAGCCGGGGAACGAAATCTCATCCCAACCGCCCCCGGTGGGATAACCCGCATCATCGAAATAGCCCTGCTTGCCCGCTTGGGCAAAGCCGATCAGCGGCACGTTGCGCGGCGCAGGGTTTGTGCCGTTTTCAACGTACGAGATAAATTCCTGCAAGTTCGCGTTGGTGGCTTTGAGAATCTTGGAAATGCTTTCCGTCGACGGCCAGCGCAGCTTGCCTTCGCTGGTGACGCGTTTGGACTTGTTGAACGTGGTGGGGTCTAGGCCGGCCTTGCGCGCAAGACCAGATGCCGACAGCCCATAAGCCGCCGCCAATTTATCCACCGCTCTCCAAACATCACCATGATTTAGCATGGGAACATTGTCTCATTGAGGCGACCGGCTGTCATTAGGAATAAATGAACTAAATGTATTGACATAGGAAAATAAGTTCACATAAATAGAACATAACAAGAACAATTTTCCGGTTATAAATTTAGGAGTGTAGCCATTGGCCAGATTACGTCTTATTCCCAAACCCATTTCGGTCAAAAATGTGATTCCCTTCAAAGACGCAGCCGAGGCGTGGTTTTGGTATGTACGCGCAGAACGGTTGCGCCGCGAAGGAGTGCGTTTCAGCGATACGGACTCCGGATATACGCGCCCCTGTTTGCCCGATGACATCTATTGCGCGGTTATGCGTCTGCGGGCGCGGCGGCTCATTGGTGCACAGCATCTTAAAGTTTTGGCGGAATTCGGATGGCGTGAAAGTCCACCGGATTCCCGCGTGTCTGGTGAAGAAGGAAGCGTCATTTTGTGGAATGACGCGCTGGACAGGTTGACAACGCCATTGAAGGAAAAAGGTATCGTGAGTCGGGAAGATGAGCAGGGGGTGCACATTTGCCATGAATTATACTGATATAAATCAATGTGATAATATTCGTGTGGATGATGCCCAAGGTCTTGCGCAAACGCCTCGGCGGGCGCTGGTGGTGTTTAGTGGAGCTTCTGACCTGAAGTGGTTGCGCTGGCTCAAGCCTGGATACCGTCATTGTTTTGCCTTGGTGCAAAGCAACGGCTATTGGGTCATGTACAATCCGCTGTCCATCGGCACCGAGGTCGAGGTGTGGCCGTGCGATTACGAAGTCTATTTGCGCACATGGCTGGCGGAGCAAGGCTACCTGGTCATTGAACAAACCGTGCGGCCTTTGTATCCCAAGCCCCTGCCGTGGGCACCTTATAGTTGTGTTGAGGCGGTGAAAAGAGTGCTGGGTTTGCGCGCGCCGGGCGTGCTGACGCCATGGCAACTGTATCGATACATAAAAAAATAACATAAAAGGAAAATAATCCTTGACTTATGCATCATGAAGGGATATAAATCCTCTTAACGACAGGGACCAGTGTGTCCGGAGCCAGCCCAGGGTGAAATCCCTGGGCTTTTTGTTTGAACAATTCAGGAAAAGAAGGAGACCGATAATGGGTGGATTAATGGGGGGCTCTCCGGCTCCCGCACCGATTTCGACCCCGGCCCCGTTTGTGGATACCCAGGCGGCCACTGAGGCGCAGCAGCGTCTCGACGCGATGGAGCGCAATCGTCGCGGACGCAACGGAACCATTCAGACGTCTGAACGGGGCTTGGTGCAACTGAACGCCAGCGCGCCGAAAAAGAAAAACTTACTGGGAGAATGACCATGGCGGACCTGACACCGCTCTCTGTGATCCAGAGTTATCAACGCGCCAAAGACAGGCGTCGAACTTGGGAATCGCATTGGCAAGCCTGGTGGTCATGGCGGCTGCTTACCGTTTGTTTTTAGATGATCCAGTACATGTGCATCCTGTGTTTTCCAGCTCGCTTGTTTGGCTTAACGGTTCTCCTCATCGTTCAGGTGATTTATCATCTGATCAGACGTGATGGGTCAAAGTTTCGAAAGCATATCTTCGTTTTGATGGGCGCCTTAGCCGCTTTGGCTGCTTGTGCCGTTGTTGATGCGCCAACGTTGCTGTACGCCACGTGAAGAGAAGGCGAGCGGAACAAAAAACGACGCTTCGATGTGAAGCGCCGTTTTTGTGTGGGAGGTCTTGAAGCCTTAGACCGATTTCCGCGTCGCCTTGATGTGTGCCAGCACTTCGCGGGCGGCGGTGGGGATGTGGGTTCCGGGTTCAAACACGGCGGCGGCGCCGGCTTGTTTGAGGAACGGGTGGTCGCGTTCGGGGACCACGCCGCCGACGATGATGACGATGTCGTTGGCATCGCGTTTTTTCAGTTCCGCAATCAGTTCCGGCACCAAGGTTTTGTGCCCGCCCGCCTGGGTGGACACGCCGATCACATGAACATCGTTTTCAACCGCTTCCTGGGCGGCCTCGGCAGGGGTTTGGAACAGCGAGCCCACATCGACCTCAAAGCCCAAATCGGCAAACGCGGTGGAGATCACCTTGGCGCCGCGGTCATGACCGTCTTGGCCCATCTTCACCACCAGCATGCGCGGGCGACGACCGCGCTCGGCGGCAAACGCTTCGATTTCTCCATGGGCCAGAACATAGGATTCATCGCCTTTGAGGGCCGCACCATAGACACCGGTGATGGTGCGTGTGGTGGCCTGATAGCGGGTGTAAACGGATTCCAAAGCGTCGGAAATTTCCCCCACCGTGGCGCGCACGCGGGTGGCTTTGATGGCCAAGTCCAGCAAGTTGCCGTCGCCCGATTTGGCCGCGTCTGTGAGCGCGTTCAAGGTGGCGTCGACGGCGCTTTGATCGCGGCTGGCGCGGATGTCTTTTAAGCGTTTGATCTGGGATTCACGCACCGCTGAGTTATCGACTTCCAGCAAATCGATGGGGTCTTCTTTGTCCAGGGTGTATTTGTTGACCCCGACCACGACTTCTTCCAGGCTGTCGATGCGCGCTTGCTTGCGTGCTGCGGCTTCTTCAATGCGCATTTTGGGCAGGCCGGTTTGCACAGCTTTGGTCATGCCGCCGACGGCTTCGACTTCGGCAATCAACTTGCGCGCTTCATTGGCTACTGAGTTTGTCAAGCTTTCTACGTAAAAGCTGCCCGCCAGCGGATCGACGACTTTGGTGATGCCGGTTTCTTCTTGCAGCACCAATTGGGTGTTGCGCGCGATGCGGGCCGAAAAGGGGGTCGGCAAGGCCAGCGCTTCATCCAAGGAATTGGTGTGCAGGCTCTGGGTTCCGCCCAACACCGCCGCCATGGCTTCGACCGTGGTGCGGATGACGTTGTTGTAGGGATCTTTCGCCGTCAGCGACACGCCCGAGGTTTGGCAGTGTGTGCGCAGCATTTTGGACCGCACGTCTTTGGGCGAAAACTGTTCCATCAATTCCGACCACAGCAAGCGCGCGGCGCGCAGCTTGGCGACTTCCATGAAGAAGTTCATGCCAATGGCGAAGAAGAACGACAGCCTGGGCGCAAAGCTATCCACATCCATGCCTGACGCGATGGCGGTGCGCACGTACTCGATGCCGTCGGCGATGGTGTAGGCGAGTTCTTGCACGCACGTCGAACCGGCCTCTTGCATGTGATAGCCGGAAATGGAAATCGAGTTGTAGCGCGGCATGTGTTCGGACGTATAACCGATGATATCTGAAACGATGCGCATGCTGGGTTCGGGCGGATAGATATAGGTGTTGCGCACCATGAACTCTTTGAGGATGTCGTTTTGAATGGTGCCGGACAGTTTGGATTGATCAACGCCTTGTTCTTCGGCGGCGACGATGTAGCCCGCCAGCACAGGCAAAACGGCACCGTTCATGGTCATGGACACGCTCATCTCATCCAACGGAATGCCGTCGAACAAAATTTTCATGTCTTCGACGCTGTCGATGGCCACACCGGCTTTGCCGACGTCGCCGGTCACGCGCGGGTGGTCGGAATCATAACCCCGGTGGGTGGCCAGATCAAAAGCGACGGACAGACCTTTTTGACCGGCTTTGAGGTTGTTGCGATAAAATTTGTTGGACTCTTCGGCGGTGGAAAACCCGGCGTATTGACGAATGGTCCACGGCCGTCCAGCGTACATGGTGGCGCGCGGTCCGCGCAGGAAGGGCTCCATGCCGGGCAGCGAATTGACCTGCTCAATGCCTTCTAGGTCTTCCGCCGTGTAAAGCGGCTTGACGGCGATGCCTTCGGGCGTGTTCCACACCAGATCCTCAGCGGTTTTGCCACGGAGTTCTTTGCTGGCCAGTTCGTTCCACTTTTGGAGGGTCGGCTTGTCGCTCATATCCCAGATCCCCAAATCCTATATACGCGTTTATCCATGCCGCATTCACCCCCATGAACGGCCCCGAAGGTGTGAGTATACCTGTGCCTTGGTGCAGTGCGAATAAAAATTTTGCACCTGCGAAGTTCGATATATGGCCAACGGACGGCGACAAACTTATCCACAAGATATTGTGTCTATGGTGGTGCAATTTTCCGAAATGTTGATATTATGCCTCCAGCGGCACATACAAGTTGTCGTGCATATTCGGATATATTCACAAGGGGTTTAGGTTCATATTGCGCCGTTGAGATCAAAACTCGGGCGTTTTGGGCCAAAGATAAGCGGAGAAGACGATGAGTGACGCCACCAGTGCCGTTGAATGGACGCCAGATCGCATCAAGGTTTTGATCGCTCTTTGGGAAGAGGGATTGCCGACCAGTGAGATTGGCCGCCGCTTGGGCGTAACCAAGAATTCTGTGGTGGGCAAAGTACACCGTTTGGGATTGAAAAAGCGCCAGTCGCCCATTCGTCAAACGTCTGTGACGACGGCTCAGCCGAAGAAAGTTAAGAAGGCCCCCACGCCTTCACCGACGGCGGCGACGCTGCCATCGGGCGATGTGGTGCGCTTGGAAGAGCTGACCAATGCCATGTGTTGCTGGCCGGAAGGCGAGCCGGGCACGCCGGAGTTTCATTTTTGCGGAAAAGCTTCCGTACCCGACAAGCCCTACTGTGACGCCCATTGCGCCCGGGCTTATGTCAAAGTTTCAAAAGACAAAAAACGTATTGTTTCCGGTTCTGTTGCGCCAAAGGTGAGCAACGACACCGAAGCGGCCTAAGTCTTTAAGGCCACACGTCTTTCTCCTTGTGCTTTTGGATGATGCGCTTTGCGCCTTGTCTGGGGTACAGCCTCAAAAGGCCCTCAAAATGGCCCGGTGTTCCGGTCGATTTTGGGGGCTTTGGCTTTTTTCCGTTTATGCAGAAAGTTCGAGCACGCCGTCGCTTTGCAATTGGTTGGTGACCTCGATCAAGCGGATCACGGCATCCCCCAGGCGGTCTTCGTCAATACCGTCAACAAACCGGAATTCCAAATCTTCGGACATCATCTTGTGTTTGCGTTGGCTCATGTTGTCGAACATTTTGGCGTGCAGTTGGGTGTCGTTTTCTGTGCTTTTGAGAAAGATCAAAAGATCGTCGTCTGCGACACTCAAGATCAGTTTTTGCAGTCCGGGATCGTTTGCCGTTTTGAGACGCTCTGCCAAATCGTGGGCTTCTTCAGCGGGGGGGACGGTTGAAATGGCGCCAGGGGTGAGGGCTCGGACGGCCTGCATCAGCAACACTTTGACATCTTGCGTGGTCAAAGTGTGTGTGGTCTCGTCAAGAGAGACGGCGTAGACCCCATTTTGTGCTTTTTTTACGCTGATTTTCATACCTGGATGAAACACCCCTTATGTCTGTTCCCAAAGCTTCTCATAGCCTTGCAAGTTTAACAAGAGGTTGGGTTTGTGATTTGAGGCAAAAAAAGCGGAGCCTTAAGGCTCCGCTTTTGATGTTTTTTGCGCAGTGGTGAGGCTTCTCAGCCCGCATTCAGACGTTTCACCAAATCGGCCAAAACGGCATCCGTGCGCTCATTTTCAATTTGGCAGGTACCCGCATTGGCATGACCGCCGCCGCCGTATTCCAGCATGACAGAGCCAATGTTAACGGTGTTGGTCCGATTGAGGATGGACTTGCCAACCGCGAGGATGGATTTTTTGCCGTTCGCTGTTTTGGTTATCTGAATAGAAACGTTGCATTCTGGATAGATGGCGTAAACGGTGAAGCGGTTGCCGGCATAAATGATGTCTTCGCCGCGCAGGTCCAAAACCACGACATTGCCGTCGACTTTGGCGCAGTTGCGCATTTGAAGTTCAAATTTTTCTTCATGCTCAAGATAAAGATGCGTGCGTTCTTCAACATCGGGAATGTCGAGGATTTCTTCCACCGGATGATGACGGACGTAGACCATCATATCTTTCATCAGCTGTTCATGGCTGATTTCGAAATCTTCAAAACGCGACAGACCCGTGCGGGGGTCCAAGATGTAGTTCAGCAGCGTCCAGGGTTCCGGTGCCAAAATGTCTTCTTCGGTGAACTGCGCACTGTCGGCGCGATCCACGGCTTCCATCAGTTCATCAGGGATGTTCGGAAACGTGTCTTTGCCACCAAAGTAATTGTAAACCACGCGCGCAGCAGAAGGCGCGTTCGGGTCGATGATGTGGTTTTCATGCGGACCAACGCGCTCGGTTTCGCTGACGTGGTGGTCGAAGCACAGGTGCACGCCGTCCACGTAGGGCAGGTTGGTGGTGATGTCGTTTGAGGTGATTTTCACCAACCCATCTTGCATGGCTTTGGGTTCAGCGAAGGTTACGTCTTCGATGAGGCCCATTTCGATCATCAAGCCACCGGCAACGACTCCATCGAAGTCGGCGCGGGTCACAAGGCGGTACTTTTTATCGTCTGGCATGGTGATGATTCTCTATATATCCGCTTTATATACGCTTTGTCACACTTCGACCTAAGTTCAAGGGACTTAAGTTAAGGTGTAGACACCCCTCTGTCCTGGGACAGGCTTAAACTTGTCTGTTACGCCCAAGACGGTTTCTGCACCGCCAAGGAAGAGCATTCCATCCTTCGGCATCAACTTTGCGATGTTATCGAGGACTTTTCCTTTGGTTTCGGCGTCAAAGTAGATCAGAACGTTACGGCAAAAGACGATGTCGTACGCGCCCAGCATTTTAAGGTCATCGAGGAGATTCCAGTACTTGTACTGGACCATCGATTTGATCTCGGGTTTGATTTCCCAAGTTTCATCCTTTTTGTCGAAGTATTTCAGCAGCAATTGGATCGGCATGCCGCGTTGGACTTCGAATTGAGAATACATCCCCGCGCTGGCTTTTTTGAGGATGTCGTGAGAAATGTCGGTGCCCACGATATCGAGCTTCCAGCCCGATAGTTTTGCACTCAGTTCCTTGAGCACAATGGCGATCGAATAGGGTTCTTGGCCCGATGATGCGGCCGCGCACCAGATGCGCAGGTGTTTTTTGGCTTGGCGGTCGGCAATGAGTGGCGGCAACACTTCGTCGCGCAGCAGATCAAACGGTTTGATGTCGCGGAAAAAGAACGATTCGTTGGTGGTCATCGCTTCGGTGACTTCAACGATCAGCGCTTCTTCGCGCCGCGTGCGCATTTGAGCAATCAGCTCTTCAAGACCTTTTAGCCCCCGCTGTCGCGCGACAGGCATCAGTCGGCTTTCCAGCAGATAAGCCTTATCAGGTGTCAACACCAGCCCGGACCGACCTTTGATCAGCTTGCTGATAAATTCAAAATCTTCGGGGCTCAAGTCTGATACTCCGTGACAGGCAAAAAGATCATGGGCCGTTAAATGAGGCCCACTTGTTGGAACTTGGCCTGAATGATGTCCGAATCGAACGGCTTCATGATGTATTCGTTCGCTCCAGCGATCATAGCTTCTTGGATATGATCTAAATCATTTTCCGTGGTGCAAAAGACCACGACAGGTTTGTCCCCACCAGGTGTCTGGCGTAGAGCTCTGAGAAATTCAATGCCATCCATGACCGGCATGTTCCAATCCAGCAGAACGGCTTCCGGCATTTTGGCCAGACAAGCGTTGAGGGCTTCTTGGCCGTCGGCGGCTTCTTCGGTCGCAAATTCGAGTTCCTGCAAAATTTTGCGGGCGACCATGCGAATGACCTTGGAATCGTCAACAATGAGACAAGTTTTCATTGCGAATAAATCTTCTTTCCAGGAGTTCCCTAGGAGCAAAAAAAGTATTGAAAGTTGGGTCGTATCTTTCAAACCACGAAGTGTATGTCTTCTTAGAGAAGAACGTATAAGAAATAGCCTTGGCAACAATAAAGGGCAAAGCCCCTGAATTCGCAAGCCGAATCTGCATACAATTCACAATCTTTTGCATTAGATGCATTCGATTGGCGTTAGACGTACCCGCACATATGCAAAATATCTAATGTTTTTAGCCCGCTTTTGCGCAGTTCGCAAAGCGTTTGAGCTTTGTCACGCTTTGCCAAGCGTCGCCCATCGTCGCCTAAGAGCAATCCGTGATGATGATAAGCCGGGGTGTTCAGATCTAAGAGCTTTTGCAGCAGCCTGTGGATATGTGTGGCGGCAAAAAGGTCCTCACCGCGTGTGACCAAGGTGATGTTTTGCCGATGATCATCCACGCTAACGGCCAAGTGATAGCTGGTGGGGGTGTCTTTTCGGGCCAACACCACGTCGCCAAAAATTTCCGGACGTGCCTTGATTTCCCCCTTGCCCAGGTCCGTCCAGGTCAAGGGACCAGCCATTTTCAAGGCCTTGTCCATATTGAGGCGCAGGGCATAGGGGGTGCCCGATTCGATCCGTTGTTGTTGCTCCGCGCCCGTTAGATGACGACATAGACCTGGGTAAATGGGGCCGTCCGGTCCCGTTGGAATCAGGTGCGGCGCACCGTTGGCAGCTTCGATTTCAGCCCGAATGTCGGCGCGGGTGCAAAAGCACGGATAGAGCAAGTCTTGACGTTTAAGGACCTCCAACGCGGCGGTAAAGTCGGCCAAACCTTCCGATTGCCGGCGCACAGGGGATTCCCAGTCCAATCCCAGCCACGCTAGGTCTTCATAGAGCGCTTCTTCAAATTCCGGGCGGCAGCGCCCTTGGTCGATATCTTCGATGCGCAACAAAAAACGTCCGCCCGCCGATTTGGCGGCGCGATGCGCAAACAACGCCGCATAGGCGTGACCCAAGTGCAAAAATCCGGTCGGACTGGGCGCAAACCGGGTGACGACGAGGCCTGGGGAGGGGGCGGGGTTGAGGTCGGGGTTCAAACCGAGTCCAAGATTGGAGGGAAAAGGTGATTTTGTCATGCCTCTAAGATGAAAGCAAAGCGCGCCTTCCGCAAGGAAAATGCCGACCTTTTTCGACCTCCGCGCCGCAAAGCAAACGGCAATTGGCGACGGTCAAGGCCGTAGCCATCTTCGCAATTTACGTCTATCAATGCATTGGGAATGAGATGTAAAGGCTTCGAAATGGTGAGACGATTTCTTTATCGCCATCAAAGCCGTAACGACGTCATAAGCTTGTTGAAGGCAGGCTTTGGTGCGGCGTTGGCTATGGGCGTTATTGGTTTTTTTGGGCAGTTGAGTGATTTACCGTTTTTGATCGCCCCCTTTGGGGCGTCTTGCGTGTTGTTGTTTTCGGTCCCCAGCAGTCCTCTTTCGCAACCCATGAACGTGATCGGCGGACACATGGTCGCCAGCGCGCTTGCGCTTGCGCTCAGGACGGTATTGCCCCCCGAATGGTGGGCAATTTCTTTGGTCGTGGGCTTGGCGATTGCGGTGATGGCGTTGTTGCGGATCACCCATCCGCCTGCAGGCGCGGACCCCGTGGTGGTGTTTTTGGCCGATCCGGGGTGGAGTTTCCTGTTCGTGCCGATTCTCGCGGGTTGCATGGTGATGATCGGCATCGCCACGCTGGTGCACATGATCCCCAAGCGCACCATTTACCCGTTGGTCCTTCAAGATGTTTTGCAGGAGAACAGCCAAGACCCAAAAAAGCCTGAACGGTAATATTCGGTGTAAAGTTTTGGTAACGATCACCATATATAGTCAACTTAAGGAAACAGACTGGGGTTATTTGGAGATATTTTGTGATGCAGGTCCATCGCTTGTCTCAAACTGTTGAACGTCCGCAAGCGCTTCGGTGTCCATCGACGGCGTTGCGGATGGCAGGTCGGTTTTCCCCAGGGGGCTTGAGGGCATCGATGAGGTCATCCTCGTCCACCCTCACGTCTATTCCCTCTGGTTCTGTCCAAGCTCGCGTTTTCGCGGGCTTTTTTGATGGCCGCAGACCTCAGGGCTTATATGGACAAGGAGGGCGCGCATGAGCGGTCTGCAAACCCTGGTGCTCAACGCTGACTATCGGCCCCTGTCTTACCATCCGTTGTCCCTGTGGTCGTGGAAGGATGCGATTTCGGCGCTTTTGTTGGACCGGGTCAATTTGGTCGAAACCTATGACAAGGTGGTGCATTCCCCCAGTCTTGAGATTCGGGTGCCGTCGGTGGTGGCGCTCAAACGCTATGTCAGCTTCAACGGTCGGCCGGCGTTTACCCGCTATAACATCTATTTGCGCGACAATTTTAGCTGCCAGTACTGCAACACGACCTTTTCTGCGCGCGAATTGACGTTTGATCACGTCATGCCCAAGTCCCGTGGCGGCATGACGGAATGGTCCAACGTGGTGGCGGCGTGTTCGCCGTGTAATTTGAAAAAGGCCAACCGCACCCCTGAAGAAGCCGAAATGCCTTTGATTCAAGAAGCCTTGGAGCCGTCGGTGCGCAGACTCAACCAGGTGGCGCAGCGTCTGCCCACCTCTGACGTGCACCACAGTTGGCTCGATTATCTGTATTGGGACAGCGAACTGGAACGATGATCTCAACGCGGTCATTTGGTGCCGCTTTCAGCCCGCTTCAATTTCCTCAAAACCCCTTGCGTCCGGCGCTTTTATGCGTATAGTGCGCGCTTCGAACTCTTCCCGGGAATGTGGATGGTGCCCTTCGTTGGCAGTCTTCCCGCCCTCCGGCCCTACAATTGGGGAGCGGATGGGACTACTGGGACAACAAATAACGTACTGAAAAGTAAGGTAGAATTATCATGTCGAAGCGCATTCGCTCGAAATACAAAATTAACCGCCGTTTGGGCGTGAACCTTTGGGGTCGCCCGAAATCTCCGGTCAACACCCGTGAATATGGCCCAGGCCAGCACGGTCGTCGTCGTTCCAAGCCCACCGATTACGGTACCCAGTTGATGGCCAAACAGAAGCTCAAGGGCTACTATGGCAACATCTCTGAAAAACAGTTCCGCAAATATTATGCCGAAGCTGTGCGTCGTAAGGGCGATACGTCGGAAAACTTGATCGGTATTTTGGAAAGCCGTTTGGACGCCGTGGTCTACCGCATGAAGTTCGTGCCGACCGTGTTCTCGTCCCGCCAGTTCGTCAACCACGGCCACGTCCGGGTTAACGGCCAGCGCGTCAACATTCCGTCGTTCATGGTCAAAGAAGGCGATGTGGTCGAGATCAAAACCGGCTCCGAAGTGATCCCGATGGTCATCGAAGCGCTGAACTCTGCCGAACGCGAAATTCCTGACTACATGGACGTCGACGTGAAAAAGGGCAAGGGCACCTTCGTGCGCATCCCGAAATTGGAAGACGTGCCGTATCCGGTTCAGATGGAACCGAACCTGGTTATCGAATTCTATTCGCGCTAACACACATAACCAATTCAGCAGCTTCACGCTGCGACACGGTTACGAGAAAACTGCTCAGCACACGGTGTTGGGCAGCTTTTTTTGTTGGTGGGCAGGATGGCAAATGACACGAAACATAATTATATTGCGATAGCGAATGAGTTGCTTAGCACTGTAAGGGAGCGACTTTGTATCCCGTGTGCTGAGGGTGGAGAAAATTTAAAGAAAGTGGATTTGGAAAATCCATTACAGTGCGATTGCGTATGCGAAAAGGTTGAGGTGATGCTGACTGCGGCTAAGGGCATTATTGCCGACAGTGACAATGATTAACGCTTTAATGAGCGTTATAAAGCGTGGATACAGCGTGACTTAATATAAGGGCGCTGTATTTTTTTAATCGTGAACACAACTATAAGGCAATAATATTACACATAGCACACACATTAAGGGATTGAGTGTTATGGGCGCTGGACAACGAGAATACGAACTGCGTGGTGGCAGAATTATTTTACACACACGAGCAAGCGATAGGCACGGCACGTGGCAGTGTAGGTTGCGGCTTGGCACAGGGCGAACGTTGATACGACGCAGCACACGAACGACAGATTTGGCTGAGGCGAAAAGAACTGCTGAAGAGCTATATGACGAACTGAGTTACAAGCAGAAAAATAATGAGCTGTTGAGGGATAGGACGTTTAAGCAGCTTGCGGATGAATATTTAAGGAAAGCGGAACGTGAAACGATTGAAGGACGATTAAGCAAAGGTAGGTTGGGGCTGGTTGCGGGAACGTTGCGAAGATATTTAGTTCCGTTTTTTGGCAAACGATTATTGAACGAGATAACGGCAGCTGATTTTAACGAATACGATGATTGGCGTTTGGATTATTGGACACGAGGTTACGGGGCGGAAAAACGTGTCGCTACGTGCGCCAAAACGCCCAGTGCGAAAACGCTATTGATGGAACAGGGAATATTGAGGCAGGTGCTGAAATACGGACTTGAGCTTGGGCTATTAAAGCATATGCCGTTTATGCGCACGAAAACGGCAAAGACGAACAGGCGAAGTGCGTTTGACGTGGGAGAGTATGCGAAGCTGATAAGGGCAGCACACAGACGTGCTGAGCTTGAGCAGCATTCACGTGTTAAGCGAGACAGAAAGCTGTTGGAATTATATTTACGTTTGATGGTTGGCACGGGCTTGCGAGTTGGTGAGGCACGAGGGCTGAAATGGAGCGACGTTGAATTTATTAATACGGGAAACAGGAAACAGACGGAGACGCTGCGTTTATGGGTGGATGGCAAAACAGGACGAAGAGCTGTTATTGGCACACGAGCTGCGAAACAGACGATAAAGAAGCTGCTTGGATTTTACGAATTTGAAAATATTGACGCAGCACGACTGACGGGAACTGCGTTGTTTACGAAGGTGAGCGGGAAAGCACGACATACGTTTGAGCTGGGGTTTAAGGCGTTGTTGGATGAGACGGGGTTGACGTGGGACAGATATAGCAAGCGACGGACGCTTTATAGTTTAAGACACACGTATGCGACGTTTAGGCTGCTTTATGGTGGAACGGACATTTATTTATTGTCACGAAATATGGGCACAAGCGTTGAGATGATTGAAAAGCATTACGGACAGGTGCGAACGACATTGGCTGCGGCTGCGTTGATTTAAGCGATATATTTTAAATCGACATTTTGAGAGACGATGCTATGCTATTACAATGGAAATCTGTCTTGAAAAACAGTAACTGACGATTATTTACAATTATTATATATAATTTACTTCATATTTTATGGTATAATACATAATAGTAAATTATTTTATACTATAAATATTGATATGAGACTGAGCGAATTTATAAATGGCGGTGCTGGCTGCGGCATATTGAAGAGACTTGAAGCTGGGCAGGCTGAAGCTGACGCACACGCAGTGCGGCTTAAGCAGATACAGAAAAACATTAAGAGCGATGAGGCTGCGATGCTGAAGATGGCGACGCAGGATGAGAGTTACGTTGGCGGCGTGAAAAATGACTATGCGCTTGCGGATAAATTGAAGCGGCTACAGAAGCAGAACTTGGCGCAGGTGGTATGGCGGCACAAGCGTTTGGTGGCAACGGATGAGCAGCTGGAGAATTTATACAGACGCTTGAAACGAAAACAGCACGAGCGATTGATGAAGCACAAAATTAGACGCTGAAAATTTTTTGGATAAATAAATTAGAAAACTAAACGCATTTAAGGGCATTGAAATTTTATGGGACAGACATTTACACGCAGCGAAACGCAAAAGGCATTGGTTGACTGGTTGGGTGAGCACGATTGGGATATGGCTGGAACATTTACGTTTAGGCAAAACGTGAGTGAGCAGCAGGCACGAAAATTATTTAGACATTTTTGGAATAGGGTGGATAGGGCTGTTTATGGCAAAGCGGCGCAGCGACACGGCAAGCGTTGCGAGCGGGTATGCTTTATAGAAGGCACGGATACGGGAAATATACACTGGCATATAATTGCGAAGGCGAACGAGCGCAGAGACTATAGGTGGCTGCGACAGATTATGCTGATGACGTGGGAAGACATAAATTTTACGGGCACACAAAACGAGATTAGACGCACATACGATAATGAAGGTTGGGCGAGCTATATAAGCAAGCGAATTAAGACGTTTGACGCAGATGCGTGGGACGTAGGGACAACGCATATTACTGGTTAATAATCGAATATGTAGGCGCTTGTTAGGGTGTTTGGCGATAATACGCTGGACGCTTTAGTGTATAGTATTGTTAAATTCATAATAACATTCACATTAAATAATAACTACTTACAACGGTGTTAAATAATACATAACCAATTAAATTACTAAAGAATACATTTATTAGGAGGTGTTTGATGATGGCGATTTTAGATGAGGTTTATAATGACTTGTTGATTGAGGACGCATATTTAACGGAGAAAAAATTTAGCAGGGACTACTTGGGGAAATGCGACACGTATTACGCATACTTGAAAAGCAGCGGAGCGACAGCGAGCGCAGGGGCATTGATTAATTTATGGCGACGACTGAATTGCGACAAATTGGCTTGCGAACGACGATTGGCAACGACGGAAAACAGCTACTTGCGAAATTTAACGGCAGATTGGCTTGAGCGTTTTGACAAGCTGGAGCGCAGAGTTAAGGATGCTATTTTATTAGGTTGAGGATTTAGATTATTAGGTTGCGAAATTGAAAGACGGCATTACGCTTGTTTTACAGAGACTTAAGGAGAGTTGAAATGAGCGTGATGCGAAAACTGAAACTGACTGCTGAAAAGCGTGGGGAAAATACAGAGACGGCTGAGCAGCAGATGCGGCGTAGGCTTGTTGAACACTTGGACGAACAGCTTGAGTTGGCTGCGGCTGAGTTGCGTGGGGAAAAGCTGGTGAAGACACGGCAGATTTACGTGACAGCTGAAAATGGCGAACGGGTGACGCAGAGAATAGAGCAACGCTTGCGAAAATGGTATTGGCGCAACGTTGATGGCAACTGGTTTACGGAAGTGCGGTATGGAAATAGGGCGCTGAAATTAAGCGGCGAAAATACGGCGATTGAAGTTGGCGAGAAGGAAAAGCTGGCTGAGGTTATTGGGATGCTGAAAGACGCTGTTATGGCTGGGGAACTGGACAAAGCACTGGCTATGGCGAAGAAAGAACGGATGGCGACGTTGCGAAAAGGCTGATACGGAAAAACGACTATTTACGGCGCACGTTATGGGTATACACTGGTGGGGTGCTTACAGCTTTTAGGTGCTGAAAAAGCTATATGGAACATAACATTATCCGTTTTATATATGCTATTCGCGCTAATTCGCGCCGAAATCAGACGACACGAAACCAGCATACAATACAAAAGGCCGCTCCCGAGGGAGCGGCCTTTTTTGTCATTGTCAGGAGGGAATTGGTCAGAGCGGTTAGTTGTGATCCGAACCCAACGGATCGAAATCGCTTTTGACTTCTTCTATGGCGATCCCCATCAGGCGTTCCAGTTCTGTGCGCAGACTGGCTTCGCTGACAGTGACGTTGTGGGTCTTGAAATCGCCCATGACCTTACGGATCACATCTTCGTCACCGACTTCTTCTAAATCAGAAATCACAACGGTTCTTGCGTAAGCCGCGGCATCCGTGTCGGTCATGCCCATTTTTTCGGCGGCCCAAAGGCCTAAATACTTGTTCCGACGCGCCTGCGCCTTAAACAGCATTTCACCTTCGAGTTTGAATTTGGCTTCGAAGCTTTTTTCGCGGTCTTGAAAGCTATCAGACATGTAATGTCCTTTTGAGTCGTGTGTCGTAACTTACGTATTAAGACGCCAAACTTGTGTGTGCCCAAAAGCAGAGGCAGTCTTAAAGGTGAGGAGGTCCTTTAGAGTATATATGTGGGGCCGCACCCAGGCACAACGACCCCTTAATTCGCGCGGGCAATGTGCCAGCTTGCAAGACAAAGGGAAAGGTTTTTTTCGGGGCAAAGCCACGATACACTAAGCCTTATGTGCACAGTTGTCGTATTGCGTCGTCCAAACCATCCTTGGCCTTTGATTTTGGGGGCAAACCGCGATGAAAACGCGGGCCGCGCGTGGCTGCCTCCGGCCCGCCACTGGCCCGATCGCGACCATTTAGTGGCCGGTTTGGATCAGTTGGCCGGGGGCACGTGGCTGGGCGTGAACGATTACGGGGTTATGGCGTGTGTGCTCAATCGTCCGGGAACCCTGGGGCCGATGGCGAACAAACGCTCACGAGGCGAATTGCCGCTGGAAGCCCTAGAGCACGCCGAGGCCTCGGTCGCCGCGGAAGCCTTGGCCTTTTTGGACCCAGATGCCTATCGCCCGTTCAACATGGTGGTGGCCGATGTGCGCGATGCCTACTGGATTGCGTCCTTTGAGGGGGCGCGGAAAATTCATGTCGAACCCCTTTTGGACGGGGTGTCCATGTTGACGGCGCACGATTTGAACGATGAGGAGCACTCGTCCCGCCAGCGCTTTTATCGCCCTCAATTCGAAGCCGCAACGCCGCCCGATCCCGAATCGGGCAATTGGCAAGATTGGCAGCGGCTGTTCGAAAGCCCCAAAACGGAGCCGGGTGGGGGGCCAGAAAGTGCGATGCTGATTCAGTTGGAAAACGGTTTTGCAACGTCTTCGAGTTCTCTGATCGCCATTCCAAAGCCTGGGAATCCTGAGGTTTCGGCCATTTGGCGCTTTCGCGGCGGCCCGGTGGGTGGGGCTGTGTGGGAAAATGTGACCTTTTGATCCCCGCAAACGTGTGAAAAGCCGTTTGAGAACGTTGTTTTGCCGTCGTCCAAGTGGTATATCAGCCCCTTCTTTACGACGTCCCACTCCGTGGCATACGGGGAAAGGGCATCCGGGCCTCGCGTTTTGAGGGCCCTTCGTATCCTTGGCGCGTCATCCTTGGCGCACCATCATTGGAAAGCAGATATTATGGCCAAACGCAGGCAGCTTTACGAAGGCAAGGCAAAAGTGATCTTTGAAGGTCCTGAGCCGGGAACCGTGGTCCAGTACTTCAAGGACGACGCCACCGCCTTCAACAACAAAAAGAAGGGCACCATTACGGGCAAAGGTGTGCTGAACAACCGCATTTCTGAGTATCTGATGCTCAAATTGGCGGATATCGGCATTCCCACGCACTTTGTGCGCCGCCTCAACATGCGCGAACAATTGGTGCGGGAAGTCGAAATCATTCCCATCGAGGTCGTGGTGCGCAACATCATCGCGGGTTCGCTGGCGAAGCGTTTCGATATGCCCGAAGGCACGCCGTTGCCGCGCTCCATCGTCGAGTATTATTATAAAGCCGACGAACTGGACGATCCGATGGTGTCTGAAGAACACATCACCGCGTTTGGCTGGGCGACTCCGCCCGATCTGGACGAAATCATGTCCATGTCTCTGCGCATCAACGATTTCCTGACCGGGCTGTTCCTCGGCATCGGCATTCGTCTGATCGATTTTAAGCTGGAATTTGGCCGCGTTTGGGAAGAAGAGCAAATGCGCATCATCCTGGCGGACGAAATCAGCCCCGACAACTGCCGTCTGTGGGATATGAATACCAACGAGAAGATGGACAAAGACCGCTTCCGTCGCGACTTGGGCGGTGTGGAAGAGGCTTATCAAGAAGTCGCCCGTCGCCTCGGTATTTTACCCGAATCGGGTCCCGGCGATATGCCCGGCTCCGACACGATGCAGTAACCTCCCTCACATCAGGCCGGGTCCCCGAAGAGGAGGCCCGGCCTGAAACGTTTAAAGCTCAACTTGCAAACGAGAGAACCCATGAAAGCCAAAGTTCACGTCACCTTAAAAAACGGCGTCCTCGACCCCCAAGGCAAAGCCATCGAGCACACCTTGGGCTCACTGGGTTTTAAGGGGGTCAAGCAGGCCCGCCAAGGCAAGTTCATCGAACTGGATCTGGCCGAGACCGATGCCGACAAAGCCCGCGCCCAGGTGGATGAGATGTGCAAAAAGCTGCTCGCCAACACGGTGATTGAGAACTACACCATCGACATCGAAGGCTGAGTGTCATGAAAGCCTGCGTCATCGTATTTCCCGCTTCCAACTGCGACCGCGATATGAAGGTTGCCTTGGAACGTTCCTTAGGCAGCCCTGTCGACATGGTCTGGCACCGCGAGACTGATTTGAGCGGCTATGACTTGGTCACCATTCCGGGGGGCTTTTCTTACGGCGATTATTTGCGCTGTGGCGCCATGGCTGCGCGTTCGCCGATTATGGCCGAAGTGGTCAAGCACGCCCAGCGCGGTGCGCCCGTGCTGGGCATTTGCAACGGCTTTCAGGTGTTGTGCGAAAGTGGCCTGTTGCCGGGCGTGTTGATGCGCAATGCGCACCTGAAATTCATCTGCAAAGACGTGTCGCTCAAGGTTGAAAATGCAAACACCATCTTCACCAGCGGCTACAGCTCAGGCGAAGTGGTCACCTATCCGGTGGCCCATCACGATGGCAATTATTTCACCGATGCCGAGACCCTCAAGGCCATTGAAGGAAACGGCCAAGTGGCGTTTCGCTATGTGAACAATCCCAACGGTTCCATCAACGACATTGCGGGCGTGCTCAACAAAGCGGGCAACGTGCTGGGCATGATGCCGCACCCCGAACGCTTGGTTGACCCGCTGCTGGGTGGCATCGACGGCAAGCCCATGTTCGACGGCCTTGTCAAAAGCTTAGCTGCGTAAGGGGAGAAATATCATGAGTGCAATCACCCCTGAAATCGTTGCCGAACACGGTCTGTCCGAAGACGAATACAAAATGGTCCTGGAAATCATGGGCCGCGAGCCGAACATCAACGAGTTGGGCATCTTTTCCGTCATGTGGTCGGAACATTGTTCCTACAAGTCGTCGAAAAAGTGGCTCAAGACCTTGCCGACCAAGGCGCCCTGGGTCATCTGCGGCCCTGGTGAAAACGCCGGCATTATCGACATCGGCGATGACGACGCGATTATTTTTAAGATGGAAAGCCACAACCACCCCAGTTACATCGAGCCTTATCAAGGCGCGGCCACGGGTGTGGGCGGCATCATGCGCGACGTGTTCACCATGGGTGCGCGTCCCATCGCCAACTTAAATGCCTTGCGTTTTGGTGTGCCTGAGCATCCCAAGACCCGTCACTTGGTCCACGGTGTGGTCGAAGGCATCGGCGGTTACGGCAACTGCATGGGCGTGCCCACGGTGGGCGGCGAAGTCGAATTTGACGCCAGCTATGACGGCAACATTTTGGTCAACGCCATGTGCGTAGGTCTTGCAGATGCCAAGAACATCTTTTATTGCGCCGCTGCGGGCATCGGCAATCCGGTGGTCTATGTGGGGTCCAAAACGGGCCGCGACGGCATTCACGGCGCCACCATGGCGTCGACCGAATTCACCGCCGACACCGAAGAAAAACGCCCCACCGTTCAAGTGGGTGATCCGTTCACCGAAAAGCTGTTGCTGGAAGCGTGTCTGGAACTGATGCAGACCGACGCCATTGTCGCCATCCAGGACATGGGCGCTGCGGGCTTGACGTCGTCTTCGTTTGAAATGGCGTCGAGCGGCGGTGTCGGTATCGACATGAACTTGGACAACGTGCCGCAGCGCGAAGAAAACATGACGCCCTATGAGATGATGTTGTCGGAATCCCAAGAACGCATGCTGATGGTGTTGAAGCCCGGCAAAGAAGAGATGGCGAAGGCCATCTTTGAAAAGTGGGAACTGGATTTTTCCATCATCGGCACGATCACCAACACGGGTCGCATGCGGCTGTTTCACGGCGGTGAAGTGGTTGCGGACTTGCCCATCAATCCGTTGGCCCAAGCGTCTCCCGAATACGACCGTCCTTATGTGCCGACGCCCAAACGCGCGCCGCTGGCACCCGGCGACGTCAAAGCGCCCGCCGATTGTATGGCGACCATCAAGGCTTTGGTGTCCAGCCCCAACGGCTGTTCCAAACGCTGGGTTTGGGAACAGTATGACCACATGGTCATGGGCGACACGACAGGTCTTGGCCGTCCTGGCGGCGACGCGGCGATGGTGCGTATCCATGGTTCGCAAAAAGCCATTGCCATGTCGTCCGACGTGACGCCGCGTTACGTTTTTGCCGACCCGGTCGAAGGCGGCCGTCAAGCGGTGGCGGAAACCTATCGCAACATTTCAGCCACCGGTGCATTGCCGATGGCGATCACCGATAATATGAACTTCGGCAACCCCCAACGTCCCGAAATCATGGGTCAGTTTGTGGGCGCGGTTCAGGGCATCGGCGAAGCGTGCATCGCGCTGGATTACCCGGTCGTGTCGGGCAACGTGTCTTTGTACAACGAAACCAACGGTCAAGGCATTCTGCCCACCCCCACCATCGGCGGCGTGGGCGTGATCCAAGACGTGTCCAAGGCCGTCGGCATGGGCTTTGTGGCCCAAGGCGAGGCCATTGTGCTGATCGGCGCGACGGCGGGTCACTTGGGTTGCAGCCAGTATTTGGCCGAAATCGAAGGCCGCAAGGATGGTCCGGCCCCGCATGTGGATTTGGTCGCAGAGCGCAAAAACGGTGATTTTGTGCGTGGTCAAATTTTGGCGGGTGCCATTACGGCCTGTCACGATTTGTCCAGCGGCGGGCTGGGTGTCGGCTTGGCGGAAATGGCCATGAAGTCAGGTCTGGGTGCTGACGTCGAAGATCAAAGTGGTGAATTGCCGCTGCATGCGTGGCTGTTTGGAGAAGACCAGGCGCGTTATCTGGCCACCACCAAAGACGCCGGGGCGTTGCTGGCCGCCGCCAAGGCCGCCGGAGTTGTTGCCTCACAAATTGGGATCGTTGACGGTAAGGACTTGACCATTGCAGGTGCCGGGACCATATCCGTTTCCAAGCTGTCAGATGCACACGAAAAATGGATGCCCGATTATATGGCGCACCCGGATTTTGAAGTGGGTTGATTTTAAGACTTTACAGGAGACACCATCCATGGCGATGCAAGCCGCAGAAATTGAACGCCTCATCAAAGAAGGCCTACCGGACGCCGAAGTCCACATCGAAGACTTGCGGGGCGATGGCGATCACTACGCCGCCCATGTGGTGTCCAGGTCTTTTGTCGGCAAATCGCGCGTGCAGCAGCACCAAATGGTTTACGCCGCACTTAAGGGTTCCATGGATAAAGAGCTGCACGCCCTGGGCCTGCAGACGTCTATCCCCGAAGACGCATAATTTCCCAGAACAAAGGTAGAGACAATGAGCAAAGAAGCCGTATTTAAAAAAATTCAAGATGAACTGGATGGCAATGAAGTCGTCTTGTTCATGAAGGGCAATCCGATGTTTCCCCAGTGTGGGTTTTCCGCTGCTGTCGTCGGCGTGTTGAGCCACATGCAGGTGAAGTTCAAGGGCATCGATGTGCTTCAAGATCCGCAAATTCGCGAAGGCATTAAAGAATTCTCCAGCTGGCCGACCATCCCTCAGCTTTACGTCAAAAGCGAATTCGTCGGTGGCTGCGATATCATCAAAGAAATGTATGAAGCCGGCGAGCTGCAAAAGCTGTTGACGGATAAAGGCATCGCCTTTGAGGCCGCATAAGCGCTCTTGGTGGTTCTTAAATGCAAAAAAGCTGCGTCATTGGGCGCAGCTTTTTTTTGTGCCTGCATTCCCGTTTCCCCCTGCCAAGCGTCCGCATCATGGAAACGGTCTCTATTTCCGTTGTTTTTGTTCGCATTAGGCCCCAAGTTTGTCGGTACTGAATCGCAAAGGCCTATCTGATGAAAATGCCCATACCTGACGCAAAGACCATAGCCCGGCGCGCTGAAATCATTGATCGTTTACGCGCCATTGTGCCCGGTGAGGGCGTGATTGTCGACGAAAGCGAACTGCGCACTTTTGAATGCGATGGCTTGATGGCGTATCGCCAATTGCCGATGGTGGTGGTTTTGCCCAGCACCACCGCACAAGTCTCTGGCATTTTAAAAGCTTGCCATGAGCTGGGGGTGAAGATCGTTCCGCGCGGTGCCGGAACCGGGCTTTCGGGTGGCGCATTGCCCTTGGCCGATGCCGTTACGGTGGGTCTGGGCAAGTTTAAGGCCGTTTTGGACATTGATTATGAAAATCGCTGTGCCGTGGTCCAGCCCGGCGTGACCAACAAGGCGATCACCGAAGCGGTGCAGGACCAGGGCTATTATTACGCCCCCGATCCGTCCTCAAAAATCGCCTGCACCATCGGCGGCAACGTTGCGGAAAATGCCGGCGGCATGCATTGCTTGAAATACGGCCTCACCACCAACAACGTGTTGGGGCTGGAAATGGTGCTGATGGACGGTGAAGTGATCCGTCTGGGCGGCAAGCATATGGATGCGGGCGGTTTGGATTTGTTAGGCGCGGTGACGGGATCGGAAGGTCTGCTCGGCATCATCACCGAAGTTACCGTGCGCATTCTGAAACAACCCGACACCGCCAAAGCCTTGCTGGTTGGCTTTCCCAGTGTTGAAGCTGGCGGTGCGTGTGTGGCCAACATTATTGGTGCCGGGATCATTCCCGGTGCCATGGAAATGATGGACAAGATGGCCATCGGCGCGATGCAGCAGTTTGTCGATTCCGGCTACCCGTTGGATGTGCAATCGCTGTTGGTGGTGGAACTGGACGGACCCGAGGCGGAAGTGACGTATCTGACGGAGCGCGTGCGCACGATTGCCGAAGGGGTTGGCTCAACCTTTTTGCGCGTCAGCGAGACGGAGCAAGAACGCCAGCAGTTTTGGCTGGGGCGCATGTCTGCGTTTCCCTCAGTCGGGCGGATTTCACCCGATTACATGACCATGGATGGGACCATTCCGCGCCATCAGTTGACCAACGTGTTGGCGCGCATGAACGGGCTGGCCACCAAGTACGGGTTGCGCGTCGCCAATGTGTTTCATGCGGGCGACGGGAACCTGCATCCTTTGATTTTGTACGATGCCAACCAACCGGGCGAATTGGACAAGGCCGAAGCCTTTGGTCATGACATTTTGCGCCTGTGTGTGGAAGTCGGCGGGGTGCTGTCGGGCGAACACGGCATCGGCGTGGAAAAACGCGATTTGATGGGTGAAATGTTCACCGAAGATGATTTGCTGCACCAGCAACGTTTAAAATGCGCGTTTGACGCCAACGGCTTGTTGAACCCCGGCAAAGTCTTTCCGACCTTGAATCGCTGCGCCGAGATGGGCCGCATGCACATCAAAGACGGCAAGTTGCCGTTCCCCGACATCCCCCGGTTTTGAGGCTGATATGCGTGAATTGATCAAAGCCCATACCTCTGATGATGTGCTCGACGCCGTGCAATGGGCTCTTTCCGATACCCCCAAAACCTTGGAAGTGACAGGTCTGGGCAGTAAGCAAGGCTTGGGAACACGGAGCCAAACGGATGGCGTGTTGGACCTGTCCGGGCTCAGCGGCATCCAATTGTATGAACCTGAAGAACTGGTGATGAGTGCGCGGGCCGGAACGCCTGTTGGTGAAATTCAGGCCGCCTTGGATGAAGCCAACCAAATGATGGCCTTTGAACCGTGGGCGCCACAGGGGCTGTACGGCACCAATGACGGCACCATCGGCGGACTGTTTGCCGCAGCCCAAGCAGGACCGCGTCGTCCTCTGGCCGGGGCGGCCCGCGATCATTTGCTGGGTTTTCACGCGGTGAGTGGTCGCGGTGAAGCGTTTAAGTCCGGCGGTCGGGTGGTGAAAAACGTCACCGGATTTGATCTCAGCAAATTGATGGCGGGGTCCATGGGCACCTTGGCGGTGCTCACGGACGTGGCCTTTAAAGTGCTGCCCAAAGCGGAAAAAAGCCGCACGATATTGCTGTTGGGGGCAGTGGATTTCGGTCAAGCCATGCGCACCGCGCAAAATAGCCCTTATGAGGTTTCGGGCGTGGCGCATTTGCCGTTCGCGATTGCCCAGAGATCCGAAGTTTCTTACGTCAGCAGGGCGGGCACCAGTGTGACCGCGGTGCGGGTCGAAGGCCCAGGGCCGTCGGTCGAAGCGCGCTGCCAAGCGCTCAAAACTTTGCTGTCGCCCTTTGGCGCTGTTGAAGAACTGCACACCACCAACACGGAGACCTTGTGGCGCGAAATTCGCGATGTGCATTTTTTCGCAGGCGATCAACCGTTGTGGCGCTTGTCGGTTCCCCCCACCTCTGGCCCGGACATCGCCAAATCTTTGAGTGGGGAACATTTCTTCGATTGGGCAGGTGGGCTGATTTGGCTGGCCTCAGACACCCAACAAGACGTGCGCCAAAGACTGGATGGCGGTCACGCAACCTTGATGAGGGGCAGCCAAGATGTGCCCGTTTTTCAACCCCCGGCGGACGGCGTTGCGGCCTTGATGGGGCGGGTGAAAGACGCTTTTGATCCGCACGCCATTCTCAACCCCAATAGATTGTGAGGGGATGAAAAATGGAAACCCGCTTTAGTCCTACGCAGCTCCACGAAGCGCCCATCAAAATATCCAACGATATTTTGCGCACCTGTGTGCATTGCGGATTTTGCACCGCGACGTGCCCGACCTATGTGGTTTTGGGGGACGAACTGGACAGTCCCCGCGGGCGCATCTACCTGATCAAAGACATGCTGGAATCTCAACAGCCTGTTCCGGCCAGCACCGTCAAACACATTGATCGCTGCCTCAGTTGCTTGTCGTGTATGACCACCTGTCCGTCAGGGGTGGATTACATGCACTTGGTTGATTATGCCCGTGTGCACATTGAAAAAACCCACAAACGTCCCCTAGCGGAAACGATGTTGCGGACTGTTTTGGCGTTTGTTTTGCCCAAGCCCACCGTGTTCAGGTGGTCGCTGGTGGGCGCGCGGTTTATGAAACCTTTGGCCTTTTTGTTGCCGGGGCGCTTAAAGGGCATGATTGCCATGTCGCCGCCGCGTCTCCCCAAAGCCGACCCGGTCACGTTGGTGCAGGCGAGGGCGGAAGGCAAAGCCCGCTTGCGGGTTGCCTTGCTGGCGGGGTGTGCCCAACAGGTCTTGGCGCCGCGCATCAACCGTGCGGCGGCGGGTGTATTGTCGCGTTTGGGCTGTGATGTGTTTGAGGCCGATGGGGTCGGATGCTGCGGCGCGCTCACCCACCACATGGGCAAAGAACATGCGGCCTTGGAGCAAGCGCGCCTCAACATTCAAGCCTGGGAACACGCCCAGCCTGACGTCATTGCCATCACCGCATCGGGGTGTGGCTCAACCGTCAAAGACTATGGTTTCATGCTGAAAGACGATCCCGTCTGGGCGGACCGCGCGGCGAAGATTTCCGCCTTGGCGCGTGACGTCAGCGAAGTGGTGGCCGAATTGGGGCTTAGCGGCGTTCAGGACTTTAGCAAGCCTCGCGTCGCCTACCATGCACCGTGCTCATTGCAGCATGGGCAAAAGAATTTGGCGGGTCCAAGTGATTTGTTGAGGGCGGCGGGTTTTGAGGTGTTCACGCCCAAAGACGCTCATCTGTGCTGTGGCTCTGCGGGCACCTATAACCTCATGCAGCCAGAGCTTGCCACCGAGTTGGGGACCCGCAAGGCTGACAGTTTGGAGGCTTTAAATGCGGACGTCATTGCCACGGGAAACATCGGTTGTCTGATCCAAATCGGTTCATACGCGGGCACAAAAGTGGTACACACGGTCGAGCTTTTGGACTGGGCCCTGGGCGGGCCGTCGCCGTTGGAGACGAAATAATTAAAATGACCACCGACAAGGTCGAAAAACAATGCATCACCCCGGCGGGCTTTGCCGCCTTGAACGCTGAGCTCACCCAGCTGTGGGAAGTCGAGCGTCCTGAAGTGGTGCGCACGGTGCATTGGGCGGCCAGCAATGGCGACCGATCTGAAAATGGCGATTATATTTATGGCAAAAAACGTCTGCGCCAAATCGATGGGCGGGTACGGTTTTTGCGCAAGCGCTTGGAAATTCTGAATGTCGTCAATCCGTGTTACCAGCAAGACCAAGGCACGGTGCACTTTGGTGCGACGGTGCGCTATGAGCGCGAAAACGGCACGGTGCAAACCATCACCATCGTCGGCAGCGACGAAACCGTGCCCAGCCAAGGGCGCATCAGCGTCGACTCCCCCATCGGTCGGGCGTTGATGGACAAGACCGTCGGGGCGTTGGTCAGCGTGCAGACGCCGGGCGGCGAAGATGAGCTGGAAGTGCTGAGCATTTCCTATCCGCTTCGCCCTTAAAACGAGCCGTTATCCCTTCCGACGTCATTGCGAGCCCCAGAGGGGCGTGGCAATCCAGGCAACGGCAGCGGAACGCACCTCAAGATGGATTGCTTCGTCGCTGCGCTTCTCGCAATGACACCCTTTTCTTCTTTACCTCCGTAAAGGCAGGGGGGAGACCGTCTTTAATCTTGTCCCTGAAATGTGAGCCACTTTGCCACGGCGGCGCCCGCTGTTCGTCCAGTGGCGAAGCATGCACTCAACAAATAGCCGCCTGTGGGGGCTTCCCAATCCATCATTTCGCCAGCGCAAAACACACCGGGCAAGGCTTTGATCATGAAGCCGTCATCCAGGGCGTCAAACTTCACGCCGCCCGCCGTGCTGATGGCTTCTGCAAGCGGGCGGGGGCGTTCCAAGCGTACCGGCAAGGCCTTGATGGCGTGGGCCAGTTTGTTTGGGTCTGTAAAGTCTTCGGCGGACACCAGGTCGCGCAGCAATGCAGCCTTAACGCCAAAAATCCGCACGGTGCGCTTCAGATGGGTCGCCATGGTTTTTTTGCCACGTGGACGGCTGAGCGCTTCGGTGAGTTCGCGCACAGAGCGACCGGGCGACAAATCGATGCTGAGGAGGGCGGAGCCGTCTTGTTCAATCGCGTCCCGCAGAGCTGCCGACAAGGTGTAGACCGGGCCGCTTTCCAAACCAAAATGCGAAAGGGTGACATCGCCGCTGGCGTGCTGGTCTTGAAACGACAGCTTGACGGTTTTCAACGCTTCGCCGGCAAAATTTTTGATCAGATAATCGCTCCATGTCACCTCGAAGCCACAATTGGCAGGGCGCAACGGGGCGACTTCGATGCCTTGATTTTGCAACGGACCTACCCACGCGCCATCCGATCCCAGTGTGGGCCAGCTGCCGCCGCCGAGCGCCAGAAGGGTCGCTTGGGCGGTGACAGAAACGTCGCCGTTTGGGGTTTTAAAACGCAGCGCGCCGTCTGCCGACCAGCCTATCCACTTGTGCCGCACATGGATGGTGACGCCTTTGGCGCGCAGCTGGCGCAACCACGCGCGCAACAATGGGGCGGCTTTGAAGTCTTTGGGAAAAATACGTCCTGAACTGCCGACGAAGGTCTCAACCCCCAGGTCTTTGGCCCAGTCTTGAATGTCGCCGGGGGTAAAGTCGCTGAGCGCCGGGAGCAGGCGGTCATTGGCGTCGCCAAAGCGGGTGAAGAATTTATCCAAGCCTTCACTGTGGGTTAAGTTCAGTCCACTTTTGCCCGCCATCAGGAACTTGCGCCCTAAAGAAGGCATGGCATCAAAGATGTGAACGTCTATGCCTTGGGTGGCGAGAACGTCTGCGGCCATCAGACCAGCGGGACCGCCACCGATGATGGCGACTTGAAGAAGAGGTATTTGAGGGAGGAGGGATGTTTTCATGGGCAGTGGTGTAACACGCATTTGAATGGACGCAAATGGGTAGGGCGCGTAAAGTCCGCTCCATGATGAGCAAAGCCCAGAAAAAATCGCAAAATAAAACGAGTAACGCCCTGTTTTCCCATCGTCCCTATTGGGCGGCGCGGTTTGGCACGGCCCCGTTCCTGCCCATGTCGCGCGCCGAAATGGAAGAATTGGGCTGGGACAGTTGCGACATCATCATCGTCACAGGCGATGCCTACATCGATCACCCCAGTTTTGGTATGGCCATTATTGGCCGTTTGTTGGAAGCCCAAGGCTTTCGTGTCGGCATCATCTCGCAACCCGATTGGTCCAGCGCCGATGCATTCAAAGCCTTAGGCCCGCCCAATTTGTTTTGGGGCGTGACCGCGGGCAACATGGACAGCATGGTCAACCGCTATACGGCGGACAAAAAAATTCGCCACAACGACAGCTACACGCCGAACGACGAAGGCGGCAAACGCCCCGACCGTTCGGTGGTTGTTTATGCCCAACGGTGTCGGGAAGCGTACTCCGACGTTCCGGTGGTCATCGGCGGTATCGAAGCGTCGCTGCGCCGCATCGCGCATTATGATTATTGGTCGGACAAGGTGCGCCGTTCGGTTCTGCCCGACAGCAAGGCCGACATCTTGGTCTACGGTAACGCCGAACGCGCCATCGTCGACATCGCCCACCGGACGGCGGCGGGGGAGCGCCCCAAAGACATGCATGACATTCGCGGCACCGCTCATATGCGCGACGGCGTGCCGGAAGGTTTTACAGCCATCGATATGTCGGAACTGGATTTAGACCATCCCCACGTTCATACTGATATGGACAAGACCGTTGTGCGTATGCCCAGTTATGAGGCCGTTGGGGCCGATCCGGTTTTGTATGCGCAGGCATCGCGGGTTTTGCATCAAGAAAGCAATGCGGGCAACGCGCGGGCTTTGATACAACGGCATGGCAATCGCGATGTGTGGCTGACCCCGCCGCCCATTCCGCTCACCACACCTGAAATGGATGGCGTGTACGGCTTGCCCTACGCCCGCGCCCCGCATCCCAGCTATGGGGATGCGCGCATTCCGGCGTGGGAAATGATCCGCTTTTCCATCAACATCATGCGCGGCTGCTTTGGCGGCTGTTCGTTTTGTTCCATCACCGAACACGAGGGCCGGGTTGTTCAAAACCGCTCCGAGCAATCGATCTTGCAAGAAATCGAAGACATCCGCGACAAGGTTGCGGGCTTCACCGGGCACATTTCCGACTTGGGTGGGCCGACGGCGAATATGTATCGGTTGGCATGCAAGGACGATGAGATTCAAAAGGTCTGCCGCCGTCCTTCATGTGTGTATCCCGACATCTGCAAAAACTTGGGCACCGACCATAGTCCACTGATTGAACTCTATCAAAAAGCCCGTGCCATTAAGGGCGTGAAAAAAATTCACATCGCGTCGGGGCTGCGTTACGACTTGGCGGTGAAAAGTCCCAAGTACGTCAAGGAACTGGTGACCCATCATGTCGGCGGGTATTTGAAAATTGCCCCCGAACACACCGAAGACGGACCGCTGTCCAAAATGATGAAGCCGGGCATCGGAACCTATGACCGCTTCAAGCAAATGTTTGACCAAGCGGCCCAACAGGCGGGTAAAAAATATTATCTGATTCCGTATTTCATCGCCGCACATCCCGGTACGTCCGACGAAGACATGATGAACTTGGCCATTTGGCTGAAGAAAAACAACTTGCGCGCCGATCAGGTGCAGACCTTCTTGCCGTCGCCCATGTCGCTGTCGGCGGCCATGTACTATTCTGAACGCAACCCCATTAAACCCATTCACAGAAATAGTGGTGAAGTGGTGCACACCGCCAAGGGGCTGCGCCAGAGGCGTTTGCACAAAGCCTTTTTGCGCTACCACGATGCGGAAAATTGGCCGCTGATCCGCGAGGCTCTCAAACGCTTGGGCCGGGAAGATTTGATCGGACCCAGTAAAAAACATTTGGTGCCCACGTGGCAGCCCAAAGGCACCGGCGGTCGGGCTGGCGGCGCGGGCGGGACTGGATTTAGCGGAGAAGGTGCACGCACGGGCCGCAAAAAAGGCCCCCAGACGTTCTTCACCCAACAAGCGGGCGAAGGCCGACGCAAACCTTTGTCTCAGGAACCGAAAGTCAAAGGTCCTGGAGCGAAGCCGGGCGCGAAATCAGGCGTCAAATCAGGCCCTAAATTTGGCACTAAGCCGGGTTCTCAATCACGGCAAAAACCACGCTGAACAGTTGGCATAAAGTTTGCTTTAAATACCATGGATTGTTTTCTGGCGAACCGGGAAGGTGACGCCTTGGTGAGGAAAATCACATGGATATGAGCATTCGAAATACCTCAATGTATGGTGGCTATCCAAGTCCCGGTGCGGCGACTGGGCTGCAGGCGACGTCCAAGGCCAGCCAGGAGGAGACACAGCCAGTTGTTTCCGCTGAGGAAGAGAAAAAGACGCTCGTAGAAGAAATCCGGGAGAAGGGATTCCAGGCCTACGCCGAAGAACTTAAAGAAAAGAAAAAGGAAGAACTGCGCGCTAAAATCCTGGGGGAAATGGGATTGAGCGAGGAAGACTTGCAAAGTATGTCGCCCGAGATGCGCGGACAAATTGAAAAAATGATTGCCAACGAAATTGTCAAACGCATGACCGCCGAAGGTGAGCTGAAACGCCAAGAAAACGGCATGCAGGGTCTTCAAAAAGGCACCAAGCCGCAAACCGGGCAGCCTACAATGGCCCTCATCGATAACGCGGGCGTCGGCTTAGGGCCGTTGTTGGCGTTGCAAGAAATTGACGCGGCAAAGAACGGTGAAAAACCTCAGACGGAAAAAAATACCGGGTAATATTTGCCCATTAGGGTGCCGTCAGTCCCCCAGGACGATTCCTTCGCGGCGCGGGTCGGCCCCGCCCACCCACGAACTTTTTCCCTGTGCGTTTTCCTTACGAACGACGGCGTGAAGGCCACTGTTTAAGTCCCCGACTTTCACAGAGTGGCCCAGCTCTTGAAGGGCTTGTGCCCAATCTTCCGCCGTGGTTTCCACATCCAAGGTGTTAAATCGAGCGACAACATGGGGCAGGTTGAGGGCGTCTTGCACGTCCATGTTCCAGTCCAGGACGGCGATGATCGCTTGGGTGACGTAGCCGATGATGCGTGAGCCGCCGGGTGAACCCACCACCATTTTGAGCTTTCCGTTATCTTCAAAAACCATGCTCGGTGCCATGGAAGAGCGGGGCCGCTTGCCCGGTTCCACGCGATTGGCGACGGGCTTGCCGTCAAGTTCTGGCACAAATGAAAAATCGGTGAGTTCATTGTTCAACAAAAATCCCCGCACCATGACGCGAGAGCCAAATCCATTTTCGATGGTGGTGGTGAGCGACACCGCGTTGCCCGCCCCGTCGACGATGGACATGTGAGAGGTGGAGGGAAATTCGATGGCGTTGTCAGGCGCGCGGGCTTCGGACATCTTCCATGGCGGCGTGCCGGCCTGAACCTCGGATGCTGCGTGATCCGGATCAATCAACGCTGCGCGGGATTTTAAATAAGCCGGGTCGAGCAACCCTTCGGGCAGGGCAACAAAATCGCTGTCAGCCATGTACAAACCCCGGTCCGCAAACGCCAAGCGGCTGGCTTCGGCGATCAAATGAAAGCTTTGCGGTGAGGGTGAGGGCAGGGTGAAGGTATCCAGCATGCCCAAAATTTGCCCCACCGTGAGCGCCCCTGATGAGGGCGGCCCCATGCCGCAAACGTTAAAGCTGCGATACGGCGCACAGACCGGGGCGCGTTCGATGACCCGATATGCGGCTAAGTCCTGGGCACTTAAAAGGCCGGGGTTTTGTGCGCTCTGCACAGCGGCGACAATGTCTTGCGCGATGTCGCCAGAGTAAAAGACATCCGTGCCGTGGGTGGCGATTTGGCGCAAGGTTTCCCCGTAGAGCGGGTTTTTAAGGCGCGTTCCCGCCTTAAGCGGTGCGCCCGTTTGATCAAAAAAATAAGCCCGCGCCGAGGCCGAGGTGAGGAGACGCTTTTGATCGTTTTCAATCAGTTGGGCCAGACGCGGGGAGACGGCAAAACCGTGGTCGGCCAAGTTGATGGCGGGCTTGAGCAGTCGCGCCCAGGGTAATTTCCCGAAACGTTCATGGGCGTCGAACATCAGCTTTAAGGTGCCCGGCGTACCCACGGAACGCCCCCCGACAACGGCCTCGAAAAATTTCAAAGGTGTCCCGTCGGGTTTAAGAAATAAATCGGGTGTCGCCGCCAAGGGGGCGGTTTCCCGTCCGTCCAAGGCGGTGAGCTTGTCGTTTGTGGCGTCGAAGTAGACCAAAAATGCGCCACCACCAAGGCCGCTGCTTTGCGGTTCCACCAGACCCAGCACCATCTGTGCCGCGATCATGGCGTCGACGGCACTGCCGCCATCTTTCAGCACATTATAGCCCGCTTGGGCGGCATGTGGATTGGCCGCGCTGATGATAAAGTGCTGGGCCGTGACACTGGTTTTTGCTGTGTGCCCGGTGGCGGCTTCAGGGGGCAGCTCTTCTGCCCATGCGGGAGAAGCCATCCACGTGAGCGCGGTAAGGATGAGTGTGAATGCGCGGCGCATGGTCATCTCCCATTTTGGTTTGTCTTTACAATTAAGGTGTTCAAGGCCATTGGACAACCGTTGTAACCTTTTGAGTTGCACAGAAGTGAAATTGATATAGAGCTAGAAAATGATATTTTTTTTGAGGGGAGCGTGTTGTGTTGAAATTTAGGGCGTTATTGGTACTTGTCTTTTGCGCCGTTGGCGTTTCGGCCCAAGCTGCAGACTTAAAGGTGCAACAGGTGACGGACGGCATCTATGCCCTGGTCGGTCCCCATGAGCAGCGCAATGCTACCAATTTTGCCAACAACGCGACTTTTGGTGTGGTGGTGACGGATGAGGGTGTGTTGCTGGTCGATCCCGGCGGCAGTTATCTGGGCGCAGCACAAATTGATGCAGCGATCAAAACCATCACCGACAAGCCGGTCAAAATTGTCATCAATTCCGGTGGACAAGATCACCGCTGGCTGGGCAACGGCTATTTCAAGGCCAAAGGGGCGCACATCATAGCCTCAGCCGACGCCGTCAAAGATCACAAAGCGCGCCTCAACGATTATTTTTTCATGCTCACCAATTTAATGGGCAAAGAGGCTTTGAAGGGCACGGATGCGGTTTATGCGGATGAGACTTTCGATAAGGAATTAGATCTTAATTTTGGCGGTCATCGCTTTGAAATCCGTCATGTGGGTTCCGCGCACACGCTGGGGGATTCGTTTATTTGGATGCCGGATACGGGCGTTATGTTTACCGGCGACATCGTCTATGTGGAGCGGATGCTCGGCACCGGACCGGCGGGCAACACCGCCAACTGGATTGACGTGTTTGAAACGATGGCCGATTACAACCCTAAATTCATCGTTCCCGGTCACGGTCCGGTGACGGACGTGAGACGTGCCACCCTGGAAACCTATGATTACTTGGTGTATCTGCGCACCATGATCGGGCGCATCATCGAAAACGGCGGCCCTATCGCAGAAGCCGTTGCCATTGATCAATCCCCGTTCAAACATTTAGAAGTGTTCGATGAAATCAGCAAACGCAACGCGCAAGCGGTTTTTATGCAAATGGAGTTCGAGTAACCGTCATAGAGATGTCACAAGGACGGCTTAAAAGCTGGAACCTTGCATTTGGGACGATCACATGAGCACGGATATCCGCAACTACACCCTTGTCACCGCCGCCTATTGGGGTTTTACCCTGACCGATGGCGCGCTCAGGATGTTGGTGTTGTTGCATTTTTATACGCTCGGCTACAGCCCCTTTGAAATTGCCTTACTGTTTTTGCTGTATGAATTTTTTGGCATCCTCACCAATCTGGTGGGCGGATGGATTGCCAGCCGGTTGGGGTTGAAGGTCACGCTGTTTGCAGGCTTGGCACTGCAAGTGGTAGCATTATCGGCCTTGTCGCAGTTCGATCCCGGCTGGTCAATAGGGGTGGGGGTTGCGTTTGTGATGGGCACGCAGGCGCTCTCCGGCATCGCCAAAGACTTGACCAAAATGAGCTCCAAAAGCGCCGTCAAATTGTTGCTGCCCGAAGGCGCAGACAGTGCCTTGTTCAAATGGGTGGCGATCTTGACGGGGTCCAAAAATGCGCTGAAGGGTGTGGGCTTTTTTATGGGTGGGGTGCTGCTGACTTGGCTGGGCTTTGACGGCGCGCTGTTGGCGATGGCGGCGGGCTTGGTTTTGGTTTTGGCGGCGTCTTTCTTGCTGTTGCCGGGGTCAATTGGTCAGGCCAAGGTCAAGGTCAAATTCACGCAGATTTTGTCCAAAAGTCGCACCATGAATTATCTGTCGGCGGCGCGCCTGTTTCTGTTTGGCTCTCGCGATGTGTGGTTTGTGGTGGGGTTGCCGTTGTTTTTGGCCGCCAGCTTAGGCTGGGATCACGCCCAAGTGGGTGGCTACATGGCCGCGTGGGTGATCGCTTATGGCTTTGTCCAAGCGGCGGCCCCTAAGCTATTGAAGACGGCGGTGGGAGCGCCCGGGGGGCGCACCACGCGGTATTGGATCGTAATTTTGCTGGTGGTGACGATGGCCATTGCGGTAGCGGTGTGGGCGGATTTTGCACCGGGCTTGACGGTGGTGTTGGGACTGGCTGTGTTCGGCTTTGTGTTTGCCATCAATTCCGCTGTGCATTCGTATTTGGTTCTGGCGTATTCAGAGGCTGACCACGTTGCGCTGAATGTGGGGTTTTATTACATGGCCAATGCGGGCGGGCGGTTGCTGGGAACGGTGCTGTCGGGGCTGGCTTACCAAAGCGGCGGCTTGGTCCTGTGCCTCGGCGTTTCAGGGGCTTTTTTGGCGTTGGCTTGGCTGCTAAGTTTGGCGTTGCCTGAGCAAAAGGGCCTGAGCGCCTAAACGTATTGCCCGGCGGCAAAGCCTGATGACCAGGCCCACTGAAAGTTAAACCCGCCCAACTCACCCGTCACATCCACCACTTCGCCGATGAAATACAGCCCCGGTACGGTTTTGGTTTCCAAGGTTTTGGACGATAAATCACGAGTGTCGACACCCCCCACGGTGACTTCGGCGGTGCGGTAGCCTTCCGATCCCGATGGCGTCACCCGCCAGTCGTTGATGATGTCCGCCACCCGCTTGAGCGTTTTATCCCCGGTTTCGCAAAGCCGCCCCGGACCACCCGCTTCGTCCACCAAAAGCTTCGCCAAACGCTTGGGCAGCAGCGTCGCAACGGCGGTCGCGACGTCTTGTTTGGGGGTGGCGTGCTTGGCGGTTATCAACACGTCAAAGGCATCTTGGCCGGGCGCCAAGTCGATGCGCAGCGTGTCGCCTTCGTTCCAATAGGATGAAATTTGCAAGATCGCGGGACCGCTCAGGCCTCTGTGGGTGAACAGCAAGGCTTCGGTGAAATCGGCTTTGTTGCTGCGGATGCGCGCTTCTACGGCGATGCCGGACAGATCCTTGATGCGGTTGAGCAATTCGCCTTCGAACGTCAACGGCGTCAGCCCGGCGCGGGTCGGCACCACCCGTAAACCAAAGCGTTTGGCCAGCGCGTGACCAAAACCCGTGGCGCCAATTTTCGGAATGGAATAGCCCCCCGTGGCGATGACCAAAGAGGTGCCTGCAAAAATCCCTCGATCGGTTTCAACGCGAAAGCCAGAGTCGAGCTTTTCGACGCCGGTGATGGCGGTGTGCAATTGCAGGTGAGCGCCGCTGGTCGTGCATCGTTTCACCAGCATATCGATGATGTCGGTGGCACTGTTGTCGCAAAACAACTGACCGTGTTCGCGCTCATGATAGGCAATGCCAGCGTCTTGAACCATTTTGATAAAATCGTGCTGGGTGAAGCGGTTCAGCGCCGAAATGCAAAACCGTGGGTTTTGCGACACGAAGTTTTCCGGCTTGGCGAACAGGTTGGTGAAGTTGCACCGCCCACCCCCGGATATGCGGATTTTTTCGCCGACGTTTTGCGCATGGTCCAAAACCAGAACACGCCGCCCCCGCATTGCGGCGACGCCCGCACACATCAAGCCCGCGGCCCCTGCGCCGATGATAATGGTGTCGAAAACTTGAGGTTGTAACGTCATGGTTTTAAGTCAATTTGTTCAGGAATAGTGCAATGGGACTAAGTGCTCAGGAGCAATGACACGGGTCGCACGAAGGTGTTAATGTTGGGTTATGATGTGGCAGAAACTTGGTTTTAGAGGCAAAGCGGCGACCGTGCTGCTTGCCGGATTGATACTCAGCATCGCGTTGATCTGGTATGGGGTCAGAGCGGTAAATCTTGTTGTCGAAGCCAAACACGTGTGGTCGGACTATAACCGCACCGCAACCGCCACGTCCCAGCAAATGAACCGCATCCATAAATATTTGGGGTACGGCGGGTTTATCCATCATTTTAAAAATTATGTTTTGCGTGCCGACGCACAATATCTCGATCGATTGAATGCGGACAAGATCGAAATTCTGGCCGCCATTCAGAAGTATCAAACGCTCAATATCTCAGATGAAGAGCGTCAAGCCCTGCTGTATTTACGGCAAGTTGTTGACGAGTACGTCCGAAACAGTGAGCGTGCTCGTCTCGCATTTTCCGAGGGCGTGCGCCCCACGTCCGTGGACAAGTTGGTGCGGGTTGACGACACTCCGGCAGTGAAAGCGCTGGCAGAGTTGTCGCGCGCCGCTTTGGTGCGCAGCGAACAAAGAGAACTTGAAACGGATCAGTGGCTCACCAGCACCGTGGCGTTTTTGTCGTGGGGGCTTTTTATCGTTCCGCTGGTGCTGCTTTCCGCCGCCATAATGGTACGTTTTTTGTGGCTGTCGTTGCGTGCAAACGAAGTCGCGGAACGGGCTCAAGAAGAACTGGAAGCGCTGTTGCAAACGGCCCCAGACGCGATGCTCACCATTAACGAAGATGGCTTGATCGTGCGGGCCAACCAACAGGCTGAAAACTTGTTTGGATATTCAATCGCACACCTGAAGACCATGTGCGTGGAAGACCTGATCCCACAAACACAGCGTTTGGGACATGTTTCGGCACGCCAGAGCTACTTCTCAGCCCCCAGTGCCCGTAAAATGGATGGTGGAGCGGCGTTGATGGGCCTGACCAAAGACGGGCGACTTGTTCCGTTGGAAATCAGCCTGTCTAGCCTCAAGCAAGGACAGGGCGTTTTCGCCACGGCAACCGTGCGTGATGTGTCGGAACGCTTGGCCGCTGAACGCACCGTGCGTGAAAGTGAAGAACGCTTGTTGTTGTCTCAATCCATTGCCAACGTCGGCACGTGGGATTGGGATGTCGAAACGGGCGGTCTCATCTGGTCACCACAGATCTATGAAATTTTTGGCGTTTCCCCGGATCAGTTCGAAGCTTCATATGAAAACTTTATCAAGTTTGTTCACCCCGAAGATCGTGAAAAAGTCCAAACCGGGGTGCAAAAGGCCTTGGATTTCGACGTCCTCTATGATGTCGATCATCGTATTGTCTTGCTTGATGGCGAGGAACGATTTGTCCATGAACGTGGCCGTGTGTACCGGAACGAAGATGGCAAAGCTGTGCGCATGGTCGGGGTGGTGTTGGACATCACTGAACGTCAAGCCATTCTTACGGCGCTGGAAGAAACCAAAGTCGAAGCGGATCGCGCCAATCAAGCCAAGAGTGAGTTTTTGGCCAATATGTCGCACGAAATCCGCACCCCCATGAATGCCATTTTGGGCATGAGCTTTTTGGCACAAAAGACCAATCTCAACCGTCAGCAAAGCGATTATGTGAACAAAATCACATCGTCAGCGCGTTCGTTGCTGCGCATCATCAACGATATCCTCGATTTCACAAAAATCGAAGCCGGCAAGTTGGACATGGAAACGGTGGCGTTTTCTTTGGCCGATGTTTTGAAAAATGTTGCCAATGTGGTGGGGGGCTCTGTTGGTGAAAAGAAGCTTGAAATCTTGTTCGCCACCGATGCCGCAGTCCCGTGTGCCCTGTTGGGCGATTCACTGCGCCTTGAGCAAGTGTTGATCAATCTGGCGGGCAATGCGGTTAAATTCACCGATAGTGGTGAAGTGGTGGTCCGGGTGCAGTTGGAAAATGTCGCTCCAAACGGAGACGTCGTCCTGAGATTCTTGGTTCGAGATAGCGGTATCGGGCTGAGCAAGCAAGACACCATGAAGTTATTTGCGGCGTTTAGCCAGGGCGATACCTCCACCACACGGCGGTTTGGCGGCACAGGTCTGGGGCTGAGCATCTCGTCGCGCCTGGTCGAGATGATGGGCGGTAAAATGGGTGTTGAGAGTGAAAAAGGCCAGGGCAGTACATTCTCGTTTACGGCCAAGTTTGGGGTTCAAGCTGAGGATATAGCGCGTCCAAGTGTTCCAGAGGTTTTGAAAAACACCCCGGTTCTGGTTGTGGATGACAATCCCAGCGCCCGGGAAATATTGTGCGAAATCATGGAAACCTTTGGCTTTAAGGCTACGGCGGTCGCCTCTGGTGAGGCCGCGCTCGCAGAATTGCACCGCGTCGCCGCATCGGGTGAGCCGTTTTATAAAGTGATTTTGATGGATTGGCTTATGGATGGCATGGACGGGTTGCAGGCCACAAAAGCCGTTCGTGCCGATACCTCTTTGCCCACGGCGCCGATGATCATCATGGTCACCGCATATGGACGCGATATGGTTATGCAGCAGTCGGAAAATGCCGAATTAGACGGTTTTTTGCTCAAACCCGTAACGCCGTCTCTTCTGTTCGACACCCTTATGAACGTGTTGCGACCGCATGAGACCTTGGCAGGTTCTGCATCCGTTTCCCACCCGCGTCTGGTCGCGCCGAAAGTCCTTTTTGGGGCGCACATTTTGGTGGTGGAAGACAATCTGATCAATCAACAAGTCGCCGAAGAAATTCTCAAAGATGCGGGCGCAAGCGTTGAAATCGCCAACGATGGGGGGGACGCTTACCGTCGAATATGCCTGGAAAAAGCCCAGTTTGATGCGGTTTTGATGGATTTGCATATGCCGGAGATGGACGGCTATGAGGCGACAAAATTAATCCGTGAAACCTTTGCGCCAAACGACTTGCCGATCCTGGCCATGACCGCCAATGCCCTGCGCGAAGAGCGCCAAAAGTGCCTGGATGCGGGAATGAACGATTACATCACCAAACCCGTAGACGTTGAAGCGCTGTATGCCATGTTGTTGAAGTGGATTGCGCCGAGACGTTTGAAAGCGCCACCCGTCGAACCGAAAAGAACGGCGGTCCTGGATATCAATGTCGAAGGCATGGTTCTGCCCGATACCCTTGACGGATTTGATTTGTCAGACGGCTTGGATCGCATGCTGGGTCGGCCAGATCTTTATCTCAAATTCCTCCTCAAGCTGGTGGATGGACACGCGAACGACGCCCAATTGGTGCGCACCGCTTTGGCCCAAGATGATCGTAAAACGGCTCACCGCCTGGCCCATTCCGTGAAGGGGGTGTCGGGGAACCTTTCGGCGGTTGACCTTTATGCCGCCGCCGCAGGGCTCAGCGATGCGATCGAGTCGGGTGAGCAAAACCTTGAGCCGCCCTTATCGGCGTTCGAAGCCCAGCTTGAGCGTGCGATTGCATCCGTGCGAACGCTGACGGCCTGAAGGCCCTAAGCCCTTTTTCGTATTTTGCAGTAACGCATTGATCTTAATTTTGCCTGCTTTACTTTGTGTTTTAGAATTGATCAGGGGAAATGCTAGATTATCAACTGGTACGCAGAATGCAGAACCAGAGGGATGGTGCCGTGGAAGGTTCCTTTTCATTTTATGCCGGGCAAGAAGAGCTGACCGGGCAGGTTTCGACCACCATCCGTGTTGTTGCGGGTGAGGATCGTGTTGATCTGCCAAAGGGCGCGTTTTTAAGCGCCGACTTTGCCCGCACAGGGTTCGATCTCTTGCTCGATGCCGGTTCCGACGGCAGCGTCGTTATTCCCGATTATTTTTTGCGTTTGTCTCCGCCGGATTTGGTTTCGGCGGACGGCGCGGTTTTGCCCCATCACATTGTACGGGCCCTGGCAGGCCCCATGAACCCCGGCCAAGTGGCCCAGGCGTTTCCCTTGGGGGGCAACCCGGGGGCTTCGTTGGGATTGGGCGAACCCATCGGTTCGGTAAGCGAGTCCCAAGGCGCGGTTTCCGTGCTGCATCCCGACGGCACCCAAGTGATGCTGGAAACGGGCGATGCGATTTTCCAAGGCGACGTCATTGAAACCGGCTCAGATGGTTCGGTGAACGTCATTTTCGTCGATGACACGGTGTTTTCGCTGGATGTCAACGGGCGCATGGTCATGGATGAGATGGTCTATGATCCGGGCACCGAGACTGGTTCGTTTAACACCATGGTGGTGCAGGGCGTTTTTTCCTTCGTCAGTGGTAAAGTCGCAAAAACCTCGCCAGACGGCATGGTCGTCAACACCCCCACCGCGACCATCGGCATTCGCGGCTCCACCGTTTTGGGCAACGCGGCGGCCGAAGGGGCGGAAAATAAAATCACCCTGGTGCGCGATGTGGACGGCAATGTCGGTGAAATCGTCATTTCCAATGCGGCGGGCTCGTTGGTGTTGAACCAATCCGGGGCCTCGACCACGGTGTTCAGCGCCAGCGCAAATCCGAGCCCGATCCAGATTTTGTCGCAATCCCAAATTCAACAAAGCTTTGGCGGCAGTTTGACCAAATTGGTGAAAACCGTTGCAAAACAGGCCGAGCAAAAGGCCGCTGCCGCCCAAACCGCTGCTGCCGATGCCAAAGATGCGGCGGCAACGGCAAAAGCCGACGCTGACGCCGCGAAGGCCGATGCCGACACGCAGAAAGCCGAAGCCGATCAAGCGGCAGAAGACGCGGTTGCCGAGCTGGAGGCTGCAAAAGAATCGGGTGATCCCGAAGCCATCGCCAAGGCTGAGGCCGCCGCCGCTGCCGCCGCCGAAGCCCAGGCCAAGGCCGCCGCCGCCGCTGAAGTCGCTGCCCAAGCCGAAGCTGCCGCCGCCGCCGCCGCCGCCGCCGCCGCCCAAGCCGCCACCCAAGCTGATCAAGCAGCCGCGTTCAGTTCCTTGGCCTCGACAGCCGTTGATGTTCAGGTTTCTGCCGAAACCGCCGCAGCACAAGATAATGCAGCTGAGCAAAGTCAAACAAGTACGACCAGCACGTCCGGCACCGCAGGTACAGCGAACACCTCAGATACTGCCGACACGGCGACGGAGGGCGATGCGCCCGTCGGCGATACGACGCCCGTTGGGGACACGACAGTCACCCAAAACGAGTTTGATGAGTTGGATCAGTTCCTTTGGGAAGACCAGCCAATAGAGGATCTGCTTCTTGGCGCACAGGATGGCGTCGGTACAAATGATGGCTTCAATTTCATCCCTGGCACAGCAGGAGACGACACGTTCCTGCCGGGGGATGACACCGATGATACCCCAATCCAAACGCCCGTGAGTACGGTCAATACCCCGCCCACCATTATTGGAGTCGAAGGGGACCGTTCAGGCCTGCAATTTGACGGCGTAGACGACTATGTCGAAATTTCGGATGTTAATTATAACAACCTCAGCGCCGGGACTGTGGAGGTTTGGCTTTATGTGCCTGATTTCAGCAGTTCCAATATCGTGTTGGCCAAGCAAAAGGACGGTAACGATACCATGGGCGTGTTGGGTCTGGGCGGTCCGGGGGGCGGGTCTGCGGGCAGTACCACCGATGGTGCCCTTACATGGCACGGCAACAATACTGGCGGCACTGCGGTCAGCACGGGAACCCTAACGGCGGGTACGTGGCAGCATGTAGCGGTGGTCTTTTCGAACACCCAGGTGCAGTTTTTTATCAACGGGGTGCTCGACAGTACGGTCAACGGGGACTTCTCCGTTCCAAATGATACCAGCGCCGCTGTTCGCACAACCTTTGGGACCTTACTTGAAACGGGGACGCCTACGGAATCATTTGGCGGCATGATGACCGAATTGCGCATTTGGAATGTTGAACGTACGGCCACGGAAATTTCCAACAATTATTCCAGCCCCCTAGCGTCCCCGGATGCGGAGAACAACTTAATCGGCTATTGGCCGCTGGACACGGTGGCAACGGGTGTGGCCGATGATTTCAGCGATAATGCTGATGCGGGTCTGCTGGGGGATGGAACGCCGGGCAATGCGTCTGAGCCCACGGAAGTCTTGTCCGATGCCAACATCGCCTTAAATGAAAATACAAGTTTCAACGGCACTATTGTCGCGTTTGATGCCAATAACGACCCCATCACATACGGGGTAGAAACCGACCCTGCCAACGGCACCGTGACGGTGAATGCGGATGGCACCTTCACCTATACCCCCACGGCTGATTTCAACGGAACCGATAGCTTTGTTGTCAGCGCCAGTGACGGAACGGATACGACGACTTCAACCGTGACCGTTAACGTCGCCGCCGTGAATGATGCCCCGGTTCTTAGCGATGTGACCGTAGCGGGCACAGAAGATCAGGTGGTCAATGGTGCGGTGACCGGTACCGATGCGGATGGTGACACCATCACGTACGCGCAAGGGACCGGCCCAACCAATGGGACCTCAACCGTGACCGTTAACGTCGCTGCCGTGAATGATGCCCCGGTTCTTAGCGATGTGACCGTAGCGGGCACAGAAGATCAGGTGGTCAATGGTGCGGTGACCGGTACCGATGCGGATGGTGACACCATCACGTACGCGCAAGGGACCGGCCCAACCAATGGGAGCGTAACCGTGAATACGGATGGCACCTTTGCCTATACACCCACAGCCAACTTCAATGGTGCGGACAGCTTTACGGTCACGGGCAGCGATAGCAACGGCGGCACCGCCACCTCAACCGTGACCGTTAACGTCGCCGCCGTGGATGACACACCCGTAGCGGGTGGAACATTCAGCGAGAGTGTGTTTAAAGGCGGGACGATTATTTTCGCCAATACGCACCTCAATGCAACGGATATTGATACCACTAACTCGTCTCTCACCTATACCTTAACCGCGGTTCCAGCCAGCGGAACCGTTAAACTTAACGGGGCCAGCCTTGGCGTATCTGGAACCTTTACCCAGGCCGACGTGGATGCGGGAAATGTCAGCTATATTCACAATAACGATGCAGCAACGAACGACAGCTTCACCTTTACGGTCACAGATGGGACAACGACCACTTCGGTTCAAACGGTCAATCTGACGATCAATTCTTCTTACACCATCACTGGCTCGGCCAATGACGAAATCATTTTTGGCGATACGGGCAACGACACCCTCGCGAGCGGCGGCGGCAACGACACCATCATTGGCGGCGCCGGCGCGGACAGCATTACCTTAAGTGGGACGGGTTCAGAAACGGTTGTTTATTCAGCCGCCACGGACGGCGCGACGGTGACAAACTCGCTTGCCGGACGCGATGTCATTTATGGCTATACGCTAGGAACGGATAAGATCGGTATTTCCGGCAGCCTGGCGACGGCGCTGGACGATGTTGGCGCGGCGGATGGAAGCCTCACCTGGGCAACGGGGGCGGCGAACTTCACCGGCACCCACGAGGCCATGTACGTGGCTGATGGCACAAACGATTTTGCGAGCCAGATGTCGCAAAGCGGGGTTGTAACGCTTCTTGCCAACCTGATGAATACGGCTGGCGTGACCTCGGGTGCGGGTGATGACGCCTTGATCGCTTACAGCGCCAACGGGGCTAACACGGGTTATGGCGGTGGGCTTTTCTATTTTCAAGAAAACGGGACGACCGTGAACAACGTCACGGCGGATGAGTTGACGTATATTGCGACAATCGATTCAACGGCTCTCAATTCGAACCTCACCCTCGACGTGTCAATCGTTGCTGACAATTCGGTCGTGCGTGGCACTGCTGGCAATGACACCATCACCGGTTCTGCCAATAACGAAACCATTTTGGCCGGTGCGGGCGACGACACCATCGATAGCGGCGGCGGTAACGACATAATTGTTGGCGGTGCCGGTGCGGACAGCATTACCTTAAATACGGCGGGTCCCGAACTTGTTGTATATTCAGCCACCACAGACGGCGCGGCGGTGACGGGCTCGCTGAGCGGACGCGATGTCATTTATGGCTATACGCTAGGAACGGATAAGATCGGCATTTCCGGCAGCCTGGCGACGGCGCTGGACGATGTTGGCGCGGCGGATGGAAGCCTCACCTGGGCAACAGGGGCGGCGAACTTCACCGGCACCCACGAGGCCATGTACGTGGCTGATGGCACAAACGATTTTGCGAGCCAGATGTCGCAAAGCGGGGTTGTGACGCTTCTTGCCAACCTGATGAATACGGCCGGTGTGACCTCGGGTGCGGGTGATGACGCCTTGATCGCTTACAGCGCCAACGGGGCTAACACGGGTTATGGCGGTGGGCTTTTCTATTTTCAAGAAAACGGGACGACCGTGAACAACGTCACGGCGGATGAGTTGACGTATATTGCGACAATCGATTCAACGGCTCTCAATTCGAACCTCACCCTCGACGTGTCAATCGTTGCTGA
>NZ_MCGG01000020.1 GCF_001746755.1 Magnetovibrio blakemorei | reverse complement strand
TCTGGGGGTCGTGAGTTCGAATCTCGCCGGGCGCACCATTCTCTCTACAGAAGTCTGTATAGCGTCCCCGTCTTGCTATACAGTTGAGGCTCAGTTGAATCGCAACCTTTTCGGCGGAGCTGATGTGCGCATTTTAACAAGCATCACGGCAATCAGAATTTTAATTGGCGGGTTCGGGTTCATAGCCCTTCTCCTGGTCGTTATGGCCGCCGTTTCCATTCGCCAGACAAACATCTTGGCGGATCAAACGGTACGCATGTACCAGCACCCGTTAACCGTGAATAATATTGTCCTTAAAGTGAATATTGGCATCAGTGCCATACAGCGGCGCATGAATGATATTGCGGTGACGCAAAGCCGTGCGGATTTGGAAAAATTCGCAGCCGAAATTGAGGATATTGAAAAAAATCTTTATCCCTATTTTGACCTCCTTTCTGAGCGGTTCCTTGGCGATCTGTCCACAATAACTGACGCCCGCAAAGCCTTTTCGGATTGGAAAGACAGCCGCACAACCGTCATCGAATTGGCACGCGCCCAAAAGCATTCCCAAATGGACTCATTGGTCAAGGCCAAGAGCGATGAGAGCGCCCAATCTCTATCCACACAGATGAACGATATCGGAGACTTTTCCCGAAACAATGCTGCTGACTTTCTCTTGGAAAGTGAAGCCATTCACGACCAAAGTGTTTTGGAAATCGTCTTGTATATGGCGGTCCTGTTGATTGCGGCCGGGGCAATTGCCTTTTACGTGGTGAAAACAGTGATGCTGACGGAGCGTAATCTCAAAAACATAATCGTCGATATGGACCGCCAGGAACGCCTGTTCAAAAGCATGTTTCACGCCACTTCGGACGGTATCGTTTTGACCGATACGGATCGCAAAATCATCATGGCGAATAAAGGTATGAGAACGACTTTTGGCTATGAAGAACACGAACTTCTCGGCCATAAAACATCAATACTTTACGAAAGCATCGAAGAATTTGAGCGACAAGGTCGAATTCGCTTCAATATGTCAGCCGAGGAAAAGGCAAAACCCTACGTTGTCCGTTACCGTCACAAAGATGGCCACGTCTTTCCCGGTGAAACCATCGGCACGATCATCAAAGACGAGAACGGTGAAGTCCTCTCTTTTTTGGGGGTAATGCGCGATATTTCCGAGCGGGTAACAATGGAAGAGACGCTACGCCATGCCCAAAAAATGGAATCCCTCGGCAACCTCGCTGGAGGCATTGCCCACGACGTAAACAACATGCTGTTGCCGATTATTTCCTTATCTGAGATGACACTCAAAGATGTTCCCGAAGAAAGCCAAGCCCACAAGCGCCTTGAAAAGGTTATCCAGGCCGGAATAGCGGCAAAACAGTTGATTGCGAGCATTCTGACGTTCAGTCACCGTTCTGATTTAAAGGTCAAAAAGGAAAAGGTTAATATTGTGAGCGTGATTGAAGACGCCCTAAAATGCCTTCGCCCCTTGGTGCCATCCAACATTTCCATGACAGACAATTTAGACCCCAATACCGGTCACGTTTTCTGTGATAAATTTCAAATTGGCAATATTCTCAATTACTTGACTACAAATTCCATCGACTCCATAGAAGATCGGGTTGGATCAATTCACGTTTCTGTATCCCAAACCACATTGACGCCCCCATTGGCCGATAAAATTGGCAAATTAGCCCCTGGAAAGTACGCCCATATATCTTTTTCGGATACGGGGTGCGGAATTGATGCTGACAATATGGTCAAAATTTTTGATCCATTTTTCACCACCAAAGACGTGGGCAAAGGTACCGGGCTTGGTTTGTCCATGGCCTATGGCATTATTGAAAGGCACGGCGGTGTCATAAACGTTTCAAGTCAAGTTGATGCAGGAACGACATTTGAAATTTATCTGCCCCTCATGGATCAATCGGGCTCATAGCCTTTTTTGAATATGGTTTTTCTCATAATCACGCCATTGAATGCTGGTGTGCGCCCTTGATGTGGGTAAAATTTTCGAGATCGGATCATCAAAAGCTGGCTTAAAAGACGTTGCTGAGGCACACTACCGGGCAAAACGTTTTGTAACGTTTAAACCGCGAAATCCTCCCCCTTAACACAACGGTCTTCGATGCGTATCCGCGAAATTCCATACAACTACACCTCTTATTCCGATCGCGAGATCATTGTGCGTCTCTTAGGTCTTGAGATGTGGGATGTTTTGAACCAGTTGCGCTCCAAGCGGCGCACCGGGCGATCCGCACGGATGCTGTTTGAAGTGTTGGGCGACATTTGGATCGTGCGCCGCAATCCGTTCATTCAAGACGACTTGACCACCAACCCGAAACGCTTCTTGGACTTGCAAGACGCCATGATCAGACGCTTGAACCTGATTGATGAGCGCGCGGCCGGCAATCAACTGGTTTTGCAATTGGCCAAACGGACCCGCGAAGTCGCCGTGGAATTCATCGCTTGGCTGGGCCAGCAAAAAGCCCTGCGCAGCAAGGCCGAAAAACACTATTCCCGCTACACCCGGCGCGATCATATTGATTTCAGTGGCGAAGCCCGGGTTGCCCATGTTACCGACGCCACCGATTGGCGCGTGGAATATCCTTTGGTGGTGCTAACGCCGGGCGAAGAGTTGGAAATCGCACCGCTGATCAAGGCGAGCATCGAACTGGGCCTCACCGTCATTCCGCGCGGCGGCGGTACCGGCTACACCGGGTCCGCGGTGCCGCTCTATGCCGACACCGCCATCATCAACACCGAAAAACTTGATTTCATCGACCCCATTGAATGGCAAATCATTCCCGGTCATTTAGCCCCCGTCGCCACCATCCGCGTGGGTGCGGGCACCGTGACCAAGCGGGTGTCCGAGGCCGCTGAGCGCGCCAATTGTATTTTTGCCGTTGATCCCACGTCGCAAAATTCATCCACCATCGGCGGCAACATCGCCATGAATGCGGGCGGCAAAAAGGCCGTCATGTGGGGCACCACGTTCGACAACCTGTTGTCTTGGCGCATGGTCTCGCCCGACGCCGACTGGATAGAGGTCACACGCCTCAACCACAACCTGGGCAAAATTCACGACCAAGCGGAAAGCCAATTCGAAGTGCGGCGGTTTGCCCCTGATGGCGTCACCCCCATCGGCGAGGTGGAAATCATCACCCTAACGGCCGAAGAAATCCGCAAGCCCGGTCTGGGCAAAGACGTCACCAACAAAGTGCTGGGCGGATTGCCGGGTATTCAGAAAGAAGGCTGTGACGGTTTGGTCACCAGTGCGGTTTTTGTTTTGCATGCCAAGCCCAAACACATCCGCACCGTGTGTCTGGAATTTTACGGTCAAGAATTGGGGGCCGCCGTTCCGGCCATCATCGAAACCTTGGCCTATCTGGAAAGCCAGCCCGGTGTCGCCTGCGCGGCCCTGGAACACCTTGACCAGCGCTACGTGCGTGCCGTCGGCTACAGCCCCAAATCCATGCGCGACCAATTGCCCAAAATGGTGTTGGTGGCCGATGTGGTGGGCGAAGACGATGCCCGCGTGGCGGAAGCCTCCGCGCACATTGTGGGCTTGACCAAAGCCCGTGGCGGGGAAGGCTTTATCGCCACCAAGCCCGCCGCACGGGCTCAGTTCTGGGCCGACCGTTCCCGCACCGCCGCCATCGCGGCACATACCAACGCCTTTAAAATTAACGAAGACGTGGTGATCCCGCTGCCACGCTTGGCGGATTATAGCGAAGGCGTAGAGCGCCTTAACATCGAACAGTCCATGACCAACAAAATCCGTCTGGTCGATGCTGTGCGCGACTACATCAAAGCCGGTGCCTATACGCATTTGCTGCCCGCTGATTTTACCGCCGGAGGCGTCAACGCCGACATCGTCGACAACAAGCAAGCCGCCGCCCTTGCGCTGTTGGATCAAGTGTCCGAGCGCTGGAGTGCGATCGTCAACAATTTTGACAAAGAGGCCTACAACTGTCCGACGCTGAACAAGTACGCGCCCCCACCTGGCGAATTTCCGACGGCCTGGGAAGGGCAAACGGTCATTCGACTTTTGCTGCGGGGCGACATTCGCATTTCCTATCGCCAAGAAGTTGAACGGCCGCTGAAAAATATTTTGGCTGGTGATTTGTGGGTGGGTGTCCGCGAGGCCTTAGATGGTCTGCATGCCGATGTACGCTCCAGCCGCTTGTTCATTGCCTTGCATATGCACGCGGGTGACGGCAACGTGCACACCAACATTCCGGTGAACTCAGACGATTACGAAATGCTTCAAGAAGCGGAGCGTCTGGTCGATCACATCATGGCTTTGGCCCGCGAACTGGGCGGTTCCATTTCCGGTGAACACGGCATAGGCCTCACCAAGTTCGCCTACTTGGACGACGACAAGATCGAAGCCTTCCGTGTCTACAAAAACAAGGTCGATCCCAACGGTCATTTCAATCGCGGAAAACTTCTGCCCATTTCCGCACAGCACGAAGCCTACACACCGTCGCTGCGTCTGGTTCAGCAAGAAGCGCTGATCTTGAAAGAAAGTGCGTTGGAAGTTCTCAACGACATGACCCGCCATTGCCTGCGTTGCGGCAAGTGCAAAGAGGTCTGCGCCACCCATGTTCCCGGTGCCAACTTGCTGTATTCACCGCGCAACAAGATTTTGTCCTTAAGCCTCATCATCGAAGCGTTCTTGTACGAAGAACAAACCCGGCGCGGCGTGTCGCAACATCACTACGATGTGCTGAACGACGTCGCCGATCATTGCACCGTGTGCAACAAATGCGTAACGCCCTGTCCGGTGAACATCGACTTTGGCGAAGTCACCGTAAAAATGCGCGAAATTTTGCTCAACATGGGCAAACGAAAAACTTCGGTCGGGGCCAAGTTGGCATTGGCTTTTCTGTCCACCTCCAGCCCTCGGGCCATTCGCTTGGCGCGCACCGGCTTCATTCGCGCCGGCTACGCCGGACAAGCCCTCGCCCATAACGTTGCGAAATTCAGCGGTGCGCTCAAGCACGACCCGGAACCGCCTGCGACCACGGGGGCCGCGGGCCCCATCACCGGGCTGACCCATATGCTGCGCACCCCGCTGCCCATTCAGCAGGTTCCGGCTAAGTCGGCGCGCGATTATCTGGACATGCGCGACGATGGCGCCAGTGTGCCCATCGTACGCTCGCCCAAGTTCCCCGACCCACGCCAGGAAACCGTCTTTTATTTTCCCGGCTGCGGCTGCGAACGCTTGTTCAGCGATGTGTCGTTGGCCACCGTCGCCATGCTCAACGAACAAGGCGTGCAGGTTGTTTTGCCGCCACAACAAATGTGTTGCGGCTTCCCCCAAGCCAGTGCCGGTGACGCGGCGCTCGGTCGGTCCATGACCACCAGCAACCGGGTGTCGTTTCACCGGGTTGCCAACATCCTCAATTATCTGGACATCAAAACGGTGATCGTGTCGTGCGGAACGTGTCGCAAGCAACTCACCAACTATGCCTTCGACCAAATTTTTCCAGGCTCCAGGCTTTTGGACATTCACGAATTTCTCTATGAAAAGAACGTTCAGGTAGAGCAATCGGAAGATGACGGCGGCTATATTTTCCACGAACCGTGCCACAGTCCTTTTTCGGTTTATTCCCCCACCGAAGTCGCCGCCAGCTTGCTGGGGCGTCCGACCAATCTGACCGAGCGGTGCTGCGGCGAGTCGGGAACCTTTGCCGTCAATCGCCCGGAAATTTCCACCCAGGTGAAGTTCTCCAAATCCTCATCCATCGCCTCGGCATGTCAAACCAGTCAAGAGCTGACCGGACATGCGCCGCAAAAGATGCTGACCTCGTGCCCATCTTGCCTGCAAGGACTGGCCCGTTTTCAAACGGAAGCAGGGGTTCCCGATGCCGAGTTCCTGGTTGTGGAACTGGCCAAAAAAATGCTCGGCGACGATTGGCGCAAAACGTTTTTGCAAGACGCCCGCAATGGCGGAATCGAATACGTTTTGCTGTGAGCCCGTGCCTATAAGTGGCGCTTCAGGTGCGCGTTTATTGCCTTTGTTTTCTTGGCCTTGGCTGAAAAAATCGGGCGCAATCAACCAAAAGCATTTTCTTGGCGACAAATTTCGCTCATACTCTGCATCATAAATTGTGTGCACACTGTGTAATGCAGGCGTGGGGGTTGTTTTTTTCTAAGGTTATTCGAATTTGAAACGTCTCTTTTTGGCAATTTCAATGCTCGCGCCTATTTTGGCCACCCTGTTGTTCACCCCGCAAAGCCGTGCGGAAACGTTGGTGTGGGGCACGACCTCCTTTCCCCCCGGTTACATCACCGAAGGACCGGACAAAGGCAAAGGCTACGCTGATCTTCTTGAACAGTTTATGCGCGAAAAACTACCGCAGTATGAGCATAAAATCGTTGAATCGCCGAACTGGGAACGTCAGTTGCGAATGATGAGGCAAGGCCCGCTGGTGTGCACCTCGATTTTGTTTTATCGCCCTCCCGAAGACCGCGCGGCGCTTAAAGGCTCCTATATCCTGTCCGCGCCGAACAGCGTTTTTTTTCTCCACGACGTGGTCGTGCACAAGGATAATCGACATCAGTTCGGTGAGGAAGTTTCATTTGCCAAGCTGCTGCAAAACCAAGATCTGACGTTTGGATACAACCGTCCTTATGGCGTCGTCTACGATCAGATTTTAGCCGATTATATTGGCATTCCAGACGATGTCGCGTTTGACGCCCTGGAGTCGGTGACGCGTAACACATACCTTACATCACGCAAAAATATCTTCGTGCGAAATGGGGCCAACATGATCGACGGCATGCTGGAAATGTTGCGACGCAAACGCGTCGACTACATCTTAGAATACGAGGTCATGTCGCGTTATTACCAACAACAAGAGGGTCGTGCGAATGATTTGGTAGCCATCCCTGTTACCGAAGTCAAAGGCAAGGTCAATCTCACCGCTTTTGCGTGTTCAGATACACCCGAAGGGGAAAAAGCCATTGCAGACATCAATTCCGTATTAAAAAAATACAGAGAAACCGATGCATTTAAAAAGACACTGTCTTTGCTCATTCCTTCCGGTCGGGATGATCTGTATTGGCGAGAATACGAAAAAATATTGAACATATACGAATAAGAGCACATCTCGGTTTCTCACTCGTCCGTCCCTGATCAGATGATCTTTTGAACCCCTTTTTGAAACAACAGCTACGTTAGCAACTTTTTTGCCTCCCTTTTTATTCTACAGTACACAACCATAAGAATACCAGGAGCGAGAAGATCAATACAGACCCTCTAAACCGCAAGGATCAACGCCCCCAGGTTGATGATCTGACACAGTGTCCAGATGCGCAAAACCCATCCAGCAGCGCAAGCTTTGGCGCGTCCCTGATTCACCCCGGCGTTTTTAGAAAAAGCATCAGCATGCGCCTGCTGATCAACATTCTCCTCTTCAGCTCCTTTATCACCCTCCTATTGACGACCGCACAACTCTATCTCGATTATCACCGCGACGTCTCCGCCATTGAACAGCGTCTGAATGAAATCCGCGAAGGCTACGCAGACAGCATCACCGCGAGCCTCTGGAATATCGATAAAAATCTTTTGCAGAGCCAACTTGAAGGCATTGCCAGCCTTCCCGATATTGTCCAAGCCACGGTCACGGAAACCGTTCGTGATGATGGGAATACGCTGATCATTTCTGCGGGCCGAAAGGATTCCGAAGTTCACATCTGGCGGGATATTGACCTTTTCGACAGCAGCCGCGGACAAAAACAGCACATCGGAATCCTCCGGCTTGGGGCGACGTTAAGCGATGTTTATCGACGCCTCATCGACAAAACGATGATCATTTTGCTTAGCCAGGGCCTGAAAACCTTTATCGTTTCCTTTTTTATTTTGTATGTGGTCCACCAACTGATCACCCGCCACCTGATTAAGATTTCCAATTTCGTTTCGCACATGAGCCTTCGCGATAAACTTGCCCCCCTATCGCTTGATCGAACCGCGCCCAGGCACTTCGACGAATTTGACCACATGATCGATGCGTTCAATGGCATGCAGATCAATTTGGAAGCCGCATATGATCAACTGCGCCAAGCCAACAGCACCTTGGAAACGCGCGTTCAAGAACGCACCCATTCTCTCGAAGACCAGATTGTTGAACGACAAGCCATCGAAAATTCCCTGCGCGAAAGCGAAGAACGGTTTCGTGATGTCGCCGAAGCCGCGTCGGATTGGTTTTGGGAGCTTGATGCCGATCTTGTTTTTACCTTCATTTCCGTGCGGATTTTTGAACTGACCCAATTGCCCCATGACGCCCTGATCGGCAAAACGCTCCCTTACCTCATGGATAAAGGGTATCTCTCGATCAATGGCGACAACGCGGAGACTCTCCGGGTTTTGCTTAACGAGCACCATCCCCTTCACGCCATTGAAGGGCGCATTCAAAGCGCCAACGGGAAGGGTTTTGATATCCAAATCGATGGCAAGCCGCTCTTTAATGCCGATGGGGCATTTATCGGTTATCGGGGTGCTGGACGCGATATTACGATCCGCAAAGCGGCCGAAGAAGCCATCAAGCGATCACACAAAGACCTAGAACTTCTGGTCGAAAAACGCACCGCAGAAGTGCATAAGCTTTCGCAAGCGGTGGAACAAAGCCCCGTTTTGGTCACCATTACCGATACCATTGGGACCATTGAATACGTCAACTCAGCCTGCATGAAAATTTTCGGCTACAGCTGCGATGCGTTGATTGGGCAAAATATGTCCATCTTGCGAAGCGGCCTAACGCGCAACTCGACGTACCATGATCTTTGGCAATCGATTTCATCGGGAAACGAATGGTCGGGGGAAATTCTAAACAGCAAAAAAGATGGCTCCACCGTGTGGATGCAAGTGCACATTGCCCCGGTCAAAGATGAAGACGGCATCATCAGTCATTACATTGGCATTGAAGAAGATATTTCTTTGCGCAAGGAACACGAAGAACGCATCCTTCACCAAGCCCAATATGATGACCTGACCAATCTGCCCAATCGCATGCTGGCGATGGATCGCCTCAACCAAGCCATTATCATGTCTAGCCGCAACAATACCCAGGTCGCGCTGATGTTCATCGATTTGGATGACTTCAAAAAGGTCAATGACTCATTGGGTCATGAAGTCGGCGATGCGCTGCTGGTGGAAGCCACGAGCCGATTGCTGAACGCCGTGCGCGAAGGGGACACCGTCGCGCGCCAAGGTGGGGATGAGTTTCTGATCATCCTTGCCGGGCTGCACAATCCCAACGATGCAGAGCCCGTCATTCAGAAAATACTTTCTGCCTTCACCGCGCCCTTTGTGATCAGTGGTTCTGACTTTGTGATATCCCCCAGTATCGGACTTTCCATTTATCCAAACGACGGAAACGACGCTGTGACGTTGCTGCGCAATGCCGATGCGGCCATGTACAAAACCAAAGAACAAGGCGGCAACGGGTACAGCTATTTCACCAATTCAATGAACGAGGAGGGTTTGAAACGTTTGGATATTGAGCGGCACCTGCTTGGTGCCCTTGGGAACAATGAACTCAGTTTAGCTTACCAACCGATCATCGATGTCAAAACCAGAACGATCGTTGGTACAGAAGCTTTGATCAGGTGGAACAGTCCAACGCTTGGTTTTGTCAGCCCCGAAGAATTCATCCCCATAGCGGAGCGCACGGGTCTGATTATTCCCATCGGCCACTGGGTGATGGAAACCGCCTGTGCTCAGGTGTCTGATTGGAACAAGCGCTTTAACTTCAACCTGGGCCTGGCCGTAAACGTATCGCCCCGCCAGTTTCGCAATCAACATATTTTGCAAACACTCGACGTCGGCCTGGCTACGGGATTGGCGCCTTCCCTGCTTGAAATTGAAGTCACGGAAGGTCTGCTGATCACCAATAAGGCCCCCGCGGTCACCTTGCTGAATGCCCTGAAAGAAAGAGGTGTCAACCTCTCCATGGATGATTTCGGCACTGGCTATTCATCGCTGAGCTACCTCAAAACCTTGCCCTTCGATACCTTAAAAGTGGACCGCAGTTTTATTCGCGACATTGTCGATGATCCAGATGATTTGGCCCTTGTGTCTGCTGCGATCAGTATGGCGAATGCGCTTGGGTTAAAAGTGATTGCGGAAGGCGTCGAAACTCAAGAGCAATTCAAAATTCTCAATGCGCTCAACTGTCACCAGGTCCAAGGGTACTTCTTCAGCAAACCTATCGCAGCCCCCTTGTTTGAGGCCCTGCTGATGGAAAATAAAACATTTGGGCACGTGCAAGCGTAATACCCAAGCGACACCAACAGCCGGCAACTATTTTTGTGGGCTCCAAACGGCGCTCATCAAGATAGCATCGCGTTTGTTTTCATTGCCCACCCACGAGGCTTGGCGCGCCTTGAGAAGGCTCTGCCCTGGCCAATGGTCTTTATGACTGTCGACAAACTCCAGCGCCGGGGCGTTTGGCGTGTCCACGACGGGCCAGGCCATCAGCCCCAAAGCTCCGGCAACGGCTAACGGCAAAACAATGCGCATCTTCTCACCCCTCTATTTGCGCCAGTATGGCGTGGCTCACTCTTCCAGGATGGTATTTAACGCACCTTTTGCGTCCCTTTCCGGGCGGCATTAAGGCCTTTTTCAGGCACAAAAAACCGGGCCCAATCGGACCCGGTTTTTTTGTTTTGGCCAAAGTGCCAAGCGGTGCGCTTAGATCACTTTGCGCATCTCAATAATGAAGGCGTCCATTTCGTTGCCAAGCACAACTGCTTGTTTGGACAATTCGCCCGCGGCACCCAACACGTCGTGCGCGCTGTGGCCTGTTTCGTTGGCAGCTTGAGTGACCTGGACGATATTGGTCGTCACCTCGGTCGTACCGCCAGCAGCCTGTTCAACGTTGCGGGCAATTTCTTGCGTCGCAGCGCCTTGTTCTTCCACCGCCGCCGCAATGGCAGAAGCGATTTCGTTCATTTTGCTGATGGTGCCGCCAATAGAACCAATGGCCGCCACGGCCTCTTTGGTCGCCCCTTGAATGCCACCAATTTGCGCCGAAATTTCTTCGGTCGCTTTGGCCGTTGCATTGGCCAGGTTTTTGACTTCAGAAGCCACAACCGCAAAACCTTTGCCCGCTTCACCGGCACGCGCCGCTTCAATGGTGGCGTTCAAGGCCAGCAAGTTGGTTTGATCGGCAATGTCCGTAATCAACGCAACCACTTCGCCAATTTTGTTGGCCGCATCGGCCAGTCCTTGAACCTTGGCGTTGGCGCTATCGACTTCGATAACCGCAGCACCGGCGATTTGCGTGGACTGGGAAACCTGACGGGAAATTTCGGAAATCGAGCTGGAAAGCTCTTCCGCCGCACTGGCCACCGTTTGCACGTTGGTCGAAGCTTCTTCCGCAGCCGCGGCCACCGTGGTGGCCTGTTGGCTTGTGGCCTGAGCCGTGCTTTCCATGCCCTGGGCCGTGGATTGCAATTCCGTCGCAGCGGCGGCGACGGTGTCGACGACCTGCTTCATGTTGCTTTCAAAGTTGTCAGCAACCTTGGAAAAATTATCCACCTTGGTCTTCATGGAATGGGTGGCTTTGTTGACCGTATCGGCAGCGGTTCTAAAGCTGCCCACCATGCCTTTGGTCAATATGGTGCGAAAATATTTGTTCGCCGCCACATAATCCAAGCACGCCATCGATTCACGCACGTACGCATCGGCGCGGTTGATCATGCCGTTGACCGAATTCTGCATTACGCCGATATCGCCGCCTTCAACGATGCCGATGATACGGACCTCAAAGTCACCCCGGTCTGCCGCTTGGCAGACGGCGACGGTGCGTTTGATTTCACTGGTGACCTTGGTCACAAAATACAGACCGCTAAAAGCCGCAATAAAACTGATCGCCGCCAGAATTTCGTTCAGATACACAGGCAAGCCAATGAGTTCGCCAACCCCCGTTGCAACACCGGCAAGACCGGCAACAATCAGCGCGATCTTAACGTTGGAGAGAGAAGATGAACTCATCGTACGCGACCCCTTTTTCTTCAAGAATTTTCAGCAGTTTTTTGAAAGCCGCATTCATGCCGTCTTTGGCATTGGAATGGCTCTTTTCGATATCGAGCAACTGTTTGTAAAGCGGCTCAATCACGGTTTTGATCACCTGCTTATCAACCGTACGACGGTTGGAGTGATAGCCAACAATCTCGCCGCTGGGGCCGAAGCTTGGCGTGACGTGGGCCAAAACCCAATAGTGATCGCCATTCTTTGAACGGTTGACCACATACGCAAACAATTCTTTGCCCGCTGAAATGGTGTCCCACAGCAGCTTAAAAACACAACGCGGCATTTCAGGATGACGAATAACGGAGTGTGGTTGACCAAGTGTTTCCGCTTCCGTCATGCCCGCCAGACGCAAAAAAACGTCATTTGCGTAGATTAGGCGGCCAGAAGGATCGGTTTTGCTGACGATGATTTCATTGTCATCGAATGTGCGCTCGACCCCAGTTAGAGTTACATCTCTTGCCATAGAACGGTTCCAAATACCCAAAAATTACATAATAACCAATCCAGCCAAATTTCATCAGCATCCCCATCCTGACAAAATTACGCTGAGCGTATCTTTCAACTGCGCAGATATGCATCTCTAGTGCTCTTCGAGCACGCCCACCCACTTATAAATATAGAGTATAGAATGCCAGAGTTAAGACAAAATAAACAATATGCTATGTATCGTACTAAAAATCACACCATGCGGGTATTGCGCGCCCGCAAGCTCGCATTGGTCATCATTTCAATTAAAAATACATACTATTTATCATGTAGGCGATCTACTTTGCGGTTCAACCGCGCAATTCGCCACCCGTCGCCTTTTCAACGTTTGACACCAGCTTTTGCGCAATCGCCTCGATTTCTTCATCGGTCATGGTTTTGTCGAACGGTTGCAGCGTCACTTGAATGGCGACGGATTTTTTACCCTCGGCCACCCCTTGGCCCTGATACACGTCAAACAGCTGAACGTCGCTGATCAGAGTCTTATCTGCTCCATAGGCGGCGCGCACAATGTGCGCGACCTCAACACCCGCGTCCACGACGAAGGCAAAATCACGCTCCACGCTGTGAAACGCAGACAGCTTAACCAACGGCCGGGCCTGGCTCTTTTTGTCTTTGAGCTTGGGCAAATTGTCGAGAAACACTTCGAACGCCACAAGCGGTCCTTTGACGCCCATTTTCTTGAGCGTGCCGGGATGCACTTCACCAAAACTGGCCAACACCGTTTTCGGCCCCAGGCGCAAGGTGCCGGAGCGTCCGGGGTGATACCAGTTCGGCCCGCCCTCTTCAGCCGCAAAGACCTGGAGATTGTCCGTCGGTGCACCAGCCGCCTGTAGCGCGGCAATGGCGTCGGCTTTGGCATCAAACGCATCGACTTGACGCGCCGGGCTCGCCCAGTTGCGCCCAACCGCTTGACCCGCACGCACCCCGGCGGCGACCAAGCTTTGATCCGTCGCCGCGTCCCCTGCAAACTGCGGCCCCACTTCAAAGAGCGCGCCATCATCAAGACCGTGCGCCGCGTTGCGCCCAATGGCCGCGATCAAGTTGGGCAGCAAGTTCGGGCGCATCACGTCCAATTCCGCTGAAATCGGATTGGTCAAGCGCAAGCCGTCGGGCACACCGCCAACGGGAGCAAACAGGTCCGCATGGGCGCTGGGCAAAAACGAATAGGTGACGGCTTCGATCAAACCCCGGCTGGCAAGCGTACGACGCACCGTGCGACGGCGACGCATCGCCGGGTTGATGGCCGGGTGCGGCAACGCGTCCAAGCGTTCCATGGAAACGTGGGGAATGTTGTGATAGCCGTTCACGCGTACGATTTCTTCCACCACGCACGCTTCGCCGACCATATCGCCACGCCAGGCGGGAGCCTCAACATTCCAGCTGTCCGTACTCTTGGCGACGGTAAAGCCCAAGACGGTGAGGATGCGTTCCATTTCCGTTTCGTCAACTTGAACGCCGGTCAATCCGGCGACGCGGCTGGGGCGAAACGCGATGGTCTTGCGCCAATTTGGCCCGTCGCCTGCAACAATGATTTTGGACGGCTCACCGCCGCACAGTTCCATCACCAAGCGGGTGGCATTTTCGCAACCATCCACGGCAAAGTCGTTATCAACGCCGCGTTCAAAGCGATAGCGCGCATCGCTCATAAGATTCAGTTTGCGTCCCGTAGCTGCGGTGCGCACGGGATCAAAAAGGGCGCTTTCGATGAACACGTTGACGGTGCTTTCTGTGCACCCTGATTCTTCGCCGCCCATGACGCCGGCAATGCCTTCGGCCTTTTGGTCGTCGGCAATCACGCACATCTGATCGTCCAAGGTATAGTCTTTGCCGTCCAACGCCAGCAGCGTTTCGCCGTTGCGTGCCAGACGCGCCGAAATGTTGCCCGAAACCTTGTCGGCATCAAACACGTGCAAGGGACGACCCAAATCGATGGTCGAATAGTTGGTGATGTCCACCAAGGCGGAGATCGGGCGGAGGCCTATGGCGAGCAAGCGGTCCTGCATCCATTTGGGGCTGGGGCCGTTTTTCACCCCGCGCACATAGCGCCCGACAAATTGCGAGCACGCCGAAATTGCGTCTTCGGGAAAATCCAGTTTAACGTCGATGGGACTGTCGAATACACCGGCAATCGCCTGGATGCCATGCGCTTTGAGTGTCCCCAACCCCGATGCCGCCAAGTCCCGGGCAATGCCGCGCACGCCCAAGCAGTCGCCGCGGTTGGGCGTAATGGCGATTTCAATCACCGGATCGCTGAGCCCCATGACGTCCACCGCCGCCGCGCCAACGGGCGCACTTTCATCGAGTTCAACAATGCCCGTGTGCGCATCGCTCAAACCCATTTCACGCTCGGAAAGCATCATACCGTTGGAATCGACGCCGCGAATGGTGGCGGCTTTGAGCGTCACGTCCAGACCCGGCACGTACATGCCCGATGCCCCAAACACACCCTTCAAGCCTTTGCGCGCGTTGGGCGCGCCGCACACGACTTGCAAAATCTCAGAGCCGTTGTTGACCTTCAGAATTTGCAGCTTATCGGCGTCGGGGTGTTTTTCGGCCTCCAAAACTTCACCGACAACAAAGTCTTCCAGACCTTTTGAGCGTTCTTCAATGCCTTCGACTTCCAGGCCCAACATGGTCAGGCGTTCGGACACCTGTTGCAAGGTTGCGTCGGTGTCTAGGTGGTCTTTGAGCCAGCTGAGTGTGAACTTCATTGGTTGAGCCCTCCCACCATGGATGGCACATCCAAGGCTTGAAATCCGTAATGGCGCAGCCAGCGCAGGTCCGATTCATAAAAAGTCCGCAGGTCGGGTATACCGTATTTCAACATCGCCAAGCGCTCAATTCCCATGCCAAAGGCAAAGCCCTGGTATTTGGTGGAATCGATGCCGCAGTTTTCCAAGACCTTGGGATTGACCATACCGCAGCCCAAAATTTCCAACCAATCCGCGCCGCCGATTTTGAATTCGCCGCCTTCGCGCGAACAGCCGATGTCGACTTCCGCCGACGGTTCGGTGAACGGAAAATAACTGGGGCGAAACCGCACCGGCAAATCGTCGACGCCAAAATAAGCGCGACAGAAATCGATCAAGCAGCCTTTCAAGTGACCCATGTGGGTGGCTTCATCCACCACCAAGCCTTCGATTTGATGGAACATGGGGCTGTGGGTGGCGTCGTAATCGCAGCGATACGTGCGTCCCGGCGCAATGATGCGCACCGGCGGCGTGCTGTTCAACAAGGTACGAATTTGCACCGGCGAGGTATGCGTGCGCAAAACCTTGCGGCCCTTATCACCGACACCGGGCAGATAAAACGTATCGTGTTCTTGGCGGGCGGGATGGTCTTCGGGAATGTTCAAGGCGGTGAAGTTGTACCAGTCGTCTTCGATCTCGGGACCTTCGGCGACCTGAAAGCCCANCTCCCCCAAAATCGCCACGGCTTCTTCGATGGTCTGGCTGATGGGGTGCACATAACCACTCGATTCAGGACGCGTGGGCAAGGTCACATCGATTTTTTGCGCCAGCAGTTGGGCGTTCAACGCGTCATCGGCCATGCGCGTTTTTTTGGCGTCCAGGGCGGCGGCGATTTCGTCCTTCAAAGCGTTGAGCGCTTGACCTGCGATTTTGCGTTGTTCGGGATCCAGCGCGCCCAGATTTTTCATCTGCGCCGTGATCTCGCCTTTTTTACCCAGGGCGGAAACGCGCACATCTTCCAATGCGGCTAAGCTGTCAGCGGCATCGACTTGAGCCAGCAAAGCGGCCTTGAGTGTATCCGTGGATGATTGCAAATTCGGCACGTGTATTCCCCCAACTGGGCTTAAATAGGCAAACAAAAGGGGCCAGCGTCAGGCGCCGGCCCCTCTCGAAACAACTCTCAGATCACGCTGTGACCCGGTGTTTTACTTGGCGAGAGCGGCCTGGGCCTGTTCCACCAAGCTTTTAAAGGTTGCCGGTTCGCGCACGGCGAGGTCGGCAAGCACTTTACGATCCAGTTCAATGCCGGCCACATTGAGGCCGTTCATGAACGTGGAATAGGTCATGCCGCTGAGGCGTGCGCCAGCATTGATGCGCTGAATCCACAATTTGCGGAAATCGCGCTTTTTGTTGCGGCGATCACGGTAAGCGTATTGCAGACCTTTTTCGACGCGTTCAATGGCAACGCTGTAAACGTTTTTACTACGACCGCGGTAACCTTTTGCGGCTTTGATGACTTTTCTGTGGCGGGCGTGTGTTGTTACACCACGTTTCACACGGGACATATCTTTTCTCCGTCTCTTATATCGGCTGCGATGCTATTTCAGCACGCCGTTATTTGGCATAGGGCATGTAGCTCAGAACAATCTTTGCATCTTGGGCACACAGAATCATTGTGCCACGAGCTTGGCGTTTCATTTTCTGAGAACGCCGACGCAACATGTGCTGGGTACAAGCGGCACCGGAGCGAACTTTGCCGGTACCCGTGAGACGGAAGCGCTTTTTGGCGCTGGATTTCGTCTTCAGCTTGGGCATTTTGCTTATCCTTAGTCTGGGGATGCACGGCCGAAGGAGGTGCATCCGATTTTGCAGTTCTAGGCGATCCAGGCATGCCCTGCCATGTCGCCCGTATAATCCCTTCCCGCAGGCTCATTGAGCAGACGGGGCAGGAACGCCGGGTTATAGCCAATGCCCGGGACCAATGCAAGCGGTGAATCGCTTGGAAACTTGGGCTCTTGCAACCAATTTACGGCAAAAGACGCCCCCCGCGCCAAAATCGAGTGCGCGGGGGGCGTTTTTCAGCCGTTTTAAGCCGCCAAAAGGTCCGGCATTTCGCGACTGAGGCTCTGGCGGGCTTTGGTTTCAGAGCCGGTTAAGGCAAAACCCAATTGTTCACCCGCCTGACCGATGAAGACCGCGCGGCGGTTTTGCCCCTGGCCTTCTAAAACCCATCTACCCTCAACGCCCGGCGAAGGTGGGCACACCACGGTGGGCAGAGCCGGCGTCTTCACCGTCACAGCCAAGGCGGGCAGGCTGAGCGGCGTGGGCGTGCCCATCAATGTCTTTGCCAGGGCGCGAGCGGCGCCCATCAGCGGCAAGATGAAGGGCAACACACCCGCATCGGTTTCGGCGCAGTCGCCCAAAGCAAAGACGTTTGGATCAGAGGTACGCAACAGCGCATCCACACGAATGCCGCGTCCGACCTCCAACCCGGCACTTTGGGCCAGTTGGGTGTTGGCCACCAAACCGATGGCGGTCAACGCCGTGTCAAAGGCAATGCTGGTACCGTCATCCAATGTTGCCGTGTTGCCGTGAGAACCTTGGGCGACCCGGGCAATGGTGCGGCCCATATAAAAGGTGATGCCTTGGTCCGTTAGCGCGTCTTGCATCACTTGACCCAATTCATCGGGCAACAGCCGCGACAAAGGTTTGGGGGCGGGGTCCACCAAGGTGACGCTATAGCCCGCAACGGCCAGATCATTGGCAAATTCCACACCGATCAATCCCGCGCCGACAATCAGCACTCGCGCCCCGTCTTTCAGATTGGCCCGCCAACGTCCATAGTCAGCCAAGCTGTTGACGGCGGGCAGAGCCACTTCATCACTGCCGTCGACCGTGTAGGGGCGCGGATTGGCCCCCACCGCCAGCACCAAATGGGTGTAGGTGATGAGGCCTTGGCCTTCCGCTCCTTCTACGCTGACCGCCTTGGCGACGCGGTCAATGGTGTGCACGCGGTTGAAGGGACGGACTTCGATGTTCAGCTCTGCCGCCATCTGTTCTGCGCTTTTTTGCACCAGTGTGTCGGGTGTTTTGCCTTGCTTAAAAGCGTTTGAAATCATTGGCTTGGAATAGACCGCCCCGTCGTCGGCAGAAAGCACGGTGATGCGGGTTTCCGGGTCCAAGGTGCGCAGCTCGCGTGCCAAGGTGTACCCGGCCATGCCGGAACCAATGATAAGCGTGTCAGCGTGGGTTTGATCGGCGGTCATGGCTTTGTCCTTTTCGTTTTGAATGGCCAGGAGGGGCGGCTTAAGCCGCCTCCTCCATCGCTTCGAAGTCGGCTTTCGCCACACCACAATCGGGGCATTCCCAATCGTCGGGGATATCGGCAAAGGCGGTGCCGGCGGGGATACCGTCTTCGGGCATGCCGACGGCGGGGTCATAGACGTAGTTGCAAACAACGCAGATGTATTTTTGGTTTTTCATAGCTTGATATCCTTATGGGTTTTGATGCTCTTCAGCGGTTATTCGGCGGCAACCGATTTGGTGCGAACTTGGTCGAGTGCGGCTTGGTAATGTCCGGCATGGCGTTCTTCAACTTTGGCCAGTGCGGCAAAACGTTTGGCGGCTTTTTCCAATACGGCGGCGAACATTTCAGCATGTTCACGGCTTTCTTCGATTTGTTCGTCCATTTCCTTCACCGCGTCCATGCGGCCTTCTTCAACGGCCAAGTGGCGGAACTTGGGATACATTTCGGTGTACTCGTAGGTTTCCCCTTCAACGGCCAGTTCCAGCATGCGTTCGACAGTTAATTCGCTGGACGGATACAAAAGTTCCAAATGACCGAAGGCGTGGGCGGTTTCTTGTTCCGCAGTGGCTTCGAAAACTTCGGCCACGTCATCCATGCCCAAAGCCCGGCAGCGGCGTGCGAAATAGAGGTATTTGCGGTTGGCCATGGATTCCCCGGCAAAGGCCGCTTCCAGGTTTTGAATGGTGACGGAATTTTCTGCTGTTTTGCTCATGTTGGTTTCTCCTGGTTGAGTGTGGTGCTGTTCGTTGAAAGCACCATACGGCCCTTGAATAAATCGATCCAATTGATTAAACTGTATTCAGTTAGTGAAGGAATCGATTATGTATCTGCCCACTTTGCGCCAATTGGAATACTTGATCGCGGTCGTAGATTTGTGCCATTTCGGCCAAGCGGCGGAGCGCTGCCACGTGACCCAATCGACGCTCAGTGCCGGATTGAGCGAATTGGAAAACCTGCTGCAGGCCGAATTGGTCGAACGCACCCGACGCAAAGTGCAGCCGACGCCCTTGGGTCTTGAGATCGCGGAGAAAGCGCGCACCGTGTTGGAAGGGGCACGCGACATTGCGGAAGTCGCCACCGCCGCAGGTCTGCCGCTCAGCGGGCGCATGCGCATGGGCATCATTCCCACCATCGGGCCATTTGTGCTGCCCCGCGTATTGGGCGGTTTGCGCCAAGCCTACCCGGACTTAAAGCTCTACTTAACGGAAGGCCAAAGCGCTGATGTTTTGGACCAACTGCACAGGGGCGATTTGGAGGCGGCCATCATCGCCCTGCCGTACGACACAGGAAACCTCAAAACCTTCGATTTGGGTGGCGATGCTTTTTGGGTGGCCTTGCCCAAGGGTCATGCTCTGGCCAAAAAGCGCAGCCTTTCGCCCGCAGACTTGCCAACCGACGAGCTTTTGATGTTGGCAGACGGTCACTGCCTGCGCGATCACGCCTTGGCCGCGTGTTCTCTGGCAGGCTTCAAGCACTCGGGCGAGTTCGCTTCCACCAGCCTCTACACCCTGGCGGAAATGGTTGCCAATGGCTTGGGCATCACGTTTTTGCCGGAAATTGCCCTGAACTCGGGCATGATCAACACCCAGGCGTTGGAGCTGCGGCCGCTGAAAACCAACGGTGCGCCGCGTCAAATTGCGTTGGTGTGGCGCGCCTCATTCCGCCGCGATTTGGACATCGCGGCACTCGGCGCTTACTTGCGCGGGCGCATGGCGGGGCTGCGGGTAAAACGCAAAATTTAGATCGTCACTATTTTTACAGGGTGATCAGTCGAACATCGCATCGATGTCGGCTTGGCTGACGCTTTCTTCACTGGCCAGCGCCGGACCATGCATGGCCTCGCCATTGTGTTCGTCTTTATCCGTGGGCTGCACCGGCAAGGCGGCGATGGAATCTTTGCCGATGATTACCACCAGCGAGCTCAGCGTGCCTTCCAAAAGGTTCATGGTTTGCACGATTTTGCCAATGCGCTGTCCGGTGATGTCTTGAAAGGTGCACGCTTCAAACACTTTGTTGGCATTATCGATGATCAGATCCAGATCATCCGTCACTTCCCCAATGCGGATGTGATCTTTCAACTTTTCGGCAATGGTCGACGTGGCTTCCGTCGCGGCCATGATGGTGTTGGTTGCTTCTTCGGTGGCGGTGACGATGGCGGCCAGTTGATCGGCGGCCTTGTTAAAGTGATCCACCTTGGAATTGGGGTGCTTTACGGCCGCAATTTCGCTCTTAATGCGCTCCATATAGCCATAGAGCTGCACAATTTGGCGCGACAATTCGTCATACTGGGCATTGTGGATGTGGTCGGTCATTCCCTGAATTTATCACTCCCCAGGCCGTCATGCACGCATGTTTACAGGAAACTTTTTGGGGCTGCCCCAGCTAACCAAAATTTACAGGTTTTCATGGAGCAGCCCCAAGTTATATTGGCGTGGACGCCTGAATTTAATCAAGCAAACCGGGATACACATCCAATACATTTGTATTGTCGAGACGATCAAAATAGCGCGCCCGATAGATCAACCGTTTGTGCGTTTCATCGTCGCTGAAGCCTGAACGGTCATGCAAAACGTTGGTGCTGACCAGGCCCATGCCCGATTCCAAACGACCTTGATAAATATAGGGGCTGTCGCTTTCCAAAAGTTTTTCCAAGAACGCAATCGCTTCCAAGGTGACGGCATCATTTTTCCACAATACATTTTGCTCGCGGATGGTATAGCGCATGTGCAGGTTGCCTTGGGCCGTGACCGAAAACACCGGACCGGGTTGGTCTTTGCGTGCCACGGTGCCGCCTTCATCGATGCGTGCCGGAATGGTCATGGCATCGGGAGCACACAAAGCCCGGATGTAATCCGGATTTTCCCGCCGCAGTTCCATATAGGCGATTTCATGATCCATCAGGCGATTTTCGCCGCCTTCGGCCGCGGGACAGACACAATGGAGATTGAGCGTCTGGATTTGCTTGTCGGCGGTGTTGTAGTAGCCGTCGGTGTGCCATTTGATCAAACGATTGGTGTAGGGAATGTAATGGTGGCGGGTGCCGTCATCGACCACGGTCAAAGACGTCAAACCATCGTCGTCAGCCAGCCAGTTGTGGTTCAAACCCGCCGCGCCCAATTGGGCCGCCAATTTCAAGGGAATGGCGCGATCAGGATCGTCGCCCGTACCACCAACGTAAACCGCCATGTTGGCCTTTTGCAGACGCACCAACAAGGCGCCATGTTCAGCCGCCGTCAAAGCGCGGGGGTCTTTCACTTCGACCACCAAATCGCCCAAAGAACTTGGGTAATCCTTTAATTTTTGCTCACACCACGCATCAAACAATGCCGTGTTGGACAGATCGAAGGGGCTGTTTATTAAGTCTTGATGGGCTTGATGAGCGCGCATGTTAAAATCCTTATGGGTCAAAACAACGTTCTCCCTCAGCCCACATCGGAAGATTTTCGACGCACATAATACAAAGTACGTATAGCGCATCCTTGACCGTCGTCAGGCGGCCTTGTAGTCCCCCCATAAACCAAAAACCCCCGCCGAAATTGGGCGGGGGTTTTGAATTCTTGTGGTCTTTGACGTCTGCAGCGGACCTATTTAGGCGCGAGCACCATCGTCATCATGCGGCCTTCGGACTTGGGCATTTGTTCGACCTTGGTCAATTCCTCAAGTTCGTCGCGCATTTTAACCAAAACTTTAAGGCCTAAGTCCTGGTGAGCCATTTCGCGGCCACGGAAGCGGATGGTGACTTTCACCTTATCGCCATTGTCCAAGAACTTGCGCGCGGCCTTCATCTTGACTTCATAGTCATGAATGTCGATGCCGGGGCGCATCTTGATCTCTTTGATCGCGATGACCTTTTGCTTTTTCTTCGCCTCGTTGCGCTTTTTCTGTTCCTCGTACTTGTACTTGCCATAGTCGAGGATTTTGCACACCGGCGGTTCTGCGTTGGGGGAAACCTCAACCAGGTCCAGGCCGTGTCCGACTGCGATTTGAATAGCTTCCTGGGTGGTTTTAACGCCGATCATTTCACCTTCGGGTCCGACAAGGCGGACTTCCTGGGCGGTGATACGTTCATTGATGTTTGGTCCATCAAAGGTCGGCTTTTTGTTAAATGGTGGTCGGGCGATGGCCCTTCTCCTTCTGTTATGCGCTTCCGGCGGCGCTTAAAAACGTACAGTGCTGTTATTATATGGGACGAAAATGACCTCAACTTCCGGACAGCGGGCCCTTTGCCTCGGCCGAGAGGATATCAATTGCCTCTGCAAGCGCAAGGATTTCTTGATCTTTACCGTCAAGACGGCGCACCGCCACCTTGTTTTCTTCGGCTTCACGTTTGCCCACGACAAAAATCGCGGGGACTTTTTTGTGGCTGTGCTCGCGAATTTTGTAGTTGATCTTTTCGTTGCGCACATCGATTTCGGCGCGAATTCCCGCCGTTTTCAAGGCTTCATAAACATCCAGCGCATAGTCGTCGGCGTCCGACGTGATGGTCGTCACGACCGCTTGAACGGGGGCCAACCACAGGGGGAATTTGCCCGCATAGTTTTCCATCAAAATTCCCAAGAAACGCTCAAAGGACCCCAAAATGGCGCGATGAAGCATGACCGGGCGATGCTTTTCACCGTCCACACCGATATAAGTGGCGTCCAAACGTTCAGGCAAAACGAAGTCGACCTGCAAGGTGCCGCACTGCCAATCGCGACCGATGGCGTCACGCAGCACGAATTCCAGCTTCGGTCCGTAGAACGCCCCTTCGCCCGGATTGAGGGTCCACTCCAGCCCTGCGGCCTCGGTGGCTTCCTTCAGCGCACTTTCGGCCTTGTCCCAGGTTTCATTGCTGCCGGCGCGGACTTCGGGGCGGTCGGAGAATTTAACCTTCACCTCTTCAAATCCGAAATCTTTGTAGATTCGCAAAAGCAAGTCGCAAAAATCTTTGGTTTCCGACGTGATCTGGTCTTCGGTGCAGAAAATATGCGCATCGTCTTGGGTGAACGCACGCACCCGCATCAAGCCATGCAGCGCGCCCGAAGGTTCGTTTCTGTGACAGCTGCCAAATTCCGCCATGCGGATCGGCAAATCGCGATAGCTGGTGGTGCCTTGTTTAAAAATCTGCACATGACACGGGCAGTTCATCGGTTTGATGGCCAACAGGCGGTCTTCGGATTCGGCCACAAACATGGCTTCACGGAATTTTTCCCAGTGCCCGGAATCTTCCCACAGCTTGCGATCCACCAGTTGCGGGGTGTTGACCTCAACATAGCCCGCCGCTTCCAAATTGGTGCGCATGTAATCTTGAACGGCGCGATAGAGCGTCCAGCCCTTGGGGTGCCAGAAGACGCTGCCCTGGGCGACGTCTTGCAAATGGAACAGCTCCATTTCCCGGCCCAAACGCCTGTGATCGCGTTTTTCGGCCTCTTCCAACATGGTCAAGTACGCGGCCAATTGCTTTTTATCAGTCCATGCGGTGCCGTAAATGCGTTGCAGCATTTCGTTGTTGGAATCGCCGCGCCAATAAGCCCCCGCCAGCTTCATCAGCTTGAACGCTTTGCCCAGTTTACCCGTCGACGGCAAATGTGGGCCGCGGCACAGGTCGATGAAATCGCCTTGGCGGTACAAGCTGACGTCTTGGTCTTCGGGGATGGCTTCGATGATCTGGGCTTTATAATGTTCGCCCTTTTGTTTGAAGAAATTGATGGCGTCGTCGCGCGCCCACACTTCGCGGGTGATGACTTCGTCGCGGTCGACAATTTCCGCCATGCGCTTTTCGATCTTTTCAAGATCTTCAGGCACAAACGGTTTTTCGCGGGCAAAATCGTAATAAAAGCCGTTTTCGATGGCCGGTCCGATGGTCACCTGGGTGTCGGGATACAGCTCCTGCACCGCTTCGGCCATGATGTGCGCGGCGTCGTGACGCAGCACTTCCAGCGCGTCTTCATCCTTCGCGGTGACAATGGAAAACGCGACATCTTCGGTTATGGAACGCGACAAATCTGCCAGTTCCCCGTTGATTTTGACCGCCAAGGCGGCCTTCGCCAAACCCGGACCGATATCCGCAGCAACGTCTGCGCCCGTTATGGGGGCGTCATACTTACGGATGGAACCGTCGGGAAGTGTCAAGTTAACCATTAACATATGCCTTCGTTCGATGAAGCGTGCTTGAAAAGCGCGAATGTAAGGGGATTCAGGCCTCTGTCAAGGCACCAAAGCGGCTGTACGCTCTACCACGTCCCAAACTTCCGCCACCGAAACGTCTTCCAACCGCGTTTTGCGCACAATCTCAACGCTGGGGCCCCGTTGCGCGCACAAGGCCGGGTCACTGTCGGATGAATACAGCACAATGCTGGGGCAGCCCGCCAAGGAAATCATATGCATCGGACCGGTATCGTTGCCCACCGCCAGCGCCGCGCCACGCGCCAGCACGGCGATGTCGATAAAATCGGTTTTGGCGCACAGGTTCACCGTGCCGGGAGCATCCCGTTCAATCAGGGTCAAAATCCCCTGTTCCGCGCGCGCGCCCAACAAGACCGGGGTAATGCCCTTGACAAACAGGCGGTTGGCCAGTTCTGCGAAGTCTTTTGCAGGCCAGCGTTTGGCCGGACGGTGCGGCGCGCCGCCGGGAACCAAAAGCGCATAAGGCTTTTCAATACCAAAACGATAAATGTCTTTTTGCGCGAAACTTAAATCCGCCATGCCGACATCCGTAATGCCCGCCACCGCCAATTGATCGATTTGGCGTTCAATGGTGTGCATCCGGTCGCGTTCCGGATGGGTATGACGGTGCGAACAGCCCCGGGCAATGCCCGACCACAGGGGACGTTTAAAGGGGCCGAGAATATGAAAATAAAAGCTTGAGCGATCCGACGTCTGCAAATCGTAAACGTGGGTAAAATGGCCCGATTTCAGCTTTTCCCTTAAACGCCGAACCCGCCCGATTTGCCACGGCTTGGGCCGCTCTTCATCAACCCAAACGTCGTCGAACAAACCCGTCGCCCGCGCCAAATCAACATACGGCTTGGTGGTCAGTAAAATAACCGAAGCGGCGCCCAACGGGCTTTGATGATGACGGCGAATGGCCGCCATTGGCCCCAAAGCTTGGACAAAATCGCCCAATGCCCCCAGTTTGATGATGAGAACCCGTTCGACCGCGCCGCCCACCAGACTAGATGTCCTTATAGCGCTCTGGATCGCGCTCCTGCAGAACTTCTCTGTAAACGCTCAAGGTTTTGGCGCACATCAAGTCTTTGGAAAAATGCTCGCTAACACTTTTTGCCGCCTTGGCGGCAAACGCACGGCGTCCGTCCTCGTCCAGATCCAAGGCTTTTTGCATCACCGCCGCCAGCGCCATTTTGTCGCCGGGCGGGAACAGCCAGCCGGTTTCGCCATCGATGATGGTTTCGCACGCGCCACCGTGATCGGGCGCCACCACCGGACGGCCCAGGGCTTGGGCTTCGACCACGACCCGGCCAAAGGCTTCGGGATCGGTTGAGGCCGACACCACCACGTCAGCCATCATGTAAGCGGCGGGCATATCGTCGCAGTGATCGACAATGCGCACCACCGAATTCAAACCGTTCGCTTCGATCAGGCGTTCCAGTTCTTTGCGGTAGCCGCTGCGGCCTTGATCGGAACCGACCAAAACGCAGCGAATGTCTTTGCGCCCCAACGCCGCAATGGCTTCGATAAACACCGATTGGCCTTTCCACCGGGTCAAGCGACCGGGCAACATCAACACCGGAAAGCCATCGTCCAAGCGCCACGTTTGCGCCAGCGTGATCACCCGTTCGGCGTTGACCAAAGCCGGATTGAAACTATCCAGATCGACGCCGCGATGAATGACGCGAATTTTTTCCCCCGGCGCGCCGTACATTTGTTTTAAGTGCCCGGCGATAAATTTAGAAATCGCAATCACCCGGTCGCCGCGGGTCATCACCGAATTGTAAATGCGTTTGAACGCCGAGCCGACCGAATAGGTGCCGTGAAAAGTGGTGATAAACGCCGTATTGGTGCGTTTGCAGGCATAATAGGCACTCCACGCCGGGGCGCGCGACCGCACGTGCACCAGATCGATGCCTTGGGTCTTGATCAGCTTTTCCAGCTTGGCGATGTTGGCGTAAATGGTCAGCGGATTTTTGGAATGCAGCGGCAATTCGATGTGCTCAGCACCCGCGCGCTGCAACTGATACACCCGCGCGCCGCCGCTGGACGCCACCAAGGAACGCCAGCCTTGGGCTGAAATACAGCCGGCAATTTCCACGGTGCCGCGTTCCACGCCACCACTGCCGCCCAAGGCGGGCAGAACCTGCAACACGGTCACAGGGGCGGGTTTGACAAGGCCTTCGCCTCCGCCAACGCCTTGTGTATCCGGCGCGCACAAACGTGCCGGAGGAAAAATGGTCAGGTTCTGCTTAATGGTCTGGGCCCCTTATTGTCTTGACCGTGCGGTCACTGAATGTATTTTTATCATGTAACTTCTGGCACGGCCAAATAATCGTTACAGTTCATAGGTGAGGTGTCCAGAGAAATGCAAGCTTCTTCTAACGAAACGCCCCCCCAAATCCTCACCCGTGAAGACGGCGCGACCATCGCCTACCACTTCACGCCGGGCCAAGATTTACCCCAAAACACCCCCGAATCGACGCATAACCGAATCGGGGTGGTGTTTTTGAGCGGTTATAAATCCGATATGCAAGGCTCCAAAGCGCTCGCCCTGGAAGCGTGGTGCCAAGCCCACGGACGGAGCTTTTTGCGCTTTGATTACACCGGACACGGGCAATCGTCGGGCGCTTTCATCGACGGCACCATCGGCCAATGGGCCAATGATGCGATCTATGCCCTGGATCACTTGACCCAAGGGCCGCAAGTTCTCGTCGGCAGTTCCATGGGTGGGTGGTTGATGCTGTTGGTGGCGCGCGAACGCGCTGAGCGTCTGCGCGGCCTCATCGGGCTGGCCGCCGCACCCGACTTCACCGAAGATTTGATGGCCAACGCCTTCACCGATGCGCAGCGCCTGGAACTGGAACAGACCGGCCAAGTGGCACTGCCCAGCGACTACAATCCGCAAGACCCTTACATCATCACCAAGGCTTTGATTGAAGACGGCAAGACCCATCTGGTGCTGCGCGAGCCGCTCAACCTGAAAATGCCCGTGCGCCTGATCCAGGGCATGAAGGATTTGGACGTACCGTGGCAAACGGCGCTGCAAATCCAGGACGCTTTGGTCAGTGATGACGTCGAAATTCAGTTTGTCAAAAACGGCGACCATCGATTGTCCGAAGAGGCCGACCTCAAACGTCTCACCCGCACGCTGAACAATTTGTTGTCTGATTTGGAAAGTGAACCTGTATGACGCCCATTCTCAACAAACTGATTTTTGGCTTCACGTTTTTTCGCGAAAAATATTTTTCCGAACGCAAGGACCTCTACCGCCGTTTGGTGCGCGACGGGCAACGCCCGAACATCGCCATGGTGGCGTGTTCCGATTCCCGCGTTGACCCGGCCCTCGTTTTGCAATCTGATCCCGGCGACATCTTCGCCATTCGCAACGTCGCCAATCTGGTGCCGCCGTTCGAGGAAGACCAAGCGGGCGAAACCTCTTATCACGGCACCTCGGCGGCTTTGGAATTCGCCGTCGAGCAATTGGGCGTTGAGCACATCGTCATCTTCGGCCACGCCCACTGTTCAGGTGTCAAAGCCATGGTCATGGGCCAAGAAGGCACGCCGGTGGCGGGACGATTTGTGCCGTCGTGGACCTCTATCGTCAACAAAGCCTACACCCTGGCCAAAAGCAAAAACCCGTCAGCCGAAGGCGAAGTCCTGGACCGCTGCTGCGAACGCCAAGCGGTCATCGTGTCCCTGGAAAACCTGATGACTTTCCCCTTCATCCGCGAGCGCGTGGAAAACCAAACCCTGCAAATTCACGGCTGGTATTTGGACATCGCCGAAGGCGAACTCAGCAGCTACGACCCCGCCCAAGATAAGTTTTCACCGTTGGTGTAAAACCTAAGTTCTGCAGGCCACGGAACGTCATTGCGAGAAGCGCAGCGACGAAGCAATCCATCTCACAGCACGCCCGCTCCCCCTGGATTGCCACGCGCCAGATAGGCGCTCGCAATGACAACAGGCGGAGGCAAAATGCCCCTACACCCCCTCCGCTTCCAGCACCGCTTTGAGGCCGGACTTGTAGTCGGGGTAGAGGAGTTTGACGCCCAGTTCGTCTTTGATTTTGTCGTTCATGATAAGACGGTTGTCGGCCCAGAAGGTTTGCGCCATGGGGGACATGGTTTGCACCGCTTCTTCATAGGGGATTTCTTTGGGCACGGGTTTGCCCAGCAGTTCGCAGGCGTACTTGATGACGTCGCTGGGTTGGGCCGGGTCGTCGTCGCAGACGTTGTAGATACCGCCCGGATCGGGCTTGGCCATGGAGGCTTTCAGCACGTTGGCGATGTCGGCCACGTGGATGCGGGAAAACAAATGTCCGGGGCTGTGGATGCGCTGAGCGCGACCGGCGCGGACTTTGTCAAAGGGGCTGCGGCCCGGCCCATAAATGCCTGCCAAGCGAAACACCTGCAACGCCAAGCGGCTGCGCACCGCCAAATTCTGCCAGCGGGTTTCGGCGAGGCCGCGAAAGCGTGAGCGTTCTTGGGTTGGCAGCAGCCGGGACGTTTCGTTCACCGGTTTGCCGCCAGTGTTGCCATAGACCCCCACGGTGGATAAATAGCCCAGCCACTGGATATGAGCCGCATGACGGGCCAAATCTTGGCCGTGCACGTCCAACACCGGATCACCCGCACCATCGGGCGGCACGGAGACCAGCACGTGGGTGACGTCGGCGAACAGGATATCGAAGTCTGCTAAGGGGTGATCGCGGTCAAAGACCAAGCGATTCTCATCTGAGGCCTGTTCGCGCGTTTCCTCGCCAAAACGATGCGTGCCGGAGACCCGCCAGCCTTCGTTTTTCAACTCACGCGCCAGCCACCGGGCCGAATAGCCCAGGCCAAAACAAAACAGATGCGGCGTTTTATTGATCATAACCACCCTTGCTTTTTTTCCATCAGAAGGCAACTGTAGCCATCATGACGCGCCCGATCCAAATGACAACCGTGATTATTCTGTGCGCCCTCTCTTTGACGGGGGGAATGGCGCAGGGCGAAACCACCCTCGATGCACACATGCGCTATAAGGCCTGCATGGACAAGGTGCAAACCCATGCCGAGGCCGCGTTTGACGACGCCACCACTTGGGAAGGTCTGGGCGGCGGCTATCCAGCACGCCATTGTGCCTTGGCCGCCTTGGTCAAAATCGGCCATTACGGCGAGGCGGCCCAGGGCCTGGAAAAACTCGCCGATCTGGTCCACGCCAACAAAGCCTTTAAGGCCAAATTGCTGATGCAAAGTGCCCGCGCGTGGATTGCCACAGACGACCCCCAGCACGCCGCCGCCGTTCTAGACGCCGCATTGACCCTGTCCCCTGGTGAGCCACACATTTTGCTGGTGCGCGCGCAAGCCTTCGCGTTGCAAGGCGCATACGACCAAGCGGTTGAAAACCTCAGCCTCATTATAGAAGGCGCACCCGGAACTGATAAAACCTTCGTCGATGCCACCTTGGGGGTGGACGCTTTGGTGCTTCGTGGTGCCGCTTATCGCCAATTGGACAAGAAGGACTTAGCGCTTGCCGATTTGGACCAGGCCTTAAGCCTTGACCCGAACCATCCCGAAGGCTTGTTGGAGCGCGGCATCGTGCATCGACTGGCCGGACACAACGAAGCGGCACGCGCAGACTGGAAACAGTTGCTGGACACGGCCCCCAAAACGGATGCCGCCCGCGCCGCCGCCGCCAATGTGCATATGCTGGATAGTGGTCTTGAAGGTGGGGAATAACTGGTAAGCGTGGCCCAGGCTCCCTATATTAGACGAAACTCATTTAAGGGCCGGCATATATCGGCTGCAAAAAAATTAATTAGGGACGCACCATGAGCAACAACACCCACTTAGACACCCCGGACTTTCCGCTTCATTCCAGTGGCGATGTGGACGGGCCAGCCCACCGCCAAGCCCACGAAATCGGTTGTGGGGCCGTTGTCATCCGCACCACCAGCGACAACGACGGAAACCGCCATACGGTCTGCCTGAAACTGAACCGCATTGGCAAAGAATACCTGCATCACTATGTCGTCACCCTTGACCCCACGGCCAAAGACGCGCTGGCGCTGATTTATGTCGACCCTGAGGAGCTGCTGTTCGATTGCTTTGCGACCTTGGAGTTGGACTTAGGGGCCAGCGCCGACATTGCTCCCGAACCCGGCCATGCGTTTGAAAACAAGGACGGCCATTTCATCAAGGTTTTGGACGATCCCAAAAGCCAGAAAATGTTCGGCTTCATCGAGCCCGCCAGTGGGCTGGTAAAATTGCGCCAGGAACGCAATCTCAAAAGCGTCCACCCCAACTGGACCGCGCGCGCCAAGCTCAACGACGAAATCGTTGAACTGACACACCTTTTGCAACGTTTTGCCGCACAGCTTTAAGATTAGCGCCTTAAGCTTAAATCGATTCGACGCATTCATTTAGGCTCAATTACTTAAACACAAATAATTGAGCCTAAATTTCATTCTGCCGATGGAGCCGGATATACGCCATTTTCATCGTGCACTTCCAACCCTGACAACGGCGGATTGAAGACGCATATCATGCGCATTTCCTGTTCTGCGCGCAGCAAATGTTTTTCATGGCCGTCCAGCGCATAGAGCGTGCCCGGTTCGATGGCATAGGTTGGGCCGTTGGGCAGAACTTCGATTTCGCCTTTGCCGGCAATGCAGTACACGGCCTCGAGATGGTTTTGATACCAAATCAAGGTTTCCGTGCCCGTATGGATCAAGGTGTCGTGCATGGAAAAGCCCATGCCGGCATCTTTCAACAGCAAGCGACGACTGGTCCAGTTGCCGCCTTTGACCTCGTGCTCGGTGCCCAGCACATCGTCCAGTGTTTTAACGATCATGTATAAGGTCCTGTCTTAAGCAACGGACTTGCCATAGGCATTGGGGAAACGACGCGCCGCCACCTGGGCAATCGCGTTTTCTAAGATGTCGAGGCCTTGTTCCAAAACCACTTCATCTATGGTCAGCGGCGGCATCACCTTGGCGACTTGCGAACGCACCCCAGCCGTTTCCATAATCAGACCGTTGGCGAACGCTTCGGCACAAATTTCTTCGGCGAAACCATCCAGTTTGCTTTCCAACGCCTGAATCATGCCGCGTCCACGCGCGACCAGTTGCGCTTTGGGAAATTGCCCGGCCAATGCGTCTAAGCGTTCACGCACCCGCAAGCCCTTGAACACAATGCCTTCTTCAAGCTTGTCGTCGCGCCAATAGTCCAGCGCTTTGGTGGCGGCGACAAAGGCTAAATTGTTGCCGCGAAAGGTGCCATTGTGTTCACCGGGCGACCACACATCCAAATCGGGGCGAATCAACACCAACGCCATCGGCAGACCCATGCCGCCGATCGCTTTGGACAGGCACACCATATCGGGGTGGATACCCGCGATTTCAAAACTGAAGAACGTACCGGTGCGGCCACAGCCCATTTGAATGTCATCGACAATCATCAAGATGTCATGGCGACGACACAATTTTTCCAAATTGCGCAGCCACTTCCAACTGGCGACGTTGACGCCGCCTTCGCCCTGCACGGTTTCAACGATAACCGCGGCGGGTTTATCCTGACCTGAGCCGGCATCGTTCAGGAACGCCTCAAAATACGCCAAGGTATCGGCATCGACGCCCAAGTAACCATCAAACGGCATCGTCGTGACGTTGCCCAGCGGCACCCCGGCCCCGGCGCGCTTGGTGGCATTACCCGTCAACGCCAGTGAACCCAGCGTCATGCCGTGAAAACCGTTGGAAAACGATACCACTTCGGTGCGCCCGGTCACCTTGCGCGCCAACTTCAACGCGCTTTCCACCGCGTTGGTGCCGGTGGGTCCGGGGAACTGAATTTTGTATTCCAGACCGCGCGGCTTCAAGATGACGTCGTTAAAGGTTTCCAAGAAGGTGCGCTTGGCTTCGGTGCCCATGTCCAGGGAATGGGTGATGCCATCACCCATCATGTATTCAACCACCGCCTCTTTGATCTTGGTGTTGTTGTGGCCATAGTTCATGACCCCGGCGCCGGCGAAAAAATCGATGTAGACGTTGCCGTCTTCATCCACCATGTGGGCGTCTTTGGCGGTCGAGAAAACCACCGGGAAGTCCCGGATATAGCCACGTACGTTGGATTCAAGCTTATCAAATGTTTTCATCGTTCGTTCCTCTGTTTCAGATTTAGCAAATCAATCGATGGGATGAAGGGGATGAATAACGAACAGGCGTTCCGCATCACCCGGCGCATCGTCGGGAAAGTCTGTGCTGGCAAAACCTTCACGAATGTCCAAACACGCACCTTGGGTTTTTGCAAACCCCCTAAACAGCGCTTCTGATGCGCCGTTGGATGGCGTGACGGTGGTTTCCATCGTGCGCACCGTGGCGCAGCCTGGAAGCGTGACCAAGCCGTCCAGCAAGCGCTGGCCTATGCCCAAACCGCGAAATTCGGGCAACACCGCGATCTGCCACACAAACAGCACCTGGGGGCGTTTGGGCAGGCGGTAGGCGGTCACAAAACCTGCGGGCTGGCCATACACTTCAACCACGGCCGACGTGTCGCAGAAGTTTTGACACATCATCATGTACGCATAGGGTGAATTCAAATCGATGCCCTTGGCGTCGCGGGCGATTTCCCACAACAGGGCACCATCGCTTTCCAGCGCCGTGCGCACGGCCACGCCGTCTTTATCAAGAAGAGCTTCGCTGTCCTTGATCATCGCCGCGGACATTTTCATGTCGGCATTTAATGAGGGGGTTTGATGTTGCGATGAGCCTGTGCCGACACCTTGGGGTGTCACATAAAGATCAGTCATACTGTCCTGCTTTTTCTGTTAGATGGTGACGCAATGTGGCCCGCCAATGCCTCGACAAACGCAAGGACGAGCAGGGGTAAACAGTCGATACTGCTATCGACGGGTCATGCGCTCAATTTAAGAAGGGAATGAGATGCTCGGAATGGGGCATGCTATGGGCCCCCACAAACACCCACCCCAGAGGACGACTGTTGCGCGTCGCGGTGTTCGAAACACTTAACGCACACGTCCCTGCGCCAGCCACTTCGCGCGGAGCAAAGGTCAGCGTTTTATCTTCAGGTTCCAACGGGGTATTTTGATCTAACATCAGCTTCAATGGTAAGGATTTGCGCAACAATGTCAAATCCGTCCCTGTGAAAAGCATGTGAAGAGTTTGTAACAACGCCGATTAGGCTTAAAAATCAAGGTCCTGGTAGTGTCTTGGCGGGGGTGCGCCGGGAATGTGATCTTGCAGCAAGGACCGAAAACTGGGGCGCGATTTGATCCGGGCGTACCAGTCTTTGGCCAAGGCAAAATTCGCCCACGGCACGTCGCCCAAATAATCCACGCACGACACATGCGCGGCCGCCGTAATATCGGCCAAGGTCAGATGATCGCCCGCCAACCAGGTGCGCCGTTCAACCAAATAGCCGATGTACGCCAAATGGTGATTGATGTTGGCCTTGCCCGCGCGGATGGCCGTGCTATCTGGCGAACCAAGACCCAAGAACCGCTTCATGATTTTTTCGCCCACCAAATTGACGGTCACTTCGCGGTCGAATTTTTCATCAAACCATTGGCACAGACGCCGCACTTCGGCGCGTTCCAACGGCCCCGCTCCCATCAAGGGTGGGGTGGGGTGAGATTCGTCCAAATATTCCGAAATCACTTGGCTACCGGAAATCGCCGTGCCGTTGGCTTCCACCAACACCGGGACTTCACCAGCGGGGTTCAGGCGCAAAAAGCCTTCACGTCGCTCCCAGGTTTTTTCCACCTCAAGATCGAACGCCAACTTTTTTTCCCCCAAAACAATCCGCACCTTGCGGGAATGGGGAGACAGCCAATTGTGATACAGCGTGCGCATGGCAACCTTATACAACAAATTTTGCGGCCCAAAATAGTCTCTGAGCCAAAATAGACAGAAAGAACGTCCCGGCGACACAACCGCTGTAACCTTTGGCGTCTTTGGGCGAATACCATCAATAACACCATGAAACCGCCGCATTGAAACCTTACCTGTAGAACAGTTAAAAAAGATTATCGGAGTGACCCATGCTGATCAAAATCCCTAAATCGTGGCAATTGCGCGACTCTGACGCGACCCCTCAAAACATCTACAAGGATCGGCGGCGCTTTATGGCCGGTGTTTTGAAGGGCACGGGGGTCGCCATGGCGGGCGGCATAGCGGGCAGTTTGATCGGCCGGGACGCCTTTGCCGCTTGGGTCAGGGGCGAAAAACTGGCCAACGTGGTGAAAAGCCAATACACCGTGGATGAAGACCTCACCCCTTACGAATCGGTCACAGAATACAACAACTTCTACGAATTCGGCACCGGCAAGGATGACCCGTTCGACAACGCCAAAGATTTTGTCACCCGCCCCTGGACCATCGAAATCGCGGGCGAAGTCGCCAAACCCGGCACCTATGACATTGAAGATTTGCTCCGCTCCGAACAGCTGGAAGAACGCGTTTACCGACACCGCTGCGTCGAAACGTGGTCAATGGTGGTGCCGTGGGTGGGGGTGTCGCTGGCCTCCATCATCAAGCGCTTGGAACCCACGTCCAAGGCCAAATACGTGGCCTTTGAAACCCTGCTCGACCCCGAACGCATGCCCGGACAACACCGCCGCGTGCTGCAATGGCCCTATGTCGAGGGCCTGCGCCTGGATGAAGCCATGAACCCGCTTACCTTGCTGGCCACGGGCGTCTACGGGGAAGTTCTGCCGCCGCAAAACGGCGCACCGATCCGCTTGGTGACGCCCTGGAAATACGGCTTCAAAGGCATCAAATCCATCGTCCGCATCACCTTTACCGAAAAAGAACCGCCGACCTCTTGGAATTTGTCGGCCCCTCATGAATATGGCTTTTACGCCAACGTTAACCCCGACGTTTCCCATCCCCGTTGGTCGCAGGCCAAAGAACGCAAAGTCGGCGAATTTTTTAAACGCCCAACGGTAATCTTCAACGGCTATGGTGAAGAGGTCGCAAGTCTGTACACGGGTATGGATTTGGCGAAAAAATTCTGATGAGCACGCGCACCTTGACCTTACCAAACAGCCTCTCCATCCAAGCGCCCTACCGCGTCACGTGGTGGCTGATGTTCACCGTCATGGCGTTGCCGTTGGCGTGGTTGGTGGGCTTGGGTTTAACCGGCGGGTTGGGGGCCAACCCCATTGAATTCATCAATCGCTATTTGGGCGATTGGGCTTTGCGTTCGCTGTTGGTGACTTTGGCCGCAACACCGTTGAAGATTTTGTTCGGCTGGGTTTGGCCGGTGCGTATGCGCCGTATGCTGGGGCTGTGGGCGTTTGCCTATGTGGCGCTGCACTTGACCAACTATGTGGTCATCGACAACTTTTTTGCCTGGGGCGACATTTGGAAAGACATCGTTAAACGCAACTTCATCACCGTCGGCATGATCGCCTTCCTCATCCTTTTGGCCTTGGCAGCGACGTCGTGGAACGGGGCCATCAGGCGCCTGGGCGCAAAGTCATGGAAACGCCTGCACAGGCTGGTGTACGTGGCGGCGGCGTTGGGGTGTTTGCATTACATCTGGATGGTCAAAGCCGACTTGCTGGCCCCCACCGTGCACAGCGTTATCTTGGCCCTGTTGTTGTCGGTTCGTGCTTGGCATATCTTCCGATCACAGCCCCGCTAGACAGACTTTTAAATTGTCGGCAATTGATAATCGTCGGTATGGTCGATGTCCCCTTCCTCAAAAATGGACATCAATTCGGCATAAAGCTCCAGCTTCGGCGTCATATAGGGCACATTGATGATGCTGCGCTGATCGTGGGGCTGGCCCAACGGAATGCCGAAATCCATGAAGATGTTGTCAATCCACAGATCGAACAACATTTGCGAGACATGACCATAACTGACCAACAAATCATAATACGTAAAATAGGCCAGCACGCTTCGGTACATACCAAAGCTTCCGCCACCGTCCGGGGGCTCTGCCGCTTCTGCAATACCATCGGCAAATTCATTCCACAGCAAATTGAAGCACCCCTGCAAAGCGATGCCGCCACCGCCCATGGCGACTTCAACCGCATTGCGCACGGTCATATAGGTGCCATCCTTTTTCATATAATAAAATAATCGAGTCCGGTTTTCCGGCGTAACCGGATGGGGTGAACTTGATATGCTGGACACAGTTGTACGCATCCATGATCCCCAGCACCGCCGCGACGGCTGCGGGCATGGTCGCCGGCGTGACGTTGATGCCGATGCGCCAATCTTTGCCCACCACGCCACTGCGCGCCAGCGGCAACGTGACATGCCCACCTGCACCGTAAACCGTGTTGGCGGGATAGACGTGCAGATAGTTATCGGTCGCAAGTTGGGCCTGTTCAGACAAATCCACGTTCAACGGCTGTTGATATTCCAGCAACAGATTGGCGTTGTTCAATTGCGGCCAATCGTCATCTTGCAACACCACCATACGATTGCCGAGCGTCGTAAACGTGGTTGCCATTGCGGTGCGCAAGGGCTGATCGACCAATGCCACCTTGGCGACAATTCCTAAGGGAAGTGTCTGCGCGTAGATGTCATAAATATCATCCATGGCGATTTTGATATCATCGATATCGGTGGTCAGGTCAAGTCCTTGACCCTCAAGAACCTGCATGCGGTTCCACACCAAAGTTTTAAACGTAGCAAAGGATTGTGCGGACGTCGTCGGCATGGCATTTACTCCCATCAGTATGTCAAGTGGACGATGTGCTGCTCTTCAGCCAAAACGCCGTGGCCGCACCGCTCTCCCTGCGAAGCTTTTTCAGCTTGCTCGGGTCAACACTGCCTTTAAGTCGACGAACCACATCAAGTGCCTTAAGCGTGGCACTGTTCAGGTCAGGCTCTGTTTTATGGGACGAACCTGACGCAGATTGAACGGCCGCATTCAGACCCGCCGTTATCTTGTTTACGAAGGCATTTAGGTTGGCCACCAACGCCGCGTCTGCGCCTGATTTCAAGGCTGCGGCTAAAGTCTTCAATCCCGGTTGGTCAAGCGTTGCCGCCTTGGTGAGGTTTTTGAGGTCCATACCCTCCACCCCCGACAAGGCCGTTTCAACGGATGATTTCTGCGCAGACATCAGCGTCATTAAATTCGAAATTTGGGCGGTGGCACCACCATCTTTAATCTTGCCGGATGCAATGTCCGTCTCCAGCGTATCCGCCTGATCGGCGAGAGCCGCCATCTTGACCAACGCGTCTGAAACACTTTTAAGGGTTTCAGAGGTTCGAAACGCATAAGCGGATTTATTCATTTCCGCTTGCCATTGCTGCGTAAACTGATTGCTATAAATATCAAAAAGACTGGCATAGATCGTGGATCTGTCGGCCATGTCAGGCACCCTCAGACTCTGAAATGTGAGCGCGCAACGGCACGCCCTTCCATTATCAGGACGGTCCAGAGGTCAGTTTGTGATGCAAATAATGCTTAAGCGTTTACGGCTTTGCGGGCGCTGTGGATACAAAATACAAAACGGCCCTCACCCCTTTTGGGGGTTTGTCAGACATCCCGCGTCCAGGCTCGGAAGGCGTGCCCTCAATGGGCATCATCCCAATTGGCGCCGATGCCGACATCCACCACCAGTGGCACATCCAGGGTCGCGGCGCTTTCCATCACCGCTTTGACCAAGGTGCGGGTGGCATCCAATTCGCTGTCCGAAACTTCAAAAATCAATTCATCGTGGACCTGCAACAACATGCGCGCCGATAGTCCGGCCTCCGCCAACGCGCCCGGCAAATGCACCATGGCGCGTTTGATGATGTCGGCCGCTCCGCCCTGGATCGGCGCATTGATGGCGGCGCGTTCGGAAAATCCGCGGACCATGGGGTTCTTGTCATTGATACCGCCGACATGACATTTGCGTCCGAACAAGGTGGTGACATAGCCGTGTTCAGCGGCAAACGCCTTGGTGTCGTCCATGTATTTTTGAATGCCGGGGAAACGTTCGAAATAGGCCTTGATGTAATCGCTGGCTTCGCCGCGTGAAATGTCCAACTGGCGCGCCAAGCCGAAGGCGGAAATGCCGTAGATGATGCCGAAGTTGATGGCCTTGGCCCGGCGGCGCACCATCGGGTCCATGCCTTCCAAAGGCACGCCGAACACTTCCGACGCGGTCATGGCGTGAATGTCCAAATCCGCATGAAAGGCTTTTTTCAACTGTTCGATATCGGCCACGTGGGCGAGCAGGCGCAATTCAATTTGTGAATAATCCGCGCTCAGCAATGTGTGTCCCGGCTCGGCGATAAAAGCCTTTCGGATCTTACGGCCTTCTTCGGAACGGATGGGAATATTTTGCAAGTTGGGATCAGACGACGCCAGCCGCCCGGTCGACGTTCCAGCCATGGAATAAGACGTGTGCACCCGTTTGGTGTCCGCATTGATTTGGTTGATCAAGGCATCCGTATAGGTGCTTTTCAGCTTTGCCAATTGACGCCAGTCCAAAACCCGCGCGGGCAGCTCATGACCTTCAGCGGCCAAACCTTCCAAGATATCCGCACCCGTGGCATAGGCCCCGGTCTTGCCTTTTTTGCCGCCTTGAATGCCCATCTTGTCGAACAGAATTTCGCCCAACTGTTTGGGCGAGGCGATGTTGAAGGGCTCGCCCGCGATGGTGTGGATTTCAATTTCCAGATCGCCGAGGCGCTTGGCAAAATCATCCGACAGACGTTTCAGTTCCGTGGCATCGACCTTGATGCCTTCACGTTCCATCTGCACCAAAACCGGAATCAGGGCGCGTTCCAAAGTTTCGTAAACCGTGTTCATGTGCTCAGATGCCAATCGCGGCTTGAGCCTTTTATAAAGCTTCATGGTGACGTCGGCATCTTCGGCGGCGTAATCCAAGGCCTTGTCCAAATCGACCAAGTCGAATGTCACTTGCGCTTTGCCGGTGCCGGCAACGTCTTTGAACTTGATGGTCTCATAGTCCAGATGCAGACGCGCCAGTTCGTCCATGCCATGACCGTGCTGACCGCATTCCAAGACGTAGGAAATCACCATGGTGTCATCCACCGGGGCGATGTTGACGCCGTACCGGCTGAGCACCACCATATCGTATTTGATGTTTTGCCCGACTTTGAGAACGCCCGGATTTTCCAACAACGGTTTCAACAATTCCAGCGCGCGCTTCAAGGGAATTTGCTCCGGTGCGCCTTGGGCGGGGCTGTCTGCGCCGTCGCCAAAATCAAAACCGCCTTGAGCTTGCGGACCTTTGTGAGCCAGCGGAATGTAACACGCGCGGCCCGGCGTCACGCACAACGACACCCCCACCAACGCAGCCGACATGGCGTTGAGCGAAGTGGTTTCCGTGTCCACCGCGACAAGCCCGGCATCTTGGGCCTCAGCAATCCACGCCGCCAAAGCGGCTTCGCTTTGCACAAGTTCGAATTGGACCGCGGGGAGCGGTTCTAATATAGGCGCTACACTGGGTGGGACGCCGGACAAGCCCCCCGATGCAACAGAGACTTTGGCATTGCCGTTGTCGCCGATGGACAAGCCCAACGCTGCGACCTTGGCAAACAAGGATTTAAAATCTTGTTCTTTCAAAAACGCCAACAGCAAATTGACGTCGGGACGCACCACGTCGAAATCATCCAACGGCACGTCGACCGGAACATCTTGGCACAGCGTCACCAATTGTTTGGAGATGCGCGCATTGTCGGCTTGTTCCATCAATTTTTCACGGCGCTTGGGCTGCTTGATGGTGTGGGCGTTGCTCAGCACACCTTCCAAATCGCCAAAGGTGTTGATCAGTTCCGCGGCCGTTTTGACGCCAATGCCCGCAACGCCCGGCACGTTGTCGGAACTGTCGCCCGCCAACGCCTGCACGTCGATGACCCGATCCGGGCCGACACCGAATTTCTCAAACACTTCATCGGGGCCGATCATGCGGTTTTTCATGGCGTCCATCATCACCACGCCGTCGCCGACCAACTGCATCAAGTCTTTGTCCGACGACACGATGGTGACCTGGGCGCCCTTTTCGCGCGCTTGGCGGGCGTAGGTGGCGATCAAATCGTCGGCCTCATAGCCTTCCATATCGACGGCCTTCAAGCCCATCGCCCGGGTCGCTTCGCGCACCAGCTCAAACTGCGGAATCAAATCGTCCGGTGCGGGCGGCCGGTGGGCTTTGTATTCGGGATAAATGTCGGAACGAAAGGTTTTGCGCGCCCGATCAAAAATCACCGCGATGTGGTCCGCATCGGTGTCGGCCAACAACTTCAGCACCATGGCGGTGAAGCCGTACACCGCATTCACCACGGTCCCGTCCGGACGCTTCATGGAATCGGGCAGGGCGTGATATGCGCGAAAAATAAATCCCGACCCATCGATGAGAAAGACGTGTTTCATACCGCTTAGTGCGCTTGGACTTTGGCGTTGGCATCCAGCACGAACACTTGGGAGCAATACGGGCACACCGCCTTGTGCGTGTGCGGGTCAAGCTTCACGTAAACGCGCGGGTGACCGCCCACTGTGTGGTCGCCATCGCAAGCGACGGTGGTGGATGTCACGGTGGTGGGGGCCGTGTCAGTCATGGCATCTGTTCCTTCAGTATCGGGATGGTCGAAAATGGATAACGGGGAGGCGGAATACACCCTTCTATATAAGTAGACTTGCACCGCCGTGCAAAGGGCTTACATTTCACACGAAATCAAATCCCCGGTCAGCAGGCAATTTTTTGTGATGATACCTGAAGATCGGGCGGTTGCAATGCACTGAGGAGTTAATATTCGTGACCTCCCTGACCCAAAGCGGGCCCGAAAACGCGGTCGAGATCCGCAATTTGTCCAAGACCTATAAAGCCCAAGGCCGACGGCCTGAAATGAAGGCCCTGTCCGACCTCACCTTGGACATTCCGCGCGGCTCGTTTTTTGGTCTTTTGGGGCCAAATGGCGCTGGAAAGTCGACTTTAATCAACATTTTGGCGGGTTTGGTATTGAAAACGTCGGGTTCCGTGAACATTTGGGGTCACGACATTTCCACCGATACCCGCGCCGCCAAGCGCGCCATCGGGATTGTCCCGCAAGAGCTGAACATCGACCCATATTTCACCCCCAGCGAAGCCTTGGAAGTTCAAGCCGGCCTTTACGGCGTGCCCAAAAATCAACGCAGGACCGAAGAAATTCTGCATGCCGTAGGGCTATCGGATAAATCCCACGCCTATGCACGCACCTTATCGGGCGGCATGCGGCGGCGTTTGCTGGTGGCCAAGGCCCTGGTCCATACCCCGCCGGTGTTGGTTTTGGATGAACCGACGGCGGGCGTTGACGTCGAATTGCGCCGCCAATTGTGGGCCTATGTGCGAAAACTCAACAAAGAAGACGGCGTCACCGTCCTGCTCACCACCCACTATTTGGAAGAAGCCGAACAGCTATGCGACCGCATCGCCATCATCAACGGCGGGCAGCTGATCGCGTGCGACACCACCAAACACCTGATGGGCAAGTTGGACAGCAAACGCGTCACCGTCATGCTGACCGAGGATTTGGCCGATGTGCCCGACAGCCTCAAAGGCTTTAACGTCGCCCTCATAGACAGCCGCGAATTGCAATTCACCTATCAGCCGAGTTTGGTCAGATCGTCAGACATCATCACCGCCGTGCAAAGCGCCGGACTGAAGTTTGCCGAATTGTCGACCCAAGAACCGGAACTTGAAGACATCTTTGTGCAACTGACGACCAAGACCCAAGACCCTGTCGTTCGTCCCTAAACGCGAAAATACGGGATTTAACCATGACCAAAATTGATGCCCCAATTGGCGACGAAGGGTATCTGCTCGATCCCAACGATTGGACCGAGGCCATCGCCGAACAATTCGCCGCAGCCGAAGGCCTGGTCCTGACCACTGATCATTGGCAGGTGATTCGCTTTGTCCGCGATTGGTACAGCCAGCACGGCGTCGCCCCCAGTGGTCGTGACATGAGCGCATTTGTGAAAGCCAACAACCTGCCCCGAAACCGCGTGTTCGAGCTATTTCCCTATGGCTATGTGCAACAAACCTGTAAGATTTCCGGCATGCTGAAGCCCCGTTCGTGGAGCACCGGCTGAACGGTCATGGTTGAACGGTGTTATAAGGTTTTGAATGCTCGATATCCTCTTGGCTCATCCCGCCGCCAATTTGGTCGGCATTGTCTGCGTCGCCCTAGGTGCAACGTGGCCGCTTTATAAAACGCGCAGCAGTTTGCTGTGGGCACAGGTTGCCGTGCATGGTGCATTTTCCCTGCATTTTTATTTGCTGGAGGCCTTTACTGGCAGCATCATGAATGCCCTTGGCGGCGTGCAGGCGATCAGCGCAATTCCGCTGGGCACCCGTCCCGGTTTTAAAATCATTTATCTGTTGAGCTTGCCGCTGATTGCCCTTGGTGCGTATCTGACGTGGCAAGGCTGGCCATCGGTGTTTTCATCCCTCGCGTTGGCCTTGTTCAGCTTGGCGCGTTATCAAAGCACCATCTTGCCATTGCGGCTGTTGATGATGCTTGGCATTGTGTGTTGGACCGTCCATGACGTATTGGTCATGTCCATACCCGGCTTGTCCGCCGATGCCCTGTCCCTCACCACATCGCTGTGGATGATCTTCGTTGAGCACAGAAAACGTTTGGAAGTTGTCCGATGAACAAAGACAGTTTGCGTATCGCGTTCGTTTCTCTGATCATTTTGGTTGCCGGATTTGGCATTGCCTATCAATTTGTCGAACCCGCTCCGCCCCGCGCGATCACCATCGCGAGCGGCGGTCCCAGCGGTGCCTACTTTGCCTACGCCAACCGCTACGCCGAAATTTTGGCCCGCCAAGGCATCACCTTAACGGTCTTGGAAACGGCAGGTTCGCTCGAAAACATCGACCTGCTGGCGAGCCACAAAGTCGATGTGGCATTTGTTCAAGGCGGCACCGGCGATGCCCACAAAAATCCTGAACTGGTGTCGTTGGGTTCGCTCTATTTCGAACCCCTGTGGGTTTTTGTGCGCGCCGGCCTACAGGTGGAAAAACTCAACGATTTAAACGGCCTTAAGATTGCGGCCGGGGCCATGGGCAGCGGCACCTGGGCGGTGGCGCAGCAACTGCTCGACATCAATCAAATGCCAACAGACGCCCCCACGATCCTCCACATGGGCTCGAACGAAGCGGCAGAGAGCCTCCTCAAGGGCGATGTAGACGCAGCCTTTTTTGTCACCTCGCCAACCTCGGCCCTGATCGGTCAATTGTTGGCGGAGCCCGCACAATCTCAAGTAAAGCTTTTGAATTTTATCCGTGCCCCGGCCTACACCCGCCAATTGCGCGCCTTATCCGCTGTGACCTTAAACCAGGGCGTCATCAGTTTGGGGCGCAACATCCCTGCCCACGACATCACCCTGCTGGCCCCGGCGGCGACCCTGGCGGCACGCGAAGACCTTCACCCCGCCCTGCAGACCTTATTGGTGCGCGCCGCCAGTGAAATCCACAAAGACGGTGGTTTGTTTGAGGAACCCGGCCAGTTTCCGTCCAGTCGCTATGTGGATTACCCCATGAGCGACGACGCCGAGCGTTTCTTGAAAAACGGCCCGTCGTTTTTGGAACGCTATCTGCCGTTTTGGGCGGCGGTGCTGGTGGACCGCTTGAAGGTCATGCTGATTCCGCTGCTGACATTGATGATTCCATTGGCCAAGATTCTCCCCCCGGCCTACCGTTGGCGTATTCGTTCGCGGATTTTTCGCTGGTACAAAGACTTGATCCGCATCGAACAAAGTGCGCTAAAGACCCAAGACGCCAAGACCCGAACGGCGCTGCGGGCAGAACTGCAAACCATGGCCGACGAAGTCAGGGATTTAAACGTGCCGTTGTCGTATACGGATGAAGTTTACAATCTGCGTCTGCACATCGAATTGGTCATGCGCAGTCTTCGTCCCCCATTACAATGAGTACCTTCTCCACCCGCATAGCCGAACGGGGTGACGCGGACAACATCAGCGCTTTGTTGCGGACTTCGTACACGGTTTTGATGGCCGACGATTATCCGCCGGACATTTTGGCCACCGCCCTTCCGCTGATCTGTACAGCCAACCCGGCGTTGTTGACGTGTGGGACCTATTTCGTTGCCGAAGACGCCCAGAACCGCATCATCGGCTGTGGCGGTTGGACGCCAGAATGCCCGGGAGTGCGCCCCGGCCAAGGTGAAGTTCAGCAACATATCGGCCACATTCGCCATTTTGCCACCCACCCCGACTGGATCAGGCGGGGCGTGGGCCGCGCTTTGATGACGCGCAGCAAAGACACCGCGCGCCCACAAGCCATCACCCGTCTTGAATGTTATTCCAGCTTGTCGGCACAAGACTTTTATGCGGCTTCCGGCTTTCAGACGCTCCGCCACATTGAACTTGCCATCAGCGAGTCGTGTCTGTTCCCCAGCGTGCTGATGGATTGCCCGTTGTAGGGCCAAGACAAAACCCGCCCCCCGAAGACGGGAAGCGGGTTATGCATATTCAGCTATGGTTTAACAAACACGGGGATTAATAGCCGCCTTTGCGTTTGGTTTCCGGTAGTCCGGCAATTTTGGTCGCCTGCTTGGACGGCTGCATGGGGAACAGCGTATACAAATCTTTGGTGCTCGGCTTTTCGCCCCAGATGTCCGCCATGGCTTTGACCATATTGCGTTCATTGGGCTGATTGCCGTTGTTGTTCACATATTCATCGCGCAAAAATTTAATCAGGTCCCAGTGTTTGTCGCTCAGATCGTGCAGGTCTTCTGCGGCAGCAATTTCCTTGGCAACGTCTTCATTCCAGTCGTCCAGGTTGACCAGGAAGCCTTTTTCGGTTTTCTCTAAATCTGCGTAACCCATCTTTATTCCTCACTGTTTGTCATTTTTTAGCGGTTTTGAATGTTGCGTCATCGACAAGCGCGCCGACATCTCAGCGCGCCCTTCTATATGAGATGGGACTAATATAATGTGCACTCGAGAAGATTTCCAGATGCACGTTCATGCCCACAGTCAAAACTTGGCGCAAGGTCAGGACTTAATCGCCAAAAAATTCCAGCAACCAGTCCATTTCGTCATCAGAAAGCGGAAAACCGCCATTTTTGGGTTTGAGCACACTGGGTGGTTTGATGGCGCCAAAGCGCTTTTGCATGATCAAAATGCTTTCCGGTTCCAGACCCGCTTTCCAGCACAAAGACACAACCGCCTTGGCATTTTCCGCCGTGGCAATTTTTTCCACGGCCGCAACCGATTTACCCGCCAGCACCGCAAGCGCCGCGATGGCATATTCCTTCTGCCCCGCTTTCAAGGCACTTTCCACCATGCTGGGCGCCAGTTCGCCATTTTCATGGAGCCGCTGGGCCTTGCTATAGGGTGTTTCGGTGGTCGCGGCGGCTTCTTTTTCGGCCGCCTGGTCAAGACGCCACGAAACCTCTTCGCGCACCGCCGCCGCCGTTACCGGGTCTAAGTCTTTGCGGTTCAACAACGCTTTAATCAAGTGATCGGCGACAAAATCGGCCAGCCGCAAGGCCACGCCCTTGGGCAACGTCGGACGGTGTACCAGGGGGTCTTGCAAAGCTTTGACGGTTCGCGATTTGTCACAAATGCGTTCCAGCAAATCTTCTTTAATGGACACCGAACCATTACCCAGCAACCCCGCCACGGCGGCGGAATCGTTAGACGCAAACAGCTCTTCCATCACTTCGTCGGACAGGCTGGCCCGTTTGGAAATGGCGCTCAACGCACCATCCGTAGGATTGAGGTTGATGATTTGAATCAAGTCGCGTTCGGTCAGCACCGGAGAATTTTCCAGCACTGGGGCGCACACCACCAATTCAGTGTCTTCGGCCAGATGACGGATCACATCGGGCGGCGCATCGGCCATGTCTTTTAAGGTTTCGGCGACGATTTGACGCACTTTGACGGCTTGGTCACGGGCCAAGGTTTCCAGCGCCTCATAGGTCATGCGGCGCAATTTATCCACTTCATTGGCGCTCAATCCCGGTGCCAGCTTGGAAATTTTCGCCGCCAACTGGCTGCGCACAACTTCATCGACGTCCTTGGTCAGCAGCACATCGGCGAGGCGCGGTGTGGCCGAGTTGTTGGCGATGGCGGCGCGCACCGAAGCCACTTTGTCGGTGGCCAGAAAATACAAGATTTCCGGTTGAGCACGGGGGTGCTCCGCCACCTCTTGACGCACTTTTACGTCTTGATCACTCGCCAGTTCCTTGGCTTCTTCATAATCGAGGGTCGTGCCCTTGCGGAATTTATCCAGCAAACCTTTAAACATTACGAGCCATTCATCCTTCCCAAAAGCGCCCCAATCTGCGCACTCGACCCAACCGGGTCAAGATGCTCATATAATTGACCGAATAGCCCAAGACAGCAAGTGCACACTGAACACGAAGCGACGCTTGCGGTCCAGCGCCCTAAACGCTAATGTGCGCCCCACGCACCCGTAGCTCAGCTGGATAGAGCGCTGCCCTCCGAAGGCAGAGGTCATGAGTTCGAATCTCGTCGGGTGCACCATTATTTATCTATGATTTCAATAACTTATAAAGCCTCGTTGACGATCAGTCAGCGGGGCTTTATAGTTATCTGAGCATATATAATCGTATATAAAGTGTTTGATATCAGGTAGATAGGCGCTTGTGGGATGGGAAGTGAGGCTGTTCATTTTGTAAATGGTAAGCCCGTCGCTGTCGTTTACGACATGGCGCACACGAAGGCACTATACATCCGCGTCAAGAACAGTGGCCAAAAAGGCTGGAAGTCCAAAGCAGCCGGAACGTCCAATCACGACGAAGCCAAGAACCGCGCCATTGCTTGGTATTTTGAACGTGAAGGTGATTTGAAGGCTGGCTTCCAGCTCAAGTCCAAGCAGTTCAAAGATGTCGCTGAAGCGTTCCTCGATAACTACAAATCCAATATGGATGCTGGCCTACCGAAACACTCCGCAACCGCATACGCTGAAAAGAAGGCGCTGATCCATCGCTACTTTCTACCGTTTTTCGGCGACATGGGCATTGATCGTGTTGGGAAAGCCGGGATCGAAGATTATATAAAATTTCGCATGACGTTTTGGGAAAAGCGCATTGGTGCTGGTGACGACTTTATTGAATATGAGCGCGGTGGACGCACGATCAAACGCCGTGTGAAAGAGGGCAAGCCTTCAGCGGCGACTATCAAGCGTGAAAACGCAACACTGAAACAGATATTTGATTACGCCCAAGACCAGGGCTGGCTAACGTTAGCACACAAGCCCAAAGTGATGGACATTGGCGGGCGTAGTGAAAAGCGCCCAGCTTTCACGCGCAAGCAAATGCAGCTCATTCTTGGTAAAAGCTGGCAGCGTAAATCCGACAAAAAACTCGCTCGCACTGTTGTTCATTATCGAGATCAGCTCGCGCTCTATATCGCATTTTTGTATTACACAGGCATACGCCCAGGCGAAGAAGCGAACGCCATCAAGTGGAAGCACTTACAGACGGACTTGGACGAAGCCAACAACGAGGTCCGTATGATTGTTGTGAACGCCGAGCGTGCTGGAAAAACCAAAGGATCAGCTCGCAAGGTTATTCCGAAGGGCGGATTATGGACAGTGTTGGACTACTACCGCGCCAAACAAGCTTTGTTTTGCATGGATGATGATTACATTTTTTGCACGTATGAAGGCGACAAAATCCACTCCATGAAAAAAGCATTTTCGCGCTACATGGATGAGCTTGGCGTCACGCATGACGCTTACGGGAAGCCCTATAGCCTGTATAGCCTTCGACATAGCTACGCGACGCACAACATCAAAGAGCTTGGCGCGTGGATCATTGCTAAAAACATGGGACACAGCGATGTTAAGATGCTCGAGAAGCATTACGCACACGACACGCCTGTCGATCATCACGACAAACTTTCGTAGCGCCCTACTTAACCAGCCATGCTTACTACGTTGGCTGACAATGAATGGGCTCACTTGAAAACTCTCTTAAGATAGTTTTTGTGGCTGAGAACATAAAAAAATATTCAAGTTATTATATTTTTCAAATGGTTATTCGATTTTAGAAAAAAACTTGCTTCAGCAAGTTTTTGAAGCCGCACCAAATATCTGTCGATGTGAAAGTTCCTGGCATGTGAACGATGGGGTCTCCATTTGGTGTGTCTATTGTTAAAAATAAGTCGGGTCGAGAATTCCGCCGAGACGCCCTTTCGGCAATGCCATCAGAATTCACTTTTGATCGTGCTGAGGTATCCCTGATTTTAACATCCTCTTCCTGAATTCGATTTTCATGCAAAAAAATCTCTGGCTCAGCACGCAGCCATCTCTGAAAAAACTCAAATGCAAAATCGTACGGATCTATGCCGAATTGACGTTGGACATAATATGCCAGTTCTGATGTCGTGATACGCGGTTCCATTTCTCACCCCATGCAGTTTCTGGTTTTTAGCTTCCGTCAGATATCCGCTCTTCACGCCAAGAAGTGACTCGCCAAAGTACTCAAGTTCTTTGGTGCCCCTTCAAATATGAAAGGGTTAAGAAAGACGTGGTCCACGAGCAGTTTACGCTCGACCGGGTTCAAGTTTGCTTCAGCGCAAACCACTGGCCATGCCGCATGCAAAGCTTCAATCTGACCGGCGATGATCTGCGCGGCGCTTTCAGGATTAATGAGGAAGTGCGGGGCGGCTTCAATACAGGTCGAAAGCCTACTCATCCGATTCTCGCCAGTGATCAACATCGCCTGACTGGCTTCATTGCCGGTCCTGTTTTGCGGGCAGATGTCGTAAGCGGGTGTCAGGGTCAGGTGCTTGCCGTCCCAAAAGGCCGCATGATTGCGCGCATGATCGTCGGTATTGCCGCAGAGAATGTTGAAAACCAACCGTCCGAACAGTTCGCGCAAGGTCTCTTTCGGCTTGGTGAAGCGGTGGCGAATGATCTCCGTCAAGTCTTCATAGCTTGCATAGCGAGCCATCATTTCATCGAGACCAAACAGCGTCAGGGCGGAAACCATCGCTTTGCGTTGCCATCCCTCTGCCACACGCGCCCGATCGAAACGCTCGACCAACAGCACGTCCTTGCCCGCCGCTCGCGTCAAGTGAACCGGAGCAACATGCAGTCCAACTTTCGACGCCAAGCGCATGGCGATAAATTCACCCTTCACCACGTTATGGGTGTCATTTGACGAAGAAAACTTCGCGATCAGTTTGCGATCACCATCTTCAATCATCGCCTTCGGGCGCGCGCCCCCTAATGAACTGCCATGGAACAGCGCTTGATCCAACTCAGGAGTCAAAGGAATACCGGCTTCTACTTTTTCTGCCGCACTCAACAGCTCTTCAAGCGTCGCTGCCTTTGCCGCGCGCGCCACGTAATCCGTCGCTGAAAGTTGGAAATCCAGCGCGCCAATGCGGTCGGACCCGGATTCGAGCATATAAGTCAGTTCATCGAGCGCACCGATATCCGCGTCCCTACCCCTGAGGCCGAGCGTGCGGTTGAGGATCACCCGTCGACCCCAGGCATCAGGCGCGCCGTCACGTAAACAGCTTGCTATATTCAAACCGGATTCCGGCATAATTGCACCGCGCCCCAACGGCAGTTCCGGCTCATAGATCGCGATCGCGTCTTCGCGGGCCAAGTAACTTTGGCCGTAGTTGAAGATCAGGCGCTCGCCATCGCGCGCAATGCGGCCCGCCACCACTGGCTCGGTCGCGCTGGGCAGCCAAATCCACACATAAGCTTCTTCGGGACGCGATTTAGAATTCATCCTTCACCGCCTTCAGGCTCGGCCGCACCGCTTTGGGAAGCAAGGTCATCTTATCGCGCGCCATGGCGAGATGGCGTGTCAACGTGGTCGGCTCGGCATCGAACAGATGCACACCGACAAGCGCTGCCACCTCGAACACCGCACCGATCGAACAGCCCATATCGCCGTTTTCGATGCGTTGGACGAGCCCGCGCGATACGCCCGCGCGCTCCGCCACCTCCGCAACCGTCCATTCCCGCTCAATGCGGGCATTGCGGATCATGTGGCCGAGCAATTCGGCGGCCTCCCGTCCATAGCGAGAATAACTGCGTGTCGTTGGCTTTCCCATCTGCGCTCACATATGATCTATAAACAGACCCTATAATATTTTAATGACCTATTTATAGATCATTATCACTGTTTGTTGAGTTTGTATAGGGTGGCTTCGACGCTTTGATGGGTCATGAGCGATAGTGCCGTTTTCTATAGCTCATGATCTGCATCAATTATGAGCTATAGAAAGAACCGTTTCTGATGCGCCTTATTACCGTCAAAAGCGCCTACGGGAACGCCGCATCATCCGGTGAGGCATCAGCTGAGGTGCGTAGCGCATCTTCACCGCACGCACTCTTTCTTGCTCGTATAGTTTCATCTGGTCGATAAATGGTTGAGGGTTGAAATCGCCTTTGCGGTGCCAGTTAATAAAATTCTCTTTTCCGACCAGTGTGATGTACGCTTTATCGTCCAAGCCCATCGGAATAAGCAACCAAAGTCCGTGCGGCTGATTTTCTTCACCAAAATCAAAAAAGACGGGGACATGACTGGAGGCCCATTCTTTCACGAGCCTGCATTCAAATAGATGAACAGTTACTATCAATGGTTTTTTGAATATCGAAGATCCATATCTCACAGACTCGGCGAATTGCTTGAGATCGTTCTTTCGACGAAGGCCGTCAACGACCCACACCATATTTCCGTAAAAGCTTTCCCGCGACCGCCGCTCGTCTGGATTGATATATGAGTGCTGAAACTCGATCACCCAGTCCTGATCTGTCTTCACATCAACAATATGTTTTTCACCGTCATTTGCCCGGCGCACAACTTCCTGCCATTCGACTGGAAAGTGGTTTTTCCAGTCGCGGTGCCATTCGGTTTCGTTTTCCCACCAGCGATCACAATTCCGTTTGCCCTTGTGCGCCCAGTGCCAGATATTCTTTTCGCCACATTTGGCGATGGTTGTTGCCTTACACACCGGGCATTCACCGGATAGGCCCGGTTGGGCTTCTCGGCGTTGTCCATCAATAATCGCAAGCTTCATATTGCAACTCCAATATTCGCCGCCAAAGACCACGCGGGGTCGCCAGCAGCCTGCTGTTTTTGGGTGTTGCCTACGGTGTGCGGCTTGTTACCGCTTGTTTCTGCTTTTGGCTCTCTTTAACAGAGTATTCTCGATTCTTATGCCGTATGGCTGATCCCATTTAACAACGGCTCATCGGTGAAGTCAAAATGGGTTAGCGTTTTTTGCGGCAACGCCTGACCTGTCAATCGTTACACCAAAATCATCTTTGATCAGGTGTCCGGTTAATGCAGACAGCCACTACACATAGGGTTTTCGCGCACGTCCCTTTTACGGCAGCTTTTAGCCAGAAGAGACATTCGTAATTCCAGTAGGTGGGAGCCATCCATGGCAAAATAGAAGAACAAAACTTCACTAAATCACGAAAACCCTCTAGTATTATGGCCTATGTGCGCACGCATTAATGGAGAGTATGATAAAAAAATAATCTAGAACGCGGCGGGAGTACAACGGGGGGCACGCAATGAGGTGTTTTTTCTGGCGGCATAAGATATTTTGGATCACGTTTGCCACACTATTTGTTGCGTTTGCCGTGGTGTTCTCGTTCTTCACGGGACACGATATGGCCCATCGTTATGCCCCTCAGATCAATGCCATTGAAGAAGCAAAACTTGAAATCACCGCCGCGCACCTGTGGTTAGAAGAAATCATCAGCGGTGATCAATCCCTTAATATTGGTATTGTCTGGAAGCATATTGATCAAGGTGAATGGTATGCACAGGCCCTTCTTCATGGCGGTGCTGGCCCCGAGGGTCAGATTTTAACTGTTAGGAATATTATTGTACGGCGACAGGCCGAAAAGACACTTAAGGGCATCATCGCCTTTCGGGAAATCGCCAAGCAAAGATGGGAAAACCAAACCCAATCCGGCATTGGAACGCCTAACGAACAGCGTTTTGATCAGGCCTTCGAAGATTTCCAAACTTCTGCCAACGACACCTCGACATTGCTACTGAGAGACATGAATGACAATTTACGGCTATTTGACGTTCAGTTTGTAATTTTAATTGTCATCATTCTGTCCCTCGGTTTTATGACTGGCGTGGTGTTACGACGCAACGTGAAAGCGCTTAAAGACAGCGAAGAACGTTTTAGGGCACTCAGTGATGCCTCGTATGGTGGGATCGTAATCCATGATCGTGGGGTTATCCTTGAGTGCAATCAAGGTTTATCAGACATCACCGGCTTCAGCGGTCAGGAACTCGTCGGCATGGATGGTTTTAACCTCATTACCTCAGACACCCTTGGTATTGTGCTCGCCAACGTCAAACGGGGCTACAACCAAGCTATGAAGTTAAGGGGGTCCGTAAGGATGGCTCGCAATATCCTCTTGCTATCAGAGGAAAGAATCTTGCCTACAAGGGTCAAGATGTTCGAGTCATTGAATTTCGTGATATTTCTGAGCAGAAACTGGTCGAAGCTGCGCTGGCAGTCGCCAAGCAAGAAGCCGAAGCATGCAACAATGCAAAGTCAGCATTTCTTGCTTCCATGAGCCACGAGTTGCGAACGCCCATGAATGCCGTCTTAGGTTTTGCCCAGATGCTGCAATACGATCCACAGCACCCTCTTTTACCCACACAGAATGAGTATGTTGAAAACATTCTTGAGGGGGGTGGGCACCTCCTCAAACTCATCAATCAAATCCTTGATCTGGCCAGAATCGAGGCTGATCAAACTTCACTCTCTTTGGAGGAGCTTAATGCAAATGCAGTTGTGACCGTTTGTTTGAATTTGATTCGCCCGCTTGGAAAAACCAATGGAGTAACGATTGCCAGTAAACTTGACGGAAAACCCTTATCGTTTTTGCGCACCGATTCTAATCGATTTAAGCAAGTCTTGATCAATCTTATTTCCAACGCAGTAAAATACAATAAAGATGGTGGCACCGTAACTATCGATGGCCACGAGACAGATGACAAATTTCTTCATATATCAGTATCTGATACGGGGCACGGCATCGACAAAGATGACTATCCTGGCGTCTTTCAGACGTTCAACCGATTGCACGCAGACCCGATGACGGCGAAAGAAGGCACAGGTATCGGCTTATCAGTAAGTAAGATGCTGGTGGAGCAGATGTCGGGACGGATAGGTTTTGATAGTGAAGTGGGTACTGGCAGCACGTTTTGGTTTGAGTTGCCGCTGGCCACAAATGAAGATGTGTTGATTTGGGCGGACAGCTTGCGTGTCGGCGTGGATGCCATTGACCGAGATCATCAAACACTGATCTTGTTTACGAACAAGTTATCTTATTCTTCAATTGATGAGCACGAGGTGGGTGATGTAATTGGGAATTTAATTGACTACGCCCATTTCCATTTCAGACGAGAAGAAGAGATTATGAGAGTTTGTGATTATCCTGGCCTTGAGATTCATCGTGACTTTCACAGAGACCTTGCTGCACAAATTCATGAGTTGTCGGAAAGCTGGCGCAAAGAGCAAAATCAAGAAACATTACATAATCTACGTAAGTTCATGCGCGATTGGTTGATAGGTCATGTCAAGCATGAGGATACTAAAATTACGCTTTACACCAAAGGAAAGGGCGAGGACATCACTCAGGCTTTGGAAACACTCAAATTGGCAAGAAATATAACCTCACAGACAATACAGTAATGCAAATATTCGGGTGGTAAATTCTCATGACAAAAACGATCCTCATCGTTGAAGATAACGCATTGAACATGAAGCTGTTCAACGACCTTCTTCAGACCAATGGCTATGATACCATTCAATCGATAGATGGTAGCGATGTATTGGAGATAGCCAAAAACCAAATGCCGGATCTGATAATCATGGACATTCAGCTTCCGGGACGTTCTGGTCTTGAAATTACAAAAGATTTAAAGGCCGATAAAGCACTTAAACAAATCCCTGTCATCGCTGCGACTGCCTTTGCCATGAAAGGTGATGAAAGCAAAATCCGAGAAGCTGGTTGTGATGATTACATTTCTAAGCCGATTTTGATCCCTGCGTTCCTTGAGACGGTGGCAAAGCACCTGTCTTAAACTTCGTCAAACTTCCGTTATGGGTCATTCACGCTGATCCCTAATTGGTTTGAAACTGGTCCTGAGTCCTGGGTAGACCGGAATAAAACATCAACCTATACCGAAGGAAACCGCTTGTGAGCTCAGATAGTTATTTATTATCCATCATCGAAGACGTGAAAAAATCTGGCGACACACGACCTTTAAGCAATTTTGTCTATGAGAACCGGGCAAAATTGCTACAAGATACGAAAATTTCAGCGGCTTTGCTTAATGCCTTTACGGCCTCACCTCTCGATGATGACCCCGTTGAGGCAATTGCCCTGCAAGGGTTGATTGACGAAGCGCGTATGGATGTGGAAAACGATGGTCAGCATGGCCCGGTATTCCTGAAGGACTTAAGCGAGTATTTTGCTTCACTGGAAAATCTTTCCGCCAAAGCGGCTGGCATAATTGCCACCTGCTACGCGCGCGCAAACGTCGAGGTACCCGACGCCCTGCTCGACATTCGTATACGGGAAATGAACAAGGTAATGGAAAACAGCACGCCGACACAGGGTGTGCCCCCAACACCTGGTGATATCGGCGACTTGTTAAAAACACTGTCGAAGGAAGTTGACGGCGACAATTATGCCCTGTTTGAAGGCTTACGCGAATTGATGGCCGGAGTGCCAAAGGATACCCGTCATGCACTGGCCTATGACCTTACATCTGCTGAGCACAGCGCATCTTGGACAATGGCAGGCTACTGGCTCCTCTCCCCTGACCAGTCGTTACGAGAAGCCGTAGCTCATGCCCTGCTGGAAAAAGCAAAAACAGCCGCTATGGATGGCGTGCTGGCGCGCCGCCTGCCTATGCTGCGAAGCTGGATGCCCGCCGATATGGCACGGAGCCTGCTCGATCAGGCTATCCGGGAAGTGCGCCGCCATAACCTTCCCGCATCTCCAGCAAAGAAATCAGTCAAAACATTACAAATACTTGTCACGCCGCCCGATGGGGTGGGCGCACAGTCTCTGGCTTTTTTCGCCACCAAATCAATTGCCATGGTGCTAACCAAGGCAGGCCATGGCATCAAGGATGCCTATATAATCCCTTGCCGGGAAAACTCACCCGAGGCCACCGCAATCGCCAATCAACTGGATGACATAGCCGCCGAGGAGGTTTCCAAAGAAAGTGCGCGAACCATACTCGCCGCCGCCCTAGCCGATGGTAAAACCAATGATGTGCCACCCGCCCACGGTTTTATCGACATCGCGTCCCTGTTCGGTATGGAGGACTTGCGCCCCAACCTGATGACGGCTACCGACTGGCTACACGTTCTGGACCCGGAGGGTATGATCGGTCAGATGACAACGCAATTGTATGGGCGGCGTATCAATCAAAGTGTTTACCTGATTGATGATTATGATTTCTTTGACAACTGGTTCGATGATACCGCCAAGTTGAGAAAAGCTTTTGAAACCGCCAAAAACTTTGACCAACAAATGAAACTGGCCGCCCTTCACCTTGATGAGCGCCGCGAATATTGGGCAAAACAAATGCTTCAAGTCGCCTTCTTGCTGAAAGAGGTCGATGAGGACTGGGAGAGTCTGACAATCAACGCCCACGCCCTGCTAAACGCTCGCCCCGTCGAGAAAACCGCGCTCGCCCAACATATCGCCTTCAACTCTGTTCAGGCATTCAATCATTCAAGCGGTGAGCTTTATGAGGAGTCGGAGATGATGGAACTTGATACGCTCACCCCTGACATGCTTGCCGAGATGTTGAGTGAGATTGGTATGCCGGAGAGCGATCCCGCATGGCTGGATGGTTATATGCACGCGGTCATCATTGCTCCTAAACCTATCGAACCAGACGACTGGCTTGGCGGCGTGATAGAGCAACTGCCTCCCCCGGTTGATGAAGCGATTATTATGGATTTAATCAACGCCATCTTCGCACTTTATAATCACATCGGCGGCAGCCTGGACGCAGGAGAAACAACAACCAGCCTCGGGACAAGTTCCCCATCAAGCACCGCCGCATGGGCGCGCGGGTTCTCCTCTCTGCTTGCGACCACCCCCACCGCCTGGAAGGCACGCTCCGTCACCAAAGCCGATAAAGAATTCATTGTAAGAATTAACAAAGTCGGCACAGGTGAAACAGAAACGATACCAGCAAAGGAACTCCAAACTTGGATAGCGAAGCGCTTTGCAAAATAAACAGCATATAATGGACGGCTCTATTTCAACGATTGAAAGGAGCCATGTTATGTTGTTCTTTAAAAACCCTTCCACAAATCGCGTCCCTTGGAACAAAGGCAAAATTACGGGTCAGAAACCGCCATTAAAGATCAAACATGTCTGGGCAATCCGAACGACTTTACAATTGGGCAAACAAATCCGCGACCTCGCCCTGTTTAATCTGGCCATCGACAGCAAGCTCAGAGGCTGCGATGTGGTCAAAATCAAAGTAGAGGACATCGCACCGAACGGGCACACCGCCAATCGCGCCACCGTCCGACAACAAAAGACTGGCAACCCGGTCAAGTTCGAAATCTCAGAACAAACCCGCCAAGCCGTTGATGATTATCTCAAAATACAAGACAAGGCTCCCGGTGACTACCTGTTCACAGGTCGCCGAGGCAAGCACCGCAACCTGACCACCAGACAATACGGCAGGCTGGTCGCCAAATGGACAAAAATGATCGACCTCGACCCATCTCAATACGGAACTCATTCAATAAGGCGAACCAAAGCAACCCTGATCTACAGAAAAACAGGAACCCATTCGTTCATTCAGGCTGCGCTGCGTTCCAGCCATTCACACAGCTCGCATCTTTGTCTGAACGTACCCCGGCCCTCCCGTTACGATACCCTCAGATGAATACCACCTGAACAACCGGTTCAGCGTCGGTTCCAATTGGGCATGGCATTCTCTTTCACAGCATCCTTTGAAGTTGGAGAAAAGCATATGTCAACCATCGCCAAAAATACCCTTTTCACAGGTATCGCCGCCGTCGTCATGACCATGGGCATTGCCGCCTTCGCGCAGGACCCTGAAGTGCGTTCCCCTGTTCAAAACATAACGACCAGCGCAGCAATTGAACGCCTTACCGCCGCCGGATATGGAGATATCCGCGATATTGAATTCAAGGATGGCATATATAAGGCCAAAATCTTCATGCCTACGGGCGAACAAAAGAAAATCCGCGTTGACCCGGTGTCTGGCACAATTTCCGACCCTGAAAAGTCGCGCAACGGCGTGCGCGCATGGTTCGACAAAATGGCGCGCTCTTGGAACGATGACCATACGTTGGCGGACGGGGCGCTCTCAGCCATGGAAGTGGCGCAACTGATCGAAACGGACGGACAGCATCGCCTTCTGGAATTGGAGATCGAAGACGGCGTTTACGAAGCTAAAGTCGCCACCGCGCCAGGTCAGCACGACAAGCTGCGTATCGATCCGGTGTCTGGACAGCCAATTTCCACCGATACTTTCAACGGTCATTAAGCCGTTGGCGGGCCGGGAGGCTCCCCTAACTTCCCATCTCCCGGCCCGCACCCTCATTTTTAGAAACCTAAGTTCGCGAGGACATCATGCACTACGACCGCTTTACCCGCTTGTTGCACATCCTATTGGCGCTCGGCATCACCGTTCAGATGGCCGTCAGCCTCGGCATGACCCATCCCAAGCCGGGACGCGCCGGTGATATCCTCTATGACGTTCATGAACTCTTGGGCGCCGCTCTTCTCGGCGTGCTGGTTTTGCACTGGCTGTGGTCAATGACGCGAAGCGGTCAAGTCGGCATCGGACGACTGTTTCCCTGGTTCTCCATAACCCGCATAAACGACCTGAAAACAGACATAGGGCGTTACCGCAAGGCGCTGGGGCATGGCCGATTGCCCGAAAGCGACGAATCTTCGGCATTGGCCGGAGCCTTCGAAGGGCTGGGCTTGATCGTCGGCACGGCGCTCGCGGTCAGCGGCACACTGATCCTCGTTTATGCTGTTGAGGGTCAGCGCATGACGGGATGGCTGCACGACATCAAGGAAATTCACGAAATCCTCGGCCCGCTCATGTGGGGCTACCTCGGGGTCCATGCCGCAGCCGGTTTTGCGCACCAGCTTTCTGGGCATGGTAGCCTTTCAGCGATGATGAGCATTTGGCGAAGAACATAAAATTTTGCGCTGCAGACTCGCCCAAACCACCAGGAGCGATTGGGTGGGCGAGACAAAATGGTCTTTAAGGTGCACTTAAGGTAGGGAGCCCACCTTAGTTGCCGAAACGCAGAACCTGCGTCCAATTGGCAATACAAGGAAAACACCTAAATGTTTATGAAAAATCTTATCCTTCCCGGTATTCTGGCAACAGCTCTCTTAGGGGTAACGCCTGCGGCCTTCGCCGAAAACAGCCATTCTCACGATGGTCAAGGCACGGCCTCCGTCTCACTGAGATTAAACGACGGAAAAAAATGGCAGGGCGATGATTTCATGCTGACGGGAATGGACGGTATCCGCACCGCCATGGCTGCCCAACTCGAGAAAATTCACCAAAACAAGCTCCAAGGTGCTGACTACATCATCCTGGCTGGTTCCCTTGAAAAGGAAATCGACCATATGGTTGAGAACTGCAAACTTTCTCCAGAAGTGGACGAACAACTGCACGTCGTTCTTGAGCAGGTCATTGAAGGAATTGACGACATGCAGACCGGAGCCCATCCTCGCAGCGGTGCGGTCAAGATCGTGCAGGCACTGAATGCTTACGGGAAGCATTTCGAACACCCGGGATGGAAATCTCTTGAAAAGTAGAACTTTGGTATCCTCTCGGGGCTCAAGTTACAAACTCCCCCGGGAGGTATTTTTTAGGAGTCAGAAAACGGTATGCGTATCTTGCTCGCCGAAGACAATATCCTTCTCGGTAAGGGTATAGAGGCCGGTCTCGCACAGGCCGGTTTTGCCATCGACTGGGTATACAACGGCGAGGACATCCATCACGCCGTCACAACCGTCCCATACGACGCCATCATCCTTGATCTTGGGCTCCCAAAAATTGACGGCATGACGGCCTTGCGCCAGTTAAGAGCCACAGGAAATGGAACGCCAGTTCTTATTCTGACAGCACGCGACTCCCTAGATGACAGGGTTGACGGCCTCGATGCAGGCAGTGACGATTACATGGTCAAACCATTTGAACTCGCCGAACTCCAAGCGCGGCTTCGCGCCCTGGTTCGCCGTTCAAAAGGAATTACCGAAACAGTCCTTCAACATGGGCCGATCACCCTCACACCATCCTCCCGCAAGGTTTTTAACGGCGATATCCAGGTCAGTCTTTCGGACCGGGAATTCATGACCCTTCAAGAGTTAATGTTAAATGCCGGAAAGGTGCTTTCTAAAACCCAACTGGAAGATAAAATTTATGGTTGGGGTGAGGAAATCGAGAGCAATACGATCGAGGTTTATATCCATTACCTGCGCAAAAAACTCTACCCGGAACTGATCCAGACCGTGCGTGGAGTCGGATATGTCATCCTCAGGGGGGATGACATATGAGACTGTCTCTCCACCGGCGGCTCCTGGTTACCGGCGATGCGGCCCATGAATTGCGCACTCCGCTTGCCGCCATCAAAACCCACGCCGAAGTTGCGCTGCAGGCCGGCCATGAACGGGAAAGGCATAAAGCGCTCAAGCACCTCGTTGAGGGAACGGAACAGGCTATTCGAATAGTTCACCAATTGCTGATCATGGCGCGGCTCGATTATGAAAACATATCGTTGACCCGAACTTCCTTGAATGTGAACACCTTGCTCATCAAAACAATTATCGAAGAAACCCCCGGCGCAATGGAGAGAAAAATCGATCTCGGCATTTCAGACGAAACCAATACTGAAGCGACCATTTGGGGAAACGCTGAATTGTTAAAAATCATGATGGGCAACCTCATCTCAAATGCCGTCCGCCATAGTCGGGACGGGGATAAAGTGACAGCCTCAGTCAAGCGTCAGGGTGATGTCGTAATGGTCGAAATCACAGATACGGGCCCTGGCATTCCCCCAGAATTTCTGTCCCGAGTTTTCGACAGATTCTACAGAATAGAAGGCTCAAAAGAACAAGGCTCCGGCCTTGGCCTTTCCATCGTTTCCCGAATTGCCGAAATCCATGACGCCGAGATAACCCTAAGAAACAACTCCGTAAACAACGGACTTACCGTAACCACGACCTTCCCGCACGCGGGTGATACCTAATTTTACACCCTGGCGTCAGTCTCCCTGACGTTACCCCTGAACCGACAGCTCATTTTTTTATGCTCACAAATGCGTTTGTTCAAGTTGGTCATCAGCTCGTCGCCGAAGGCAGAGGTCATGAGTTCGAATTTCGTCGGGTGGACCATACCAGCCCCCCGTTTATCGGGGATTTTGGCGTATTTGCAGGGGTGTTTTTAGGCGTGAGGAAAAAGGTGCACGTGCCTTGTACATGACTTAAAAGCGCCTTCTGCAGCCCCTGGCCCATTTTTGAAAAGACCCCATTTCACGCGATCCTTTTGATTTGGGGTTTAAGGGGTTCGTCGAGGCGGCTATATGAGAGACAGACTTTGATCTGTCTTCCGGGCGCAGTGTATGATTGATCAAAGTCCCGATTCTAACCGACCCCGATTCCAACCGACAAGGATAACACCATGGCCGATCGACACGGCGCCCCGCTCATCCGCCCCTTCGCCGCCCTTCGCCCCGCCGTTGGCCGGGAGGCCGAGGTCGCGGCCCCGCCCTATGACGTGATGAGCACGCCCGAGGCCCGCAAAATGGCAACGGGTAAACCCTGGAGTTTCCTGCATGTGTCCCGCGCCGAGATCGATTTGAGCGACGACACCGATCCCTATTCTCCCGCCGTCTATGCCCAGGCCGGAAAAAATTTGCAAAAAATGATCGACGCCGGCGTGCTGGTGCGGGAAGCCGCACCCCAATATTACGTCTACCGCGCCACCATGGGCCAGCATGTGCAGACGGGCATCGTCGGCGCCGCCAGCGTTTGCGCCTATGAAGATGGTCAGATTAAAAAGCACGAACTGACCCGCCCCACCAAAGAAGACGATCGCGTGCGTCAGATTGAAGCCGTGAACGCACAAACCGGGCCGGTTTTCCTGACCTATCGCGCCAACGCCGAACTTGCGGCGATCTACGCTGACGTCACGGTCAAACCGCCGCTTCTCGAGGCCGATCACGGCGACGGTGTCCGCCACCAGGTTTGGGGCGTTGGGGACGCCGCAACCCTCAAACTCATCCAGGACATCTTCACCGCCATGGACGCCCTTTACGTCGCGGACGGCCATCATCGCAGCGCCGCAGCATTACGGGTTGCGGCAAAACGCCGCGGCGAAAACGGGTCTCCAAACGCCTCACACGAATCGTTTCTATCGGTGAGCTTTCCCGATGACGAAGTGATGATCCTCGACTACAACCGCGTCGTCAAAGACCTCAACGGCTTAGATAGCGCGGGTTTCCTGGCGCGGCTTGAAGACGCGTTCCTCGTCACACCTGCGGACCAACCCGTGCGGCCCGCACACCCGGCGTCGTTTGGGCTTTATCTCGATGGGCGCTGGTATGGCATGGCGTTGAAAAACCCGCCGGGTGACGATGCCGACCCGGTGGCGCGCCTCGATGTCAGCCTGCTCACGGACCATGTGCTGGCGCCCCTTCTCGGCATCGGCGATCCACGCACCGATAACCGCATCGATTTCGTCGGTGGCGCGCGCGGCTTGGACGGGCTGGCCAGCCGCGTTGATGGCGGTGAATGGGCCTGCGCGTTTTCGATGTTTCCAACGAGTCTGAGTGATTTGATGGCGGTGGCCGATGCCGACCAGATCATGCCGCCAAAATCAACCTGGTTCGAACCCAAGTTGGCGGACGGCCTGTTGTCATTGGTGCTCGACTGAGGTCAGCGCACAACGGGCAGCAACTTGTCACCAGCATCCAAAATGGAAATTGGGGCTTTTAAAGAAATTCCCGCACCCAGGTTTTGATCTGTCCGGTGGACATGGCTCCGGCATGGCGAGCCACTTCTCGGCCCCCTTTATAAATAACCAAGGTCGGAAAGCCGCGGATACCATTATGGCCTGCAAGTTTTTGCTCTTCGTCCGTATCGACTTTGGCAAAACGGACATGCGGCTCCAGTTCGTGGGCAGCCTTGATAATTTCCGGGGCGATCATTTTGCACGGCGCGCACCATTCGGCCCAGAAATCAACCACCACCGGGATCTCGTTGGTGGAGAGATGATGGTGAAAGGTTTCCCCCGTCAGATCGATGGGTTGGCCGTCAAAAAGCTTTTCACCACATTGCCCACACTTGATAGCCTCTGCCGGCATGGATGGAAAAAAGCGGGTTGTTGTTGAGCATTTTGCGCAGGCCGTTTGTTGGGTTTCAGGCATTTCTGGGTCTCAGGTGTTAAGTGATTCAGGTACGAAGTGTCTCAGATAGACGCGTTAGGTGAATTGCCCCACCCAGGCTTTTAACTGTTCGGCGGGCATCGCACCAGCCTGACGGGCAATTTCTTTTCCGCCCTTGAACACAATCAACGTTGGAATGCTGCGGATACCGAATTGTGCGGCGATGGCCTGTTCGGCTTCCGTATCAACCTTGGCAAACCGGGCCAGGGGCTCCAATGCAGCGGCGACCTTGGCGAATTCCGGGGCCATCATTTTGCATGGACCGCACCAATCCGCCCAAAAATCCACCACCAAAGGGATGTCGTTCGAAGCGATGTGGCGTTGAAAGGTTTTGCCTGTCAGCGCTAAGGGAGCCCCTTCGAACATGCGCGCACCACACTTGCCGCACTTCGCCGCCGAAGCGGGCCTGGACTTGGGCAGGCGATTTGTCGTGGAGCAGTGGGGGCAAACGGCGTGAAATGTGTCGGGCATCATGATCACCAAAATGTAGGCGGGACGGGGATTGATCACCCAAAGATAAGCTCGAAACGACGACCCGCAAGCCTCTAGACGGTTTCTTCAGCTGGCCCTGAGACCACGCGAATCCACGCCGCGTTTTTCACCAGGTTGACACAATTCACCTCCGCAACGCTCTAGCCACAATTTTCTCATAAGTGAGGTTTTTTGCCAGCCCCCCAAGAGCGCCCGTCAATTGCACAATTTTGTGATCATTCAAGAGTGCTCTTGAATATTCGAAAAAACTACTATACACCACCGTCACAACATGCAAGGCCGCGAGCCGCATGCGGCGTGTGCCCTCAGGCGGCGACACCCCAAATGACAACTCTGAAGTGGCCACAATAATCGGGACAGGCATGGCCCGGCTTAATCGAGGTTGTCACAATGGTCGCACGCGCCCTTTCGCAAATTTGGTCTCATCGTCCGTCAAAGGAAGCCCTCTTTCCGTTTTTTGCCTGGCTTCATCTGGTCAATAAAAACACACTCCGCGCTGATTTACTGGCCGGCCTGACCGGTGCGGTGATCGTGCTGCCCCAGGGCGTGGCCTTTGCCATCATCGCCGGGCTGCCGCCGCAATACGGTCTTTATACGGCCATGATCACGCCGATCATCGCCGCCCTGTTTGGCTCCTCGCGACATTTGATTTCAGGCCCGACCACCGCCATTTCCATTGTCATTTTTTCCGCCGTTAGTCGCCACGCAGAAGTCGGTTCCCCCGAATTTGTGCAGATTGCTTTGACCATTACGTTCTTGGCCGGGGTTTACCAGTTGGTCTTCGGGCTGGCGCGTTTGGGCATTTTGGTGAACTTTGTCTCGCATACCGTGGTGGTGGGTTTCACCGCTGGCGCTGCGGTTCTGATCGCCACCAGCCAGATGAAAAACGTCATGGGCGTACATGTGGGCAAAGGCGAGTCCTTTATGGAAACCTGGTATGAGCTTGCTATGCAAGTCAACCAGATCCATATCAACATCCTCATCACCGCTTTGGTGACCTTGGGTCTGGCCGTCGCCATCAAAAAAGTAAAGCCCAAATTGCCCAACTTGCTGATCTCACTTTTGGTTGGCGGTGTGGTGGCACAGCTTTTGGGCGGCGAAGCGGCCGGCATTGCGATGGTCAGCGCGATCCCCGCACAACTGCCCCCCTTGTCCATGCCCGACATCTCGTTCGCCTCGATCAAAATGTTGGCTCCTGAAGCCTTCGCCGTGGCCCTGTTGGGTCTGATCGAAGCCGTCTCCATCAGCCGCTCCATTGCGGCGAAGTCGCACCAACGCATCGACGGCAACCAGGAATTCATCGGCCAAGGCCTGTCCAACATTGCCGGCAGTTTTTTGTCATCTTATGCAGGTTCGGGTTCGTTCACGCGTTCCGGCGTCAACTACGCCGCCGGGGCCGTAACCCCCATGTCCGCTATTTTTGCCGCCTTTATTTTGATGGCGGTGGTGGTCTTGATTGCGCCTTTGGCTGTGTACCTGCCCATTGGCGCGATGGCCGGAGTGATTTTGCTGGTGGCTTACAACTTGATCGATTTCAAACAAATCGCTCACGTGTTGCGCTCCAGCAAGTCGGAAACCTCGATCTTGCTCACCACCTTGGGCGCCACCTTGTTCATGGAACTTGAATTCGCCATTTACATGGGCGTGTTGCTGTCGCTGTTGATTTTCTTGGGTCGCACGTCGTATCCGGAAATCACCTCGCTGGCCCCCGGCTATGACCCGGTTTACAAAAAGAAGCATCTGGTCGACACCTCCACCCGTCCGGTCAGCGAATGCCCGAACTTGAAGATCATTCGCTTTGACATGTCGATTTACTTCGGCTCGCTCAATCACCTCCAAGGCGAATTGCAGCGCATCACCGCCAAAGAAGGCATCTCCAACATCTTGCTTCTGTGTTCCGGGGTGAACTTCATCGATCTGTCAGGTGCGGAAATGCTCCACCACGAGGCCGAGCGTTTGGAAGAAATGGGCGGTGGGCTTTATTTTGCCGAAATCAAACCGCGTGTTTATGAAAAGCTCTGCAACATGCATTTCATGCGCGAAATTCACAGCGACCATTTCTTTGACGAAAAGTCCGATGCCATTCGCACCTTGTACAACAAGATCTGCAAAATGGGCATGTGCGAAACCTGCAAAGCGCATGTGTTTGAAGAATGTCAGTCGGCGGTCGCCGAAGCGGAAAAACTGGCCGCGCTTTAAAGACTTCACACGACTATGGCGGGACGTTCAGCGCGGCAGCGCCAAGAACGTTCCGCCGTTTCGTTTCGCCACTTCACGCATCAAAATCGAGAAACGGTTGGTCGTGTAGTTGGACATAAAGCCAACCCCGTGGACCTTGGCCAAGGGCTTGCCCGTCACTTTATTGGTGTTGAGACGGACCAAGGTGTCGATCACCGGATCATACGACGAGCCCGTATAATCATCGCCAAACACATAAATCGACACCGACTGGTCGGGCTTGGCGTACAGCTTGAGCGCCGTTTCCAAACCTTCGACGGGGCTACTGTTTGACGCGCTGTTCCAGCCGCCTTTAAACAATTTGATAACCCCGGCGCGACGTGCAGGCGTGTCGGGTATCCATTGCCCTTGATAGGCCGAAACCAGATGCACACCGTTGTCGTTGAGGATTTGAAAGCCTTTGATTTTGGGGTGGATGTTGATGACGTTTTCAATTTCCGCCGCCACCCTGTTCCAAATTTCCCTCATACTGCCGGACGTATCGATGATGAAAACCACATAATCACTGTCGACCGGAATGCCGCCGACTTCTTCATCGCGCGCCAGTGTCGATCTTTGCGAAATGGCGGCTTTTTTAAGCGCGGTTTCAACCAGCGAAAGGCCCGTTAAATTCGCCTGTAGTTTTTCATTTTGGTTTTTGTCGTCTGATAATTGGCTTTCGGCTTGCTGGGCACTTTGCTGCATTTGAGCAATCAAAATTTGCTTGGCGTTGAGCGCATCTTGTTCGGCGCTTAACTGCTTTTTTAAAGCTTCAACCTGGTCTTCGGCGCTCAACACTTGGTTCAGTGCGGCCTCGGCCTGCTCTGTGCTCGACGAAGTGATGCTGTCAGCGTGATTGGACACCAACACCAACAAAACCACCGCGCCAAAACCGCACGAGATGACGTCCAAAAACGATAAGCTGAAGATTTCCAGCGGAATGCGTTTGGCTTTCATGGCCAGTTCTCCGCAGGCGTGATGAGCAATCCACCCGTGTCCGCCGTCCACACCCAAAATTCCGGGGAGGCTTCGGGATCGCCTTCGATGGGCAACAAGATCACGTTTACCACCACGCCCGGTCGCGGCGCGCTTTCGGCCAAGGTTTGACGAAACAGCTTGACCCGACATTCGCCGGAAATGGTGGTCGCTTTGCGCAGCAACGAACCGCAACTGGCGAACGGATTGAGGCTGCGGTAATTGGATTCACCATCCGTCGGCAGGCCGTCGGTGATGATGTAGACGTTGCTGGGTTTATGGGCTGTCAGTTCCATCAAGCCTTTTTGCAGATTGGTTGGGCCGCTGGGCACCACCGCTTGCACACTTTGAAAAATCGCCCCCAAGGCGTTGGCATCGCGCGCTGGCACCCACGCTTTTGGGCCCATCACTTTGGCCTTGTCGTTAAAGGCGATGACGGAAACGTCGGCATCTTTTGGCAAGCGCGCCAACAACCATCTGACAATTTCCTGACTGCGTTTCCACTTTGGTCCCTGACGTTTGTCGGCGTCCGATCCGGTTTTACGGCGGATCACGTCGAGCAGTTTTTCGTCCGTCATGGACGCACTGGCATCAAGCAAGATGGCGATGCGTTGGCCCTCGACCTTCAAACCCATAACGTAGTTTTGTTCCCCCACAGAATCTTTGGCGATGACGTCTGCCGGTTTGGCGACTTCGGTGGTTTTGATGGTTTGCTCTAAGCGTTTCAGCTGCGCCATGTCTTTGGCGTTAGCCGCTTTTTGCTGGGCGAGGGCGGCCTTCAAGCGGGCAATTTCCGCAGAGCTGGCAGCGACGCCGCCTTCGGCCGCAGCGGTTTGCCCCTGCACCTCCGCCAAGCTGTCGCGCAAGGCCTTTTGTTGGCTTTCCAAGCGGCTCAAATCGGCGCTGAGCAACTCGCTTTCTACGGATGAATTGTCGACGTTGTGCTTGACCAACATAAAGACCAAAATAATGGCCCCCAGCCCGCAGGACATGATGTCCAAAAAGGCCAGATTTAACCCTTCGATGGAACGCCGCCGTCTCAGTTTGAACCTACGGTGCTGATGCGATTGAGCAGAAACGTTTCGCAATAGGCTTGGGTGTCTACCACCAAGCCGTCCTGCAAGCGTTGCAATTGGTGGAGCAAAAACATCAAGCCGATGCTGATCAGCAACGCCACCAAGGTCGAGTTGAACGCCACGCCCAAACTGTCGGTCATGCCCGCAATGTCGCCGGCCAAGGCTTTGTCGGCCATGGACAAGGCTTGGCCGATACCGCGCACGGTGCCGATAAATCCGATCGACGGAATGGCCCAGATCAGATAGCGGATCATGGAGTTTTCCGCCTCTTGTTTGACGGCCAGCGTTTCCACGCTCGATTCAATCGCTTCGGATGTATTGTGCACGTCCGACGTGATCAAGAAGCGGCGCACGCTCGACATCAAGGTGCGCACCAGCGGCGTATCTCTGACCTTCTCAGGCAAGTCACCCAGCGCCTTCAACACGGATTTTAAATCTTCAACGTGTTCTGACGCGCCGTCCAGCAAATCGATGGTGAACAAGTAGCGGTCTTTTAAAATGGCGACGCATTTTTCCAAAATCAGAAACGCGCCCCAGAACATCAAGATGAGGCAAATTTCTTGCTCGTAATCTTTCAAAATCACGACCAGATCGCGGGGCGCGGATTGCCCCATTTGCCGTGCGGCTTCCAGCGCCAATTGGGCTTCGGGACGCACGTAGCCAATGTAGACCAAGTGAACGCCGATGATGGACAGCACCAACGCAATGAGACTTTTGATCATAGGTGTCATATCAAATATCCACGGGAAAAGAGGCGGGAGAATTCAGGCTGAAATCACTACCCCCTTTGGACTGTGCATAGGCCATGCCCATCAGCCCGGCGCTGAGCACAAAAAGGGACACAATAACAATTGTTTTTTTCACGATTTCTGGTCGCTGCTTCATTTTGATCCTCCATACACATACCTGCCGATGCGAAAGCCGATGTCGTCGCGCGTACCGTTCAAGCCGTCCCGATACGCGCCGCGCAATTCGGTGCGCGTGCCGGACCGCCAGCTTGACCCTTTCACCACATGGGCATCGCCATAGTCCGGCCCCAACGGATCGACGTCGACCTCGCCCGCATTGGGCGGCTCCAGCGAATAATAGTCATGCACCCATTCACCGGCATTGCCCGCCAAATCGAACAGGCCCGATGGTTCTGCCGGAAAGCTGCCGACGGGGGCCATCTCAGCATGCCCGTCGTTGTACTTGGGCACATAAAAATCCGCATGCCCGCGCGCACTTTCGTCAGAGATATTTCCGCTCATGGGCGGCACGACCGACTTGTCTCCCCATGGGAAAATCGTCTGTGTTTTGCGACCCGCACGACGCGCCAGCCATTCCCATTCGGCTTCCGTCAACAACCGATAGCCATCCGCCGATTTATTCACCCCCGCCAATATATCACTGTGCAAAACATATACGGGCTGCAGGTGCTCTTTGGCGCTCAGCCAATTGCAATAGGCCGCCGCATCTGACCACGACACCGACGTCACCGGAAAATTATCTGCGCCGGCGCTGGAGCCATTGGCCTTAAACCTGGCATATTGCTCCTTGGTGATTTCATGCAAGCTGGCATAAAACGGCTTGGTGAGTTTGATGGTGCGTTGAAATTCGTTGGCGCGCTGGCCCAATTCGGAACGCGGTGCGCCCATGTTAAAGTCCGTTGGGTGAAACAGCTTTAAACGGATGCCCGCACTGTTGGTGTATTGAGGTGGAGCCGCCGCCAACCGGGCGGTCAATTCGGTCTGTAATTGAACTTTCACGCTTACCGTTTTTTGAGCTGAAGGTGTCACCGTTTTTGAGATAGTGCGGTAACCGGGCTTGCTGAGTTCGATGGTTTGCGCCACTGCAGGCAGTTTTAATGTGAGCGGTGTTTTGCCCGCTACCTGACCATTCACCTTAACGTCAACGATGGGCTGCGACGTCACTTCGACGGAGCCCACTTCGCGCTGCAATTCAATGCTCACCATTTTGGTTTCGTCCGGCTGGAGCGTCACCGTTTGGGTTTGTGAAAAGTAGCCCGGCTTAAAGTACGCAATGGAGGTTTCAACTTTGGACATCACCTGCACCGGACCATCGCCAAAGACTTTGGCGCCGCCGACAATCAGCTCCCCCCCCNTCGGGCGAAAGTTCAAACGACAACGTCGCGGACTTTCGCTTCAGCCGATAGGTGCGCTCCACATTGGGATCAGCCTGGGTGATTTCGACGGTGTCGGAGAGGGTCACATAATCGGGGTGCGTGACTTCAAGGTGATACGCGCCGCCTGGTTTTGCTTGGATGTGCGGGGCAGGTTTTCCATCAATGCGCAGCTCGGCATCTGCGGGCACCATCTGCACACTCAACTGGCCTTGTACGGGCGCTAAGTCGAACACCAAGGTGTGGGTGCTGCCGCGACTGGCGACAATGGTTTGGCTGGCATCGATGAAGTAAGGATGGCTGACGCCAATCACATGCTCCCCCGCTTCGGCGGCGCGCGACAGCGACGGGGCGATGTCTACACGATCACCGTCGATGGACCACTGGGTGTTTGGATTTTCCGGCTGTGTCGTTGCGGTGATCTGACCGGGCAGCTCGCGCAACGTCACCGTTACGGCGGTGCCTTTTTCGCTGGATAAAATTTTCCGCTGTTCCGGTTTAAAACCCGCTGCCGATACGCGCACGACGGGCTCGCTGGCGATGGCGTAGACGGCATCGCCGACGCTCAGACCAAAACCTTCAACGACGTTCAAAGACGCGTCTTGAGCGGCCTCTTCGGGCAACACTTTGACCGTGGTGCCATTGGTGAACACGATCATCCCCAACACCACCAACACGGCGATGAGCAGTCCCAGGCCGCCCAGCGCAAACACCAATCGCTGTTGGGCTTGGGCTTTTTTCAGCGCGCCGTCAAAGTTGTTCATCGCACACCACCTCTATGCTCACGTCCTTGGCGCCGACGGCAACCACCAAGGTTTTGAGCGTCGCTTTATAACCTGGGCGAATGCCTTCCAAGGTATAGGTTCCGGGTTTCAATTCAATGGCACGTTCTTTTGTGCGCCCCACTTGGCCGACACCGCGCACGCTGATGTCGGTCAGGTTGTCGGAACGCACCAGCACGGAAACTTTGGTGGCATAGCCCGCCAAAACATCTTTGAGGTGTTGCGCCTTGTTGGACAGCGCCGGACTGGACGGAGAGAGCGATGCACTCTCGCTGACCACCGCCCGTGCCCCCGCAGCGACGTTGTCCGCACTCAAGCGTCCCGGGGCGGACAGGTAACGATCCATCTGAGCATCCAAGACGGTTATCTTTTGCGCCAATTCAAGGCCATCACGAATGCGTTTTTGGCCGGGATCGATGGCGCTGGCATTTTGCAAAAGCCCAAGCGCCTTTTGCCATTGATCGTTGTTCATCGCTGCATCCGCATCGGCCAATAAGCGTTCAACTTTCAGCGCTTGGGACAGGGCGAATATCTTTGTCACCAGCAAAGCACCTTCGCTGCGGTTGGGGAAAATTTTTTGCGCCGCTGCACCGTGAGTTTGAGCACAGGCCAGGTCGCGTTTTTCAACACACGCCAATCCGTTTTTGATATGTCCGGCAAAACGTTGCTCCATGGTTTGAATGATCAAGTCATCGAGGCGCGCTTTCAGACCTTCCCGGTTTGGGTCCAGCGCCAACAGGGCGCGCAGGTTTTTGATTTCCCCCTCCACATCGTTTTGGATGCGGGCCTCTTCTACGGCCTTCACCAAACTCAGGACTTGCGGCAGGGCATCAATTTTTTGCGCCAAACTTTGCGCGTCCACTGAGGTTGGGCGCAGGCTCAGGGCTTTGGTGATGTGCAGCTTGGCCTGATCAAAAGCGTCTTGCGCATAAGCCTGTTGCGCCGCTGCCATAGACTCTTCAAACGCCGCGTTCATGGCGCTGATTTCTTGACGGGCCTTGGTGCTTGCCATTTCCATTTCACGTACCGCTTCGGCGTAGTCGCCACCGCTGAACAGATCAATGGCGCGCGCCTTGGCGGTTTTGATGTCGTGCTGGACGTCTGCATTCCAAACGCCAAAAGGCGGCGACAGCACATCCGCTTCCAAGTCATGTTCAAACGCTTTGACGGCGGCTTTAAAGGCCTCACGCAGGGCCGTAATTTCAGCTTCTGTGGGGGCTTCTTGGACAACGGAAGCCGGAGCAGGCGTATCGTGCCGCCCCCCCACAACGAGGCTCAGGCCCGCCAGAGCAGCACCACCGGCCACCACCAAAATGCCGACCAACGCAATCGCCTGCAAACGTTTTTTGGCAGCTTGCTGACTGGCAGTTTGGAGCTTGTTGTGCAGCCCGTCTTGGTGTTTGTCTTGCTGGTCGATTGAGGACATGTTGGACACCAAAATTAAAGCCGGGTGTTGGGCGTGTTTTCCAAGGCGTACATTTTTTTCAAGAATGCCCGCCATTGCTCAAACTGTTCTTTGGCGTCGCCGGTCAGCTCCACGGTTTTTTCCTCAAAGGCGACCACTTGCGGGGCCATTTCCAAATCGACGGACTGACCCAACTCAACCAAGGCATCTCGGTGAATTTTGGCTTCGTCGCTGGTTTGAAAACTTTTGCCGATCATGGTCGCGCCAACGATGCCGCCAACCGCAGCCCCGGTGATGCCCGCCGTGCGCCCGGCTGACGAATTGGACTTGGACCCTGAAACAGCCGCCAGAACACCCAGCCCGATGGCCAAGATGCCCAATGCCGCTTGACCCTGGGCTTTGCTGGTGGCCTCTTTTTCGGCGGCAATTTCAAGCTGGCTTTGTTCCTGCCACATGGCGTAGCTGTCATCCATTTTGTGCGAAAAGGTTTGGTAGTTGCCCTGCAGCCGATCAACGAACAACTGATCGCGCACGCGGATCGCCTTGACGCGCTTGAGCATGGGATCGTTGTCACTGGGCAGACTTGCCAGCTCAACGCGGTCGCCATGGATGTTCAAATGCTGGGCAAAGGCCGTTTCGGAAAAACTGGCGGCGAAGCGCAAGTCGGCCAGACTTTGCAGATTTGCCAACGTTTTGTCGTCTTTTTTGCTCAGCTTTTCGACCAAATATTGGGCGGCTTCTTCGAACACCGGATCGTATGGGTCTTTACCTTTGTTGCGGATGTTTTGAAAATAGCCGGCGTCGGTTTCATGTTCGAAGGATTCACTAAACCAGGATTTTCCCGAGATATCCATAACGTCCAACGCGATTTCAACGTTGGCCCCGTCTGATTTCACAATTTTTCCCAACACATAAAGATCCCCGGTGGCGGTGTTGTCGGGCGTCACCCGCACCGCACCGAAGGCCCCGGTGGCGTCGAGCGCATCCTTGAGCTTTACGGCGAAGCGGTTGGCTTCGGCGCGGCGCAATTCCGGCCAGATGTGATTTTCGGCGTATGTCTTGGTGTCTTCGGGCAAACCGGGATCGAACACCGGAATGATGACATCAATTTTGGGTCGTGCCTCTTGGGCCAGAAGGGCCTGTCTTTGGTTCACTTGCGAAGACAACTGCGGACCAACTTTTGCGCCCGAGCCATTGCCAGAAGGCGTCACGCACCCCGACAGCATCAATGCACTGCACACCACATAAACCGTAAATTTTTTAAACATTATCATCTTAGGTTTTTGACCTCTGCTTATTTAACGGCCGGGAGACCTTTGTATTTTCGATACTCGTTCCACAACTGGGCTTTGATTTTGGGATCGGTTTCGTTCATCGCGGCTTGACGGATTTGCCCTTCCAGAACGCTGTCATTGTTGGCGCTGGGAATGTCTTCAGGGACTTTGCCGTTGCCCAAATTTTTTCCGCTGGGGCCATCTTTTCCGCCGGTCCCCGGGGCTTCACCCTGGGTGCTTTCAAAGTCACCGGGCTCCAACGTGTCCGATCCGGTGTTGGCGGAATCGGACGACGTTCCTGTACCATCTTGACCAGATCCGTTTTGTCCTGAATCCGGCACCGCCGTTTTTTCCGTGCCGCTCATGCCTGTCGAGGCGACGGACCCGGTACCATTACCATCGGTGCCTTCGCCCTCGCCTGCTCCGGCTCCACCGCCGTCACCATCTGCACCTGCACCGCCGCCGCCTGCACCATTGCCACCGCCGCCGCCGCCCTCAGCCGCGCTTTGACAGGCGTCAAAGTGGCTCAAAGACCGAAACAAGGCTTGGTTCATGCGTTCAGCTTTTTCCGCCGGAGTCAAAGTGGGGTCATCTTCGTAGTTGACGGAGGCGTCTGTGCAGTCTTGTGCTGCGCCCAACGATGCCCCCTGAGCACTTGTGGCCGGGGCACCCGTCCCCTGCAATTGATCCGATAAGGGAACGCCGTCCTGAGCGTGAACCACATGAGGCACGACCTGACAGCCCGCGACAACGATCCCGGCCAACAGCACCCCAAACATCTGATTGTTTAACAAACTCACCGCAAACACCTCAAATTGATGGTAAACCCTTGATGCTTATCAAACCACTGAAATAAGACCTTTTTAAGCCTATCCAAGCCCCACCTTTAAGGAAAGTTTTTTTGTCCCCACGTGGGGTTTCCGAACAGCGGGCAAAACGCCTAGAATGAAACCCGATCACTCCAAGACAGAGTCCCCCTTATGGCAGATGCCTCCTCACAGCTTCGGTTTTTCAGACGCTCCACGCTGGTGTGGTTTTTGCTTTTGCCGATTTTGTTTTATGGCCTGTATGCGGGCATGCGCGGATGGTTGTCGACAAACCTGCACGCCAGTTCCAGCCAGACGCTTACCCTTTATGTTGCGGGTCTGGAAGAATTGCTCAGCAAATATAGGGTATTGCCTGAAATTTATGCCCAACATCCAACCGTTCGCGCCATGCTCGAACAGCCCGATGATACCGACCTGCGCCAACGCGTGAACTTGTTGCTGCAACGCTACAACACCATGTCGCAAGCTGCGGACACCTATGTGTTGGACACAAACGGTCTGACCTTAGCGGCCAGCAACTGGGACCAGGACGTGACCTTTGTGGGGCGCAATTTCAACTACCGCCCCTATTTCCTAGAAGCCATGAGCACTGGACGGGGACGCTTTTTTGCTTTGGGCACGACGTCGTTTCAGCGTGGTTACTACATGTCCAGCGCCATCACCAATAAGAAGGGCGCGACCATCGGTGTCATGGTCGTCAAAGTGGATGTGGCGGCTGCGGAAACTGGGTGGAATGCGCCCGACCACGAAGTCATCGTCACGGATCGCGCCGGCATCGTGTTTTTGGCGTCGCGCCCCACTTGGCTATACAACGCGCTCGGCGATCCCAGCAGCGAAGCCCTGGCGGAACTGGGGCAAAATCGTCGTTACGCCGACAAACAAATCGGCCGATTGCCGTTTGAAATATCGACCGCCGCTCCCCCATGGCAGGCCACCTTCAGCCCCGTTCCTCACGATGGCCCAAGCTACCTGGCGGCCCACCAAGACATTAATGATGGCGAATGGCAGGTGTGGATTTTGGCCAACACCTCGCCAATCTTGAACACCGCTTTGGCCTATGCAGGCACCATCATCTTGGTCATCACCTTTGGCGTCGTCGCCTTTGTCAGCCTGATTGAACGCCGCCGTGGGCTGTTGCGCGCCCTTTCGGTTCAGCAGCGCGCCCGCCAAGTTCTGGAAAATTCTTCTCAGGAACTGGAACGTCAAGTCGAAATGCGCACCGCGGATTTGAAGCGCACCCAAAACGAATTGGTTCAGGCGGGCAAGATGGCCGCCTTGGGGCAAATGTCGGTGGGCATCAACCACGAACTGAACCAACCCCTGACGGCCATTCGATCATATGCCAGCAACGCCGGAAAGCTGCTGGATTATGGTCGCCTTGAAGAAGCCCGCGAAAATATGTCGCTGATTTCCATCTTAAGCGAGCGCATGGGCGACATCATTTTGCGCCTGAAAATCTTCGCCCGCGAAAGCTCAGATGAACGCACGCCACAGATTTTGCAGACGGTCATCAACGACACCATGCGCATCGTTGAGCCGCGCCTTAAAAAGGACCGCGTCAAACTGAACATCGACGTTCCCGGCCCCGACATCCGGGTCCTGGTCAACAATGTGCGCTTGGAACAAGTGCTGGTAAATTTGATCAACAACGCCATCGACGCGTTGGGTCCCCCTGATTCCAACAATCCGTCCAGCCACCAGCGCCGTATCGATTTGATTGCAATCATCGACGCCAAGGACGCCATTGTCCAAGTCCGCGACACCGGCCCCGGCATTCCCGATGACGTCATCTCACATCTGTTTGAGCCGTTTTTCACCACCAAGGACGTTGGCCTGGGGCTGGGCTTGGGTCTTTCCATTTCTTATGGCATCATCCAGGAATTCGGCGGTGAATTGAGCGCCCACAATCTGCCCGAAGGCGGCGCTGAGTTTACCTTTAACATTCCCCTCGTCCAAGACGAGGACGCTTCAATCGCCCGATCCAATCACGATTCAGCCAAACAAGAGACCGCTTAATGCTCAACAAACCCCCCGTAATCGTCATTGATGATGAAGAGCACGTGCGTCGCTCTTGCGCCCAATCGCTCGACTTGGCGGGATTTGCCCCCGAAACCGAAGACTGCGGCGAAAAGGCCTTGGATCAGTTGTCGCGCAGCTTTCCCGGTGTGGTCGTCAGCGATGTGCGTTTGGGCGGCATGGACGGCCTTAAACTGCTCGCCAAAATCAAAGAACTGGACGAAGACATTCCGGTTATTCTCATCACCGGGCATGGCGACGTGTCCATGGCGGTCGAGGCCATGCACAATGGCGCCTTCGATTTTTTGGAAAAGCCGTTTGATACCGAACATTTTATCGATGCCGTGTCGCGCGCCGCACAAACCCGCTGGCTGGTCATGGAAAACCGCCGCTTGTCCTTCAAGCTGAACGCCCGTTCCGGTGTAGATAGCGTGCTATTGGGGCAATCTTCGGCAATGGTGCAATTGCGCGACCAGATCACCACCATGGCTGATACCGACGCCGACATCTTGATCATGGGTGAAACCGGGGCGGGCAAAGAACTGGTGGCGCGCTGTCTGCATGATTTCGGGGCGCGCAAAAACAAACATTTTGTCGCCATCAACTGCGGCGCGCTGCCCGAAACGATGATCGAATCGGAACTTTTTGGCCACGTTGCCGGGGCCTTCACCGGGGCGGCGAAAACCCGCGTCGGCAAATTTGAACACGCCCAGGGCGGCACTGTCTTTTTGGATGAAATCGAAAGCATGCCCTTGGATTTGCAAGTGGGTCTGTTGCGGGTTTTGCAAGAACGCACGGTGGAACCTTTGGGCGCCAACAAATCTGTGCCCTTAGACATCCGCGTCATCGCCGCCACCAAGGTCGATTTGCTGGAAGCATGCAACAGGGGTCGGTTTCGTGAAGATTTGTATTATCGTCTCAGCGTCATGACGGTGAACATTCCCCCTTTGCGCAATCGACGTGACGACATCACCAGCTTGTTCCAGCATTTTGCCGGCATCGCCGCCACCCGCCAGCGCCGCGCCAGCCCCGTGCTGGACGCCGCCACCAGCCAACAGTTGATGCAGCACAGCTGGCGCGGCAATGTCCGCGAACTGCGCAACGCTGCGGAACGTTTTGTCTTGGATTTGCCGCCCATTCCCAATGTCGGCGCCCGTGATGGCGGTGCGGCTCAGGTGGCGTGCGCCCAAGGGGCCAGTTTGCATGAACGGGTTGAATGCTTCGAAAAAACCATGATCGAAATGGAGCTGCGCGCCAACAACGGCTGTGTCACCCGCGCCTCGGAAAGCTTAGGCGTGCCGCGCAAGACGCTCTATGACAAGCTCACAAAATATGGCCTGAAACGGGAAGATTTCGTCTCTTAAACGCAGACTTTATCTGTGCGGAAATCCGCACACACTCAAAATTATGCTGTGCGGAAATCCGCACATATTTACTGTTTGTACCTCCATAATCAGGACTACGCGCCGGGCCGGCAAAAAAATCTTTCCTTTGAATTCATATTCCTAATTCCCATTTTATCCTCATGGTGCATGGCTGGCATGCGTTTTGAGTACATATCCACACCCGCGGGCGGCACAGGGCTGTCGGCGGACCTAGATGTTGCGTTCAACTTGGAGAGGCTCACTTTCAAGACTTTTCGACTTCGAACCATCAACCGAACTCTTAAACAAATAATCTCAGGGAGGTTTCCACTATGCGTTTTATCAGTATCGCCACAATGGCTGCGACCATTTTTGCAGCGTCCGCTGGCAGCGCTTTGGCCGACTGCGACAAGGGCGAAATCGTCATTAAATTTTCCCACGTGGTTGCCGCAACGGGTCACCCCAAGGGCGACGCCGCGACCTTGTTGGCGGACCGCGTGAACAAAGAAATGAACAGCAAAGCCTGCATGGAGGTTTTCCCAAACTCCACATTGTATGACGATGACAAGGTGATGGAAGCCCTGCTGTTGGGCGATGTCCAGCTTGCTGCGCCGTCCTTGTCTAAGTTCGAAGCGTATACACTCAAATACCGCGTTTTCGATCTGCCGTTCATGTTTTCCAAGCAAGCGGCGTTCGACAAATTCACCACCGGCCCCAAAGGCAAAGAATTGCTGGGTGCTGCAGCCGCCAACGGCTACCAGGGTTTAGGCTACTGGTTCTCCGGCCTGAAACAGTTTTCGGCGAAAAAGCCGCTGAACGTTCCGTCTGACGCCAATGGCATGAAGTTCCGCGTGCAAACGTCCGACGTGGCCGTTGCCATGATCGAAGCCATGGGCGCATCGGCGCAGAAGCTGGCGTTTAAAGAAGTCTATGGCGCATTGCAGACCGGCGTTGTGGATGGCCAAGAAAACACCTGGTCGAACATCTACACCCAGAAGTTCTTTGAAGTCCAAGACGGCATCACTGAAACCAACCACCAGGTTTTGGCTTATCTTTTGGTGACGTCGAAGGAATGGCTGGATGGCCTGCCCGACGATGTGCGCGCGCAGTTCTTGAAAATTGCCGACGAAGTGACGCAGACCGCCAACGCCGAAGTGGGCAAGAAAGAAACTGCCAACCGCCAAAACATCATCAATGCGGGTGGTGTCGTGCGGGAAATGACGCCTGCACAGCGCAAAACCTGGGTCGATACCATGAAGCCGGTATGGTCCAAGTTCGAAGCTGACATCGGGGCTGATTTGATCGAAGCCGCAGTGTCGTCGAACGACTAAAGAGCACGTTCCGCCGTCCGGATGGGAGTCCGGACGGCGGAGCACTTTACGCTCAACTTCTCTTTCTTGTTACAGGTGGGGTGAGGGGATCTATCCATGGTTATGCCGCTGGTGATTTTGGTCATGTTGGGCCTGCTGTTCGTTGCCGAGCGGTTTCGTCCCGCTTGGGTTCAACGCGCTGAAGAAAACTTTCTGGCGCTGTTGCTGGCGACGATGACCCTCGTCTCTTTTACGCAAGTCATTGCACGCTACGGATTCAATACAGGTTGGGGCGGGGCGTTGGAGTTCACCCGCATCTTGTTCGCCTGGATGATTTTGTTCGGAATGAGCTACGGCATCAAGAACAGCTCGCATCTTGGTGTCGACGCGTTGATCCACCTGTTTCCCAAATCCGTCTTTAAAACGGCTGCCCTGTTCGGTGCGGTGTGCGGCATTCTCTACGGTGTGGTGTTGCTGTCGGCCGACTGGCTGCAGTTTTTTGGCGCCAACACCAAGGGCGGCGCTCTGGTCTACTGGACCAAATTTTATAACGCCGGGATCGGTCTTGATGATTTGCGCTATCCGGTGTGGTTTCAAGAGATGTTCGGCCAACAAGAACGCGTTCAGCGCTGGGTGGCGTATTTGATGTTGCCGCTCGGTCTGGCGTTGTTTGCGTATCGGTGTGTGCAAGCGACCGTGCAAATTTGGCGTGGCGAACGCGGCATGATCGTCGCCAGCCACGAGGCTGAAGACCTTGTAGCTGAAAACAAAATCGTAATGAAAGACTAGGGGACGCACCATGGAACCGATCATTCTTTTTGTCATGGTGTTGGTGCTGCTGTTTTTAGGCGTGCCCATTGCCGTATCTTTGGGGCTTTCCAGCCTCTTTATCATCGCGTTTTTTTCCAACGATTCCATGTCGTCTGTGGCATTGCAATTGTTCACCGCGTCACAGAATTACACCCTGCTGGCGATTCCGTTTTTCATTTTGGCCTCTTCGTTCATGTCCACGGGCGGGGTCGCAAAGCGCATCATTCGCTTTGCCATCGCCACCGTCGGCCATTTTCGCGGTGGTCTTGCGATGGCCAGCGTTTTGGCCTGCATGCTGTTTGCCGCCCTTTCAGGCTCGTCGCCAGCGACCGTGGTTGCCATCGGCTCTATCGCCATCGCGGGCATGCGTCAGGTGGGCTACAGCAAGGAATTTTCCGCGGGCATCATCGCCAACGCCGGCACTCTGGGCATCTTGATTCCGCCCTCCATCGTCATGGTGGTGTATTCGGCAGCGACCGACGTTTCGGTTGGACGGATGTTTTTGGCCGGGGTTATCCCCGGGGCCGTCGCAGGCTTGATGCTGATGATCGCGATTTACGTGATGGCGCGCGTTAAAAATCTTCCCGCCGGGGAATGGCTTGGATTTTCCGAGTTTCTCGCCGGGGGCAAAGAGGCCGGGTGGGGACTGTTTCTCATCATCATCATCATCGGCGGCATTTATGGGGGCGTGTTTACGCCCACCGAAGCGGCAGCTGTCGCAGCGGTTTATGCCTGCGGTATCGCCCTTTTTGTCTATCGTGACATGGGGCCGCTGAAGGGAATGACTTGGGTTCCCGCAAACGCCCCCAACACGGTTCGGGTCGGCTTCATGGCGTCCGTTTATGCGGTGTCGTTTTATTTTGTGTGGCTCATTTTGTCGTTCTTCCTGATGCAAGATACGCCGATTGAATCGCGTGCCCTGGTTGGGCTCGTTCCCGTTGCCGTGATCTTGTTCGGCTATCCCTTCAAGAAAGGTTTTTCCAACCCGTTCTTGTTTGTGTCGGGCCTGCCGGTGTGGGGACGCAATCTGACTTTGATCACGCTGCGATTTTTCCCGGCCCTGGTCCATGAAGACACCCGCAAGGTCTTGGTGGATTCGTCCAAAACCATCGTCATGCTCATGTTTATCATCGTCAACGCGCTGCTGTTTGCGCATGTGCTGACGTCTGAACGCATTCCCCAAATCATCACCGACTGGATGGTGGGTGTCGGCTTCAATTGGTTCACGTTCTTGCTGGCGGTGAACTTGCTGTTGTTGCTGGGCGGTCAGTTCATGGAGCCGTCGGGTTTGCTGCTGATTGTTGCCCCGGTGGTGTTCCCCATCGGCATGACCTTGGGAGTCGATCCCATTCATCTCGGCATCATCATGGTGGTGAATATGGAAATCGGCATGATCACCCCGCCCATTGGCCTGAACTTGTTCGTAACGTCCGGCATTACCGGCATGAGCCTTGTTCAGGTGGTGAAAGCGGCGCTGCCGTTCGTGGCGGTGTTGTTCTTGTTTCTGATCCTCGTCACCTATGTGCCGATCATGTCCACGTGGCTCCCTTACACCTTGATGGGGCCTGAATTGACGACACGCTGACCCAGAGCGGACCACCCCTTCGAGGGTTTCACAACTTCTTTGCCAAGACTTTTCTTCGCCTCCCCCCTGAAGATCGTTTTGGTAGCGTGAAATTCTCATTAAAAAGCCCCCAAGAATGGGGGCTTTTTGATGTCTGCTGTGGGCCGCTGCTGAAAGTCGTGCCGCCCCGCTTAAAGGATGATTTCCATGCCTTCTTTGGCGGCGAATGCGCCATCCCATTGGGCGTGGGCTTCGGCTTCCATGGCGCGCACAACATCGTCATTGTAATCTGGGGAGTGATGATACATGGCCATCCGCTTGGCCCCCGCCAATTGACACAACCGCACCCCTTCGTTCCACGTCGAATGCCCCCAACCCACTTTTTCAGGCAAGTCTTGTTCGGTGTAGGTACAATCGTATATGACCAAATCCGCGCCCCGCATCATCTCCACCAGACCTTCATCGGTTTTGCCGGGGGTATGCTCCGTGTCGGTGGCGTAGACCAGGACCTTCCCGTCTGCTTCGATGCGATAGCACGAGCACCCTGAAGGGTGCGTGAGCATGTAGGTTTTGACGTGCACGCCTTCGAACAGATCAAACACGTCCCCGGCGTGAAAACCGATGCATTCCAGATCTGACGGCAGATGTTCATACTGCACGGGATGTAAATTTTCCGACAATTGGCGACGGATCAAATCTTCGACCGTCAGCTCACCGTAATTCAAGGCGGCATAAATCTTGACGGTATGACCCGGAATGTAAATCGGTTTGAAATAATTGAAGCCGTTGGTGTGGTCGCTGTGAAAATGGCTCATCAACAAGTCAATATTGCGCACACCGCGCTTTAACAGATTGTTGCCCAGCCACGGCAAGCCCGTCCCAGCATCCAAAATGATGGTGCGACCCGCAATTTCCAGCTCGATACACGATGTGTTCCCGCCATATTCGAGAAAATCTGCGTAAGCGCACGAAACGCTGCCGCGAACTCCCCAAAATTTAATGCGCACTTTTGTCTCCAATTTGCATGAGGTGGCACCCCCGAATGCCGTTTTACACTAGTCTTTTGCGGATTGTTTCTCAACACTCAAACGCACAAACATGCATTTCATTTTGCTGAATAATCATACTTAATTTGCCACGCCACAATGTGTTTGAGCGCAACACCCCGCATCCCTCCATTCACGGCCGATTTGGCTATGCCCCGTAGGTTTTCTCCTATTTTGATCCGAGTTTTTAGTGCAGTTGCGCGCGATGGCTTGTCGCGGAAGAGCTAGGCTCGCGTCATTTTTTGAGCGTTTTTCTTTTTAAAGTGGTCTTTTGACCGGAGCCGACGCCAAAAAGCTTTTCCAGAAAAGTCCGTTTGGGCGGCTTTTTCAGCTTTGGCTTGGTGCTGTGCTCTTGGATAACGGTCTGGGGATTGTGCAGATCTTTGTTGGTGAAGCTGTAAAATATACGAAAGTCACCTTCATCGTTGATCTTGTAATAGGCGATTTTGTGGATCAGCGGATTGCGCTTCACACGGTCTTTGGCATCGCGTTCGGCACTATATTTATCGCCAATCGACTGGCTGTACTCCACCTTGCCGTCTTTGAGGGCCTGACCTTCAAAACAGACGTAAATTTCCACAGCATCGCTCATGACAACCACCCTTCGCCAGCGCAAAATTCAACTGGCACGCCTCGCTTGCGTCTGGCCCCGCTCCCGATCAACACCCATTGTAATCCGTTGTCAGAACAACAAAAGCACAAACAGCAGGCTCAGGGCCGATCCGCTTGCGATCAGGATGCAAATCTTTTCAACAGCTCACGTCTTTTGTCGGCCAAGGGATCATCTTCAACGGATTTGGCAAAAGCGCTTTGGGGGAGCAACTCGCGGGCTTCCGTCACGTCTTCAAGCAGACCGTCTTCACCCATCGCCAAGACACGGGCATCGTGGGTCACAAACACAAACTGAGCAGCACGCATTGCAGATCTCCTTTTGGTGCGATCCGCGGGTCGCTCGATTGGCCTGCGGACCTAGGGTGAACGTCCTTTAGTATAGGCCCATTGCTTTGAGATTACACGCTTTTTTATGGGTCAAATGCACGCTATATATTGTTTATACCATAGCTCTGTTACACGATGTTGACACACCCGCCCCCATCACCCCTCTTCACACCCGCAGCGCCTGCAAAGCCGCCAAATTCACGCCTTCATAACTGTTCCATTGCGCCAAGCATCCGGAAAAATCTTGGTCTTGGGTATAATCGTTGGTCACCACCAAACACGGCACGCCTGCACGCTGGCAGGCCACCAAGCCGTTGCGGCTGTCTTCCAAGGCCAGTGTTTCGTCTGCTGCCAAGCCGAGCTCTTTCAAAACCCACTCATAAACATCCGGTTCCGGCTTCAACACTGGCACTTTGCCACCGTCGCCAATACAGGCAAACCAGTCCAGGCTGTCCGCTCCCAAGTTCACCTTGAGCAAGGTTTCCACGTTGACCGGCGTGGTGGTGGTGGCGATAGCGATGGTCATCCCCCGGGTCCGACATTCGGTGATCAGCGCTTCGATACCGGGACGCAGAGGCACCTGACCATTTTCCAAGCGGCGAATGAAAAAATCGGTTTTGCTTTTGTGCAGGGACAAAATCAAGTCGTCGATATCGTCTTGGTCTAAAAATGTTGGATGATTCTCTTGCAAGTAAAAGCGGATGCGCTGTTTGCCCCCCGTGACCGAAAGCAAATGCTTGTACAACATCCGGTCCCAATGCCAATCATAGCCTGCTTTGGAAAAGGCATCGTTGAAAGCCTCACGGTGGGCGTCTTCGGTATCGGCCAAGGTGCCATCGACATCAAAAATCAGAGCTTTTATCTTCATCGCTTTTCCCGTTCAGAACTTGCCATCATCGTGTGGATTGCGTCATCGCTTTGCTTTTCGCCATGACGCACAAGTAGCGGGGAGGCTAAAGTTTATGTAGGAGCTCAGGGATTGATTGGCAAGTGGCATTGGCCCTATTCACCAATGATGTGCAGGACCACCGTGCGCTGGTGATCACGGGCTCGATGCTCAACCAAAAACACCCCCTGCCAGGTGCCCAGAACCGGCTTTCCTGCGACCACCGGAATGGACAGGGAGACATCGGTGAGCGCTGAGCGAATGTGCGCGGGCATATCGTCTGCGCCTTCGTTGGTGTGGGTGTACAGCGATGCATCTTCCGGCACCAATTTTTTAAAAAACGTTCCTATATCGTGAAGAACGTCCGGATCGGCATTTTCCTGGATGGTCAAGCTGGCCGAGGTGTGGCGGCAAAACACCGTCAGCAGACCGTCTTCGATGCCCGTATCCAAAAGCCACGCGCGGATGTCTTTGGTGAGTTCAAAAAAACCCTGGCGGTTGGTGTGTACAGACAGGCTGGTCGAAAATTGCCGCATGTTTTTCCTTTTCTCTTAAATCAACCGTATCGATGCTCATCCGTACCGATGCAAGGTACGACCAAAAGCGTTCAGCCACGCCCGTGCGTCTTCCAATCGTCCCAGTGAATCATCCGTCAAGGTCGCGGCCAAGGCCCAAAATCCGGCCCCGTGATTGCGGTGCACCAGATGAGCAACTTCGTGGGCGACCACATAATCCAGCACATGTTCCGGGGCCAACACCAATCGCCAGCTGAAATTCAGGGCGCCGTTCGCGCCGCAAGACCCCCACCTGGATCGGGTATCGCGAATGGAAATTCGGCTGATGTGGCGCTCAACCTGGAGCGCTTTTTCGTGGGCGCGCTGGCTGATGGTGCTGCGCGCCTGGGCCTTCAGCCAGTCGGTCAGGCGGCGGTTGAGATGCTCGATGCGCCCAGAAACCAAAATCTCACCGTCGATCCGCTGCACACCGCGCCCATGCGGCACATGGCGCACCACATGGGGCTCACCCAAATAGGGAACGGCCGAGCCATCCCCAAACGCCACCGAAGGGGGCGCTTTGGCCATTTGCCGTTTGATCCAATCGGATTTGCGCTGGGCCATCTCCAAGCCTTCTGCAAAACTGGAGTGTTTGGGAATGGTCACCACCGCACCGGAACCGTGCTCATCCAAGCGCAATATGAGCCGTCGCGCCTGGGCATGGCGGCGCACCACCACCTGAACGGCCTCGCCATCAATTTTAAGGGTATGCAGAGATTGGGTTTTGCGCAAAGCCCCGCCGTCCTCAGATCCAAAGCCATATAAATAAGCTTATTTATATAGAGTTATTTTTATGGCCTTATAAAAACCAACTTATTCAGGCCACTCCACAATATGGTCTTCCAGGTCTTCGATGTCGATGGCGGAAATGCAGCGTCCTTCGACGGACATGCCGGCCGCTTTGACGCTGTTGGCGTCGCCCGTCACCAGGGGATGCCAATCGGGCAAAGGTCTGCCTTCCGCCAACAATCGATACGCACACGTGGACGGCATCCAGCGCAGTTCGGCTACATTTTTTGGAGTGAGCGCAACACAGTCAGGCATGAATCGTTTGCGTTCAAAATAGTGCGCGCAGCGACACGTCTCCATGTCCAAAAGACCGCACGCCACATTGGTGTAGCTGATTTCACCCGTGTCGATGTCTTCAAGTTTTTCCAGGCAACACCGACCGCAGCCGTCGCAGAGCGATTCCCACTCAACCGGCGTCATGTCTTGCAGGCGCTTTTCGCGCCAAAACGCCCCGTCTTGTTGGGGGTTATTCGGCCGAAGCGGCAATGTTGGTTGCGTCGTTGGTTTTGGACTTGGATTTAGGGGCACTGTTCACCGCACCATGGGTTTTGATAAATTCCGCCAATTGCGGCTGGATGATACCACGCCATTTGCGTCCGTTGAATATACCATAATGACCGACATCTTTTTGTACGATTTGGTGGCGCATGGATTCGGGGATATCGGGACAGATGGTGTGTGCCGCCGCCGTCTGACCGACGCCGGAAATGTCGTCCAATTCGCCTTCGACGGTCATCAAGGCGACGTCTTTGATGTCGGCGGGGTTGACTTTTTCACCGTGAAACATCAGCTCGCCCTTGGGCAAAGCATGGTCGTGAAACACCGCTTGAATGGTTTCCAGGAAATATTCCGCAGGCAAATCCATCACCGACATATACTCGTCGTAAAATTTACGATGCTGAACCGCGCCGTCGCCGTCGCCTTTGCACAGGTGCCAAAAATGATCGACATGTGCGTTCATGTGGCGGTCGATGTTCATGCCCAAGAAGCTCTGCAACTGCAAAAACCCGGGATAAACTTGACGGCCAACGCCGGGATAGACCATCGGCACACGATGGATCGAATGACTTTTGAACCAATTGATGTCGTGTTCTTTGGCAAAATCGTTCACCGCCGTCGGACAAGCGCGGGTGTCGACCGGACCGCCCATCAACGTCATGGTGGAGGGAAGAACGGCCTTTTCACCCTTGGCGGCGCGCGCCGAAAGGACAGCCACTGCCGCCAAAACGGGCACCGACGGCTGACACACGGCCACGACATGGCAATCGGACCCCAAAAGATCGATGTAGCGGATCATCAGTTCGATGTAATCGTTGAGATGAAACGCACCGTCATGCAGGGGAACGTCGCGGGCATCGGTCCAGTCGGTGATGTAGACATCGTGTTCGGGCAACATCGCCTCAACGGTGCCCCGCAACAGCGTCGCATAGTGACCCGATAAGGGGGCTGCCAACAGCACTTTCGGCTGCCCGCTGACGCCTTCCTTTTTGAAATGCAGCAAATTGCAAAACGGCGTTTCATCGGCCACGACTTCACGGACCTGAACGACTTCGGCCTTGGTCCCCTTTGCGGTGGTCAGCTTGACGGTACCAAAATCGAAAGTCGGCTTGTCGTAACGTCGCGTCAGCCGTTCCGCAACTTCCAACCCTGCCGCCATGGGGCGGGCATAGGCCGTGTGCTGAAACGGAGTCAAAGCGGTGCGCGACGCCTTAAGCCAAGCCCGATAAGGACTCAAAGCCATGTGCTGCAATTCGTGAATATGATAGAGCATATTGGTTTTTTACTTCCTCAATCAAACCCGGTTCGAATTTGATATTTGTCCAAGAGTACCTGATTTTGTGGCTCATCACACCATTATTTTGCAGTGCACCCAAAATAAATGCTGCACTGCACAATACAATTTCCCGCAGCAGCCTTCAATTTACACCTAAATTCAGGACTTTACTTCACGGTCAATGAGATGCACGAAGGAGCCGAATACATTCTTGTGCGCCAAGCCCATCCGCCCGATTTTACCGCCATCGGCGTCTTTGGCTTCAAATAAGTGCTCTCCCGGGCCTTCATTGGTGAGGGTGGCGTAGTGAAATTCGTGGCCCCGACAGCTTTCGTGGATTCGCCCCAAGGGCGTTTCGGCGATAAGCACCAAACGGCGATAGCCCAAGTGCAGTTTGCGCGTCTCAAAAGACGTGCCCAAGGGCAACAGCCCCGCCATGGCGTGGGTGGTGCCATCGGCGTCCTGCATGCCACGGCCCAAAACCATGTAACCGCCGCACTCGCCATAAACGACGGCGCCGCGCTTGGCGGCATCTCTTAGACCTTGCATAAAACGATCAGCACTGGCCAGGCGATAGGCGTGCAATTCCGGATAACCTCCGGGCAAATAGACGGCATCCGCGTCGGCATCCGGAGTCTGGTCGTCCAATGGAGAAAAAAAGCTGATCGAAGCTCCTTGATTGCGCCAGCCCTGCAAAACCATTGGATAGGCAAAGGCAAACGCTTCATCACGGGCCACCGCAATGTTTTGCCCCAGGGGGGGGAGCGGTTTCATCTCCCCTTGGACCGACCAATCGCGGGCCAGGGCGCGCAAGGCGGGGATGTCCACGTAGCGGCCCATCACGTTGCCTGCATGAGCCATCAATCCCGCCAGGGACGGATGCTCTACCGCTTGAATCAAACCCAGATGGCGTGACGGCAATTCCAGCCCCGGTTCCATCGGAATCATGCCGAGTACGGGAATGTGGGGGGCGGCTTCGGCCATGGCTTCGCGGATCACCCGCTGATGGCGTTCACTTCCGACCCGATTGAAAATCACGCCGGCAATGCGCACGTTGTCGCGAAAGGTGTCAAAACCCTTGACCAATGCCGCCGCCGAAGCCCCCTGTGCGCGACTATCGACCACCAACACGATCGGCCAGCCAGACGTTTCGGCAATATCAGCCGTCGAGCCTTCGTGCAAGGTGGCACCGTCAAACAAACCCATAACGCCTTCACAAATGACCAATTCGGTGTCTTTGCCCGCAAAGACCGCCGCCGACGTCAGGGTTTGGCTGCGCATCGCCCAGCCATCAATGTTCAGGCAATCGCGCCCCGTGGCTTGGGCATGAAAAGCCGGATCAATATAATCAGGACCCGATTTCAGGGATGCCACGCGCACGCCGATGGCTTTGAGATGAGCCAAGATCCCCAACGTCACCACGGTTTTGCCGCTCCCCGACGACGGTGCGGCAATGATCAGGCCCTTAACCAGCTTTTGTTTGATGTTCTCTGCGGGCATGCAAGGTGCTCCTAGAGGATCTCAGCCAAGCGTTTTGCCATCACATCGGCCTTGGTGCCGTGACTGAAATGCGCGACGTATTTTCCGTCCGGCCCCATCAGATAGGTGATGGAACTGTGGTCCATTGTATAGGCGTCGCCCTTATCTTCACCACTCACCTTGGCGAAGTAAGCTTTATAAGCCCGCGCCACCGCTTTGGTTTGTTCCGGCGTGCCCGAGAGGCCCACCAACTTGTTGTGAAAGTGCGGTACAAAATCGGCCAAAGCGGCAGAGGTATCGCGCTCCGGGTCGATGGAAATGAAGATCGGCACAACTTTATCCAGCTCTGCCGGGCTCAACTGATCCAAGGCGTCGGACATGATGCTGAGCGACGTCGGACACACATCAGGGCAATACGTATAGCCAAAGTAAATCAGCATATACTTGCCGCTGAAATCCGCATCCGTGACCACTTTGCCCGTTTGATCGGTCAGGGTGAACGGGCCACCAATGCTGACCGTTCCAACGCTGGCAGAACCCGATTCGGGATCGCCCAATAAATAAAAACGGCCGACCGTCGCGACGACGACAAATATCAATGCGGCGACGGCGATTAATGCAATGCGTTTCATAATATATCCCTGACGTGTCTCTGCTATTCATTTTACGGCGCCAACAATACGAGCCATAGCCCTCTATCGCAAGGGTCAAGCGGGCGCACCAGTCTAGCGTTGCCCGAGCCCATCTCCAAGATTACAGTAACCCATGATGAAAAATCCGTCCCAAGAGCCTTCTCCTTCCGGGCGAAAGCCCACCGAACGTCCTTTGCGCAAAGGGTGGACGACGGGCGCATGCGCGGCGGCTTCTGCGGCGGCGGCGTATCGCGCCCTTTTGACCCGACACTTCGACACCTCTGTTACCATTCGTTTGCCACGGGGCGAAACGCCAACATTTCATCTGCACACCCACGTTTTGGCCGACGATTTTGCCCGTGCCGGCATTATCAAGGATGCCGGAGACGACCCCGATGTGACCCATGGCCTGGAAGTTATCGCCGAAGTGCGTTTGGGCGCAGCGGGCACAGGCCTTCAATTTTTTGCCGGAGACGGCGTGGGTACGGTCACCCTTGAGGGGCTGCCACTACCCCCCGGTGAGCCCGCCATCAACCCCGGACCCCGCCAGCAAATCGCCGATGCCCTGGTGAGTGTGGCCCTGGGCGTTCAACGCCGTGACGATGTCACGTTGAGCGCCCCCCTCCCCGACGTGGAAGTCACCCTTTCCATTCCCGGTGGCCTTGAGGCTTCCAAAAAAACCATGAACAGCCGCTTGGGCATCATTGGCGGCCTTTCGGTTCTGGGCACCACCGGAATTGTGGTGCCGTTTTCGTGTTCCAGCTGGATTCATTCCATTCATCGCGGCATTGACGTGGCCCGCGCCCAAAACTTCACCCACGTGTTGGCGTCGACAGGGCGCACCTCCGAACAAGCTGCCAATGCCCTGTTGGCCCTGCCCGAAGAAGCGCTCATCGATATGGGCGATTTTGCCGGGGGGCTGCTCAAGTACGTGCGCTCACATCCCATAGAACGTCTCACCATTGCCGGCGGTTTTGCGAAAATCGCCAAACTGGCCCAAGGGGCGATGGATTTGCATTCTGCCCGTTCCCAAATTGATTTTGCGCGTTTATCGGCTTTGCTCAAATCCGTTGGCGGCTCACCCGAAGCGGTTCACGAGTCCCGCACCGCCATCACGGCGCAGCGGGTTTTGGAGCTGGCCGGCGATCGGTCCGATTTGTTGGCCGCCATCATCGCCCGCCAAGCCCGCGAAGTGGCCTTGGCGACTTTGGCCGGGGGCACAGACGTTGAGGTGTGGATTTATGACCGCAAGGGCCAGCGCATCGGTCTCATCCAAGCCCCCGAAATGTCGTCATGAGCGCCCCCATTCTCATTCTCGGTGGCACTGCCGAGGCCGTCCAATTGGCCGCAGCCCTGTCTGAACAACGCCCGGATTTGGATGTGACCATCGCCCTTTCCGGGGTCACCGATAAGCCCACTGAGCTGCCGTATCGGGTACGCATCGGCTCTTTTGGTGGGGCTGAGGGTTTGGCTGAATTTCTCCGCCACCAAGGTATCTTGGCCGTCATTGATGCCACCCATCCCTTCGCTACCCAAATAACCCGCAATGCCGCTTGGGCCTGTCTGGCAGCCAGCGTTCCGTGTCTGCATCTGGATCGTCCCTCGTGGAGCTTACCCGAAGATACTGATGTGGTGTTTGTGCCCGATGCCGAAGAGGCCGCCCGGCTGGTGGCGCGCACCTCTAGCGCAGCGTTTATCACCATCGGACGCAAACACTTGGAGGCTTTTAACGGTCTTGCAAATGTTCATTTGCTGGTGCGTTTGCTGGCCCCATCGGTCCCCTCAGAGGCTCTTGAAAACGCTACGTTCGTTTATGGCCGTCCGCCCTTTGCTGTGGAGGACGAAGTGGCCCTGATGCGGGGGCACAAGATCGACACCTTGGTCAGCAAAGCCAGCGGCGGCGACGCCACCCGCAGCAAAATCGATGCCGCCGCACAGGTTGGCGCGCGCATCGTGCTGATCCGCCGCCCGCCGCCGACGGACGGCGAACGGGCGCACTCCGTCGCCGCAGCGGTGCAGTGGCTGAACGACCATATCGCCATAAAATAAGATTATGAAATAACGTTTATTTCTTTGCGCTTAAATTATGCATGAATTACAAAGACTTCGATTCGCGCAAGACGTGGCTGTGTGCGGCGTTGTAGAGCTTGCTGTCGGTGAACGCTTCCGCTCCCAACACCCGACCAACCAAAATCAGGGCAGTACGGGTGAAGCCCGCTTCCTTCACTTTGGGACGGATATCGGCCAAGGTGCCCGTCACCACCGCCTCGTCCGGCCAGCTGGCGCGATAGACCACCGCAACCGGACAGTCTGCGCCATAATAGGGGCTGAGCTGCTTGATCACCGGGCCTAAGTTGTTGACCGAAAGATGCACCGCCAGAGTCGCGCCGGTTTTGGCGAAGTTTTCCAGGGTTTCGCCTTCGGGCATGGAGCTGGCGCGCACCGAAGTGCGGGTCAAAACGATGGACTGGCTGATATCGGGCAGGGTCAATTCCCGTTTCAACAGCGCGGCGGCGGCGGCGAATGCAGGCACGCCGGGCGTTACGTCGTAATCGATGCCCAAGGCGTCCAAGCGGCGCATTTGTTCCGCGATGGCCCCATAAATGGATGGATCACCGGAATGCACCCGCGCCACATCTTGGCCGTTGGCGTGGGCGGCTTGCATTTCGTCGATGATTTCATCCAAATGCAGGGGGGCGGTGTCGATGACGCGGGCGTTTGCACTGGCTTGGTCCACAATTTCGCGGGGCACCAGAGACCCGGCGTACAACACCACCGGACAGCTTTTGATCAAGTTGAGGGCTCGCACCGTAATCAAATCCGGTGCGCCGGGTCCGGCACCGATAAAGTGGACAGTCATCGGCTATTGGCCTCCAAAAATATTTCTAAAAAAGCGCCCCATGGCACTTTGCGGCTCCGCCCCGGTATTGACGGAATTTTGCGGACCCGGATCGGGCAAAAGGAACTGTCCAGAGGTTGACCCCGGCGTCGTTGAGGAACGACCGTTTAGCACACCCAATATGGTGTCGAGAATTACGCCCGTAGCCCGGTCAATCAGGACCACATCGTTTCCGACCTCCACCACGTCTTGGTTTTCAACGCGACGAGGAAGCTTAGAACGCAAGTCATCGGGTAAATCGCGCTTGGCCAAACCCGGCGGCAGACGGCCATTTTTGTCATACTGCTTTTGCAAGCCCGGCGGTAAAGAGCTGCGCTTGGCCAAGCCCGGAGGCAGACCCTTGTCCTGACCTTTACTTTTATGCTTGTCCTTGTCTTTACCCTTGCCGTTTTTCTGTTCGTCTTTGTCCTCATCGTCTTGATCGTCTTCGCCATCGCGCGACGATTTTACCGCCCATTTCGGCATACCGGTTCTTGCGTCAATATCTTCTAATTTGACGCCGTAATGTTCGCTGATGATGCGCCGTTCAATGTCTCTGAACACAGAATCGCGGATCACCTCAGACGTGCTTTGTGCCCATCCGGTTGAGGAAAAACACAAGACCGCCAATCCTGTCGCGATGGCTTTTCGTGAGATCATAGATCAAATTATCCTTTAAGGGACGCGCTTTGCGCCGTTTAAATTCGTATCCATCTTGCCCCCATAACCGCGCGGCGTATACACCCAGCGATTTTGCCCGCGCTCAATCAAGCGCGTGTCCTCGCCGCCAACCATCACCAGCGTCAGCATATCGGCATGGTCCGGAGTCAATTCCGCCAAGGTGATCACGTCGATTTTTTCGTCCGCGCGACCCAATTGACGGGCCAACACCACGGGCGTGTCGGGACGGCGATGGGTGAGCAAGATATCGCGGGCCTGGGCCAGTTGGGTGCGCCGTCGCTTCGACACCGGGTTGTAAAACGAAACCACAAAGCCGCCTTGGGCCGCCGCTTTCAAGCGCCGTTCGATGACGTCCCAAGGCGTCAGCAGATCGGACAGGGAAATCAGGCAGAAATCATGGCCAACCGGGGCACCGATGCGCGCCGCAGCGGCCTGAAAGGCACTGATGCCGGGTTCAACTTGGATATAAAGCCTGTTCCAGTCCTCTCGGTTTTCCCGATCCAGCAATTCAAACACCAACGTCGCCATGGCATAAATGCCAATATCGCCGGAACTGATCAACGCCACGTCTTTGCCTTCGGCCGCCAACTCCAACGCCTGGCGCACGCGGGCTTCTTCTTCCGACAAAATCGACGTATGGCGGGTTTTGCCCTTGATCAGGTCTTCAATCAAATCCAGGTAAAAGCCGTAGCCCACCACATCGCTGACTTGGCTGATCAAGTTGGTGACTTTCGGGGTGCGCCAAGCGTCGGTTCCCGGTCCAATGCCCAAAACAAACAACCGACCCCGACCTTTTCCGACGCTCAACGGCTTCACCCCTTGGGGGTTGAGACCCACAGCGCAGGTGGCGCGACGAGATTTGTGCTTGGCCACCAACAGCGTTCCGCCCGCGCTCGCCGCCAGCGCCGCGCCCTCTGCCACCCCATGACAACCGACTTCCGCGAACACAATGTCGGATGGATTTTGCAGATGAGGGGCGAAATTTTCCAACTCAGTTGGGGTGAAAAAGCGTGCCGGAACGCCCAAATTCTGCGCCAAATCCAAGATCGCCGCTTCATCGGATTTCACATCGATGGAGGCCACACAGGCGATTGAATTTTTAGATATATTTTCTTGCACCAAAGTAGCATTAACAAGTTGAGCCAATTCCGCACCATCGCAACCCCGTTCACAGCCCACACCCAGGGTCAAGGTGGGCGGGTTCAGCACCAAAGAGGCGTCAGACGTGAGAGACGAGTGGGTGACGCGCACACCAACCGGAGCGCCGGAGGTAAATCCGGCAGGTTCGAGCCAACTTATATCACCACTGTCGGCTTCAAGGCCCACTTCATCTCCGTTCAACAACGCCGCCGCAACGTCTTTGGCGCGTTCGGGGTTCGCCACGGTCCAGCCAAAAGGTGGCTCATCGAGCGCCACACCCAGGCTTACATCGCCCGCCGTGGTGATGGCGGCAAAGCCAAAACTGGCTTCAGCGATGGCTTGGGCCAAACGATTGGCGCCTCTGTGTCCACCCAACAGCGGCACGGCAAACGCACCGTCCGAAGAAACGGCGACCACCGGCGGCTCGAGACGCTTTTCCACGAGAAGTGGCGCCAACGTGCGCAAAACGATGCCCGTCGACATAACCGCCACCATGGGCGTGCCCTGGCGGTACAAATCACGCAAGGTTTCTGCCGTATCCGCATAAAGCCGATCAACGTCAGCCGCCGCGATGCGCCCTTCACGGCCCCACAGGCTGGCGCCGGGCAAGGCTTGTTTAAGGTCTTTTGCCGTTTGCAAACCTGCCGCGTTCAAGCACAACACCACCGCGCCCGCCGCGACGTTGTCGAGGACGTCGATGCGACGCGCCGGGGACAGCACCATGGAAAAGTAGCTGGTTTTGCCTTCAACGGTGCTGAATTTTGCGGTTTTCTGCTCTGGCGTGCTGGCTTTTTCGACCCATTCGGCATCTGTCAAGCGCCCCGTCGCCGCCAGAACCCGCTTAACCTTGCCGGCGTGGCGTCCAATTTTCATCAGCGCGATGCTGGCGTGGCGATCGCGCAGGCGCGCCGCAAGCGCGCCCGCAGGCAGGGTTGCGGGCAACACGTGGAAAGTTTCATCGCCGCGGGTCAAAGCCAAGTTCACAGCCGCGCTACACGCTTGCAACGACGTCACTCCGGGCACAATTTCAACGGCGTAATCTTCGATCAGGCGCTCTTGCACGTATTGGAACGAACCGTAAAACAAGCTGTCGCCTTCACATAAAAAGACAACGTCATGACCTTGTTCCAATTCGCCGCGAAATTCAGGCATGGCGGCGTCATAACACCGTTGACGATCCGCATTGGACGCATCCATGGGCACGGGCACCGAAAGGATGTGCACATCGGCGCGCAAGAACGGTTTGGCGATTCCTAAAGCGATGCCAGCTTTACCCTCGGCGTGCATGTGTGCCACCACTGAGGCGTTTTCCACCACTTGGCGGGCGCGCACCGTCATTAAGTCGGGCGCACCGGGCCCCATGCCGACGCCGATCAATTTGCCCGGCGCCAAGTCCTCTTTGCTTCTCTTCATGCTTTTGTTTCCAAAGGCTTAATGGCACAGTACTGGGTCACCGTGCGCATATTTTCGAATAAGGTTATATCTTTATTTTTATTTTCATTACGAGCGATGGATATCTGAATAAGCTCACCGCCATGAACTTGTTTCATTTTAAGCAGTTCGGCAGCGCCTTCGGCGGTCACGGCGTTTGCCACCAATCTCCCGCCGGGTTGTATGCGATTCCAGGCCTTTATCAGCAACCCAGGCACGCCCACACCGCCGCCGACAAACACAGCATCAGGGGCACCAGCGAGGGACACAAGCGCATCCTGAGCATCTGCACAGTCAATTTTCAAGCGCGGCACACCCAAGGAGTTGGCGTTGCGCGCAATACACGCGGCCCGATCCCCATCGCGCTCGATGGCGATGGCGGTGCACGATCTGTCCGTGCGCATCCACTCAATGGCAATGGACCCGGCCCCCGCACCCACGTCCCACAGCACTTCACCCGGCAACGGGGCCAAGCGCGCCAAAGTGACAGCGCGGACTTCACGCTTGGTGATTTGGCCGTCGTGTTCAAATACATCGTCGGGCAAGCCTGCCAGACGCGAAAGGGGCTTGGCGTTGGGCCCGCCAACGCAGTCCAGAGCGATAATATTGAGATGCGCCCTTGTTTCGTTTGGCCAGCTTTCCGCCACCCCGTCATGGCGCGCTTCGTCCGCGCCGCCCAACTGTTCCAAAACGGTTATGCGGGTGGGGCCAAAACCTTTGCTGGTCAGCAACTCAGCCACTTCGCTAGGGCTATCACCGTCGCGCGACAGCACAATCAGGCGAGCACCCGGCGTCACATGAAGGCTTAAATTTTCCAGTGCCCGCCCGTGAATGGTCACCACTTGAACATCGGGGATTGACCAGCCCATGCGCGCGCAAGCCAAACTGACGGAACCGGGCGCCGGTAGCACAAACACGTTTTCCGCGCCAAAACGCCGGATCAACGTTGCGCCCACACCAAAATAAAGCGGATCGCCGGATGCCAGCACAACGATGCGCTTGTCCGCCAGATCGGCCATTTTATCCAAGGTGGCCTCAAAGCCCAAGGACCAATCGAAGCGTTCGGCCTGAACATCGGGGGCTTTGGCCAAATGGCGTTCGCCGCCGACCAAAACTTCGGCTCCATCCACCAAAGTCTTAGCCGTGGGCGTCAGCCCCATGAGGCCATCGTCGCCGATGCCGATTACGGTGATGAGCATTTATGGATTCTCCCCCAACGCAATGGCGTTTACCGCCCCGGCCGCCACGGCACTACCGCCCAGACGGCCCACCATGGTGATGACGGGAACATCCAAAGCACTTTCAAACAAAGCCTGCTTGCTTTCCGCAGCGCCCACGAAGCCCACCGGAAAGCCCAAGATGGCGGCGGGTTTGGGTGCGCCGTCCAAAACCATTTCCAGCAGCCGAAATAGCGCCGTTGGGGCGTTGCCGAACACGCACACGGCACCGCCCGGATGGGCCAAATGCGTGGCCCAGCGTTCCACCGCGATGGCCGAACGGGTTTCACCACGGGCTTTGGCTTCTTCGGCCACCCCGTCGTCATCCAAAGCGCAAATCACGGCGTTATTTGCGGGCAAAAACCGCCGCGTGATGCCGCGCGCCACCATGTGGGCATCGACCAAAATGGGCGCGCCCGCCTGCAAGGCTTCGCGGGTGCGTTCGGCGGCTTCATCGCTAAAGCGCAAATGATCGGCGGCCTCAAGAAGCGCGGTCGCATGCACCACCCGTTCCGCCACCGCCCGCATCAAGCCCGGCAGATGACCGAGCTCCGCTTCGGCGCGAATACGCACAAAGCTTTCGCGGGAAATGGCATTGGGGTCGTGGATGTAATCAAACCGCGAAGACGACATACCTTAAGCCTCCGCATCTCCGTGAGCATGCCCGTGAGCGTGTCCGTGAGCGTGTTCGTGACCATGATCGTGGCTGTGACTATGACCGTGCGCATGATTGTGATGATGCCCGTGCCCATGATGCACACCTCGGTCCTGGGCATTGTCTTCGGTGCCGATGCCTTGAACATGGTGATGATGGCCGACTTGCGCCGCCCCTTGGTCGTGCTCATGGCCGATGATCTGTTCCCGGTACTTGCACAACTGGCAATTCATCGCCCCGGTGCCGTTCAACGCGTCTTGCATACGGCCCAAAAAGGCGTCGATGACTTTGGGATGATCGTTCAGGTACGAGGCCTTGATGATTTCAACGCCCGGATTCGCAGCCCCGGCGGCATCGGCCCAATCGTAGATACGTGTCACCAAAATGCCCGAAAACAAAAAGTACGGAAACACCACGATGCGCTTGAAACCCATTTTGGTGACTCGTTGCAAAGCTTGATCCACCAACGGAAAAGCAACCCCGGAATAGGCCGTTTCCGCCCAGCCGACCTGTAAGCCTTCCCACAACATGCGGGTGACTTTGGCGACGTTGGAATTGGCATCCGAATCGTTGGTGCCGCGTCCGACCACCAACAATAAGGTGTCTGCCATCGCCACGCCGTCTCCGGCCGCCTCCAGGGCTTCTTCAATACGCTGCTTGGCGGCTTCCAAAAGCCCCGGATCAATGCCCAAGTCAGGGGCATAAATCATCTCCAGACCCCCATTTGCATCGGCATTTTCGGCGGCGTAATTGTTCACTTCCGACGGCAAATCGTTTTTCACGTGGCCCGCAGCAAACAACATGCCCGGCAAGCAAACAATTTTTTTAGCCCCCGCGTCGCGCAGTTTATCCAGTCCGGTGCGGATGATCGGCGTGGCAAATTCCAAAAAGCCGCTTTCCACATGGTGCTCGGGCAGGCGTTCTTGGATGCGCACGGCCAATTGATTGAATTCTTCGACGGCACCTTTGTCGCGGGAGCCGTGGCCGCAAATCATAATAGACGGAAGAGAGGAGGACATAGGGGGAGTTTCCTTACGCTGGTCATGGCCTTCGTGCGTTTAAAAAACGGTGCAGGTGGTCATCGCCTCCGTCTGCCGGGTCCGTTTTTGATGAACCGTGTTTATAAGCCTTTGCGCCGCAGTGCACAATTTTAATTCTTCTCTCATCTCCCAGACGCTAAACTGCCGCCATGTTTATCTTTGGCGCCGCCAACGCAAACGCCGCGTTCGACCCCTTTATCTTGCTGATTCTGGCTTTGGTGCTGGATGCGGCCCTGGGCGGTATGGGTCCGGTGTTTAAGATTTTGCCCCACCCGGTGGTGCTCATCGGACGGGTCATTGGCTGGTTTGATCGCAAGTTGAACCGCGCCCATCGGGGCCAGATGGACCGCGCGCTCAGGGGTGCCCTCACGGTTATCTCGATGGTCGTGCTCGCAGGCAGCGTCGGATGGGCGGTGCAGTGGCTGACCTTTCACCACGATTTTGGCTGGGCGGTGGAATTGTTTTTGTTGATTGCGCTTCTGGCCCAGCGTGAACTCTACACCGCGGTGCGCCGGGTCTATTTGGCGCTCAACGGTGAAGGCGTCGAAAGTGGACGCACCGCGGTTTCGCAAATCGTTGGCCGGGACCCGTCAAAGTTGGACGAGCCCGGTGTTTGCCGCGCCGCCATTGAAAGTTTGGCGGAAAATTTCTCCGACGGGGTGGTGGCTCCAGTGTTTTGGTACGTGCTGTTCGGGTTTCCGGGCTTGCTGGTTTACAAAACGGTCAACACCCTCGATTCCATGATTGGCTACAAAAACGACAAATACCGGGCCTTTGGCTTTACCGCGGCGAAGTTGGACGATGTGTTGAATTTGGTCCCGGCGCGCTTGGCGGGGCTGATTTTCACCATTGCCGCCGCCTTTGCCCCCCACGGCAAGCCGCTGAAGGCTTTTGGCGTGATGTGGCGCGATGCGTCGAAACACAATTCGCCCAACGCCGGATGGCCAGAAGCCGCCATGGCCGGGGCCTTGGGCCTCAAACTGGCAGGGCCGCGGGTTTATCCGCACCACACCGCCGACGCGCCGTGGATGGGGGGCGGCACGCCAAATGCCAGCGCACAAGACATCGACCGGGCGCTTTATCTGTATATGGTCGCGTGTTTGGTCAATGCTTTGATGGTGGCGGTGGTGGCGCTGTTTCGCTTTGGTATCGGCACTTAACTAAAGCAAGCTATCCAATAGTGCGCGGGTGGAATTCAGCCGTGATGTCCACAGCCCCCGATCTTGGGCTTCGATAAGCCGTGCGGCCATGTCGCGCAACGCATCTGGGTTGTTGGCGCGTAAAAAATCTTGCACGGTTTCATCGTCCAGATAGGCCTGGAACACGGCGTCAAAATGGTGATCCTTGACGCAATGTGCGGTCGCCGCAAACGACACCAAATAATCCACCGTCGCGGCCATCTCAAACGCGCCCTTGTAACCGTGGCGCATCACCCCGGCGATCCATTTTGGATTGACCACGCGGGCACGCACCACGCGGCCGATTTCGTCTTCCAAGGTGCGGGCCTTGGGGATGTCGGGGCGCGACGTGTCCACGTGCCAGGTGGCGGGCTGATGGCCCGAAAGCACCCGCACGGCGGCGGTGATGCCGCCTTCAAACTGATAATAGTCGTCCGAATCCAACAAGTCGTGCTCACGATTGTCTTGATTTTGCACCACCGCTTGAACCGCTTTCAGGCGCGTTTCGAACAGACCGTGACGGGCTTCGCCTTCGGCCCCCGCGCCATAGGCATAACCGCCCCACGCCACGTAAGCCTTAGCCAAGTCGGCATCGGTCTGCCAGCCCTTTTCGTCCATCAACGCTTGCAAGCCTGCGCCGTAGGCCCCCGGCATGGAGCCAAAGACGCGAAAGCCCGCCCGGCGGGAGGCTTCCGAGCTTTCTACACCGCTTGCTATGAGTTCATCAATTTCTGCTGTTACCTTGGCTGCTAAGGGGTTCTGCGCCGCGTTTTCATCCAACTGAGCGACGGCGCGCACGGCGCTGTCGAACAGGTCAATCAGGCCCGGAAAGGCATCGCGGAAAAAGCCCGATATGCGCAGTGTCACGTCAACGCGGGGGCGCCCCAAAACGTCGATGGGCATGACTTCAAAACCTGTGACCCGGCGTGACGACGCATCCCATGTGGGGCGCACCCCCATCAAAGCCAGGGCTTGGGCAATGTCGTCGCCGCCGGTGCGCATGTTGGACGTACCCCAGGCCGTCACCGCCATGGTTTTCGGCCATTCGCCATGGGCTTGCAGATGTGCGTCCAGCACCAATCCCGCCGACTTCCAGCCCAGGGTCCACGCCGCCGGGGTGGGCACCGCGCGGGTATCGACACTGTAAAAATTGCGCCCGGTGGGCAGCACGTCGGGGCGTCCACGGGTGGGTGCGCCGGACGGGCCCGGCTCAACAAATCGTCCTTCAAGGCCGCGTACGATGCCTTGGATTTCCGCTTCGCCGCAGGCTTCGACGGCGGGGCGAATGCGGGTTTCGATCTCCGTCATGACGGCTGTCGTGCGGGTCCATTCTGGCCCGCAGAGGGTGTCGCCCTTCACCAGCGCCAAGGCCAGACTTTCCAACCGCTCAACCGTGTCGCCAGCGGTCCGCCACGGCTCATGCATACCTTGCAATGCTTTTGGTTTCGGCCCGGCCCAAGGCTCAGCCATGTTGCAATCCAGCGGATCAAAATTGAGGGCCAAATCTTCGGCCAAGGCGCGTATGAGCGACGCGTCTTTGGGGTTGGTGCCCCGCGACACCCGCACCAACGCCACCAACAGGGCATCCAACAAGTCGGCCTGGGGCGCGTTGCCAAAAATGTGCAGCCCGTCGCGAATTTGCATTTCTTTCAATTCGCACAAATAAGCGTCCAAGGTCGCCAAACGTTCGTCTTCGGACGCGTCTTCGACCATGCCCGCGTCTTGGGCCAATCCGGTGACGTGACAGAGTTCCAAAATATCGCGTTTCAGCACCTTGGTGCGACGCGGATCTGTCCCCGACGCTTCGAAGTATTCATCCACCAACTGCTCCAAATGACGCAGCGGGCCATAACTTTCGGCGCGCGCCAAGGGCGGCGTTAAGTGATCGATGATAACCGCTTGGGCGCGGCGCTTGGCCTGGGTGCCTTCGCCGGGATCGTTGACGATAAACGGATAAAGATGCGCCATGGGCCCCAAGGCGGCCTCGCTGAAACAGTCCGAACTCAGCGCCACGGCCTTGCCCGGCAGCCATTCCAAATTGCCGTGTTTGCCAAAGTGCACGATCACGTCTGTATCAAATTCATCGCGCAGCCAGGCGTAAAACGCCAAATATCCATGCGGCGGCACCAAGTCCGGGTCGTGATAGGTCTTTTGCGGATCGATGTTGTAGCCGCGTGCGGGCTGCAAACCGATGGCAACTTCGCCGCACAGGAACACCGAAATGGCGAAGCTTCCATCACCGCGCATGAACGGGTCCGTTTCGGGAGTGCCCCATTGTTTGATGACCCGGTCCTGCACTGTTTCCGGCAAAGACTCAAAGTAACCTTGGTAGGCTTCAAGGCTCAGCGTCACTTCGGCGGCTTCAATGTTGGCGGCCTTGTGGGCATTGGTCGGCCCGGCCTTGAGGCGTTCAATCAGCGCGTTGCCATCCGAAGGGATATCATCCACATCAAATCCAGCCTTTTGCATCGCATGCAATGTGTTGATGATGCCCGCGGGCGTATCGAGCCCCACACCGTTCCCTAAGCGGGCGTCCTTGTTGGGGTAATTGGCCAACACGATGGCGACCCGCTTAAAATCATTGTCTTGGGTGCGCAGCCACGCCCAGCGCTTCGCCAGTTGGGCGACAAAGTGCACCCGGTCCGCTATCGGCTTATAACGCACCAAGTCGCATTGGGTGGCGTCATCGCGTTCGGATAAATCTTTAAACGAAATGGCGCGGCTGATGATGCGGCCATCGACTTCGGGCAGGGCCACGTTCATGGCGATGTCGCGCGGCCCCAGACCCCAGGCGTTGTCCGTCCAAGTCTGGGCATGGCCGCCCGACAAAATCACTTGCAACACGGTCACATCATATGCATCCCACGGGGCGGAAACCCGCGAAGATCCGGGGCTGCTGGCGGAAAACCCGGTGGTGTTGAGCACGCAACCGAGGCGCAAAACATCACCGTCGTCAGACTCCTTCAACAGCTGGCTGACGGTGGCTTGGCTGACCGGGTCTTTGAGACTGGCCACATAAATGGGCAATGGGTTGAGACCCGCGAATTGCAGTTCGTCAAATAAATCGTCGATCACGGCTAGGTTTGAGCTGAGAAACAGGGCGCGATAAAAAATCACCGGAACGATGGGCAGGCCTTCCCGCCACAAGTTGTATTTGATATCGGACACCGCTGCACCGGGTTGGCCCGGCCAATAGAGCCCCGCCGGAAGCACGGGACAGGGCTCAACACAGTCCACTGCATAGCCGACTATTTTTGCTGTGCAATCGATGAACCCACGGGCATTGTCCGGCCCGCCCAGCACCAAGTATTGCCACAGACGGTGAGTGTCTTGGGCATTCAGCGTGCACAGCCCGGCCAGTTCCGCATCAGGTTGATCGTCACCGGGCAAGATGGCGACGGGAATGTGGGCGCTCTGACACGCCGCCACCACTTCATCGATGCCATAAGGCCAATAGCCGCGCCCGCCCAGCACCCGCACCACCACCAACTTGGCGTGACGGACAATGGAGTCCACATACAAATCCACCGACATGTTGTGGCCCAGATGCAGCATGTTGGCGAGACGCAGGGTCGGGAAATCCTTTTCGCCCCCGTTCGCTTCAACGGCCTGACGCCGAGCCAGCGCCAGCGCCGAAATCTCCGTATCGGCGGCCGAAATCACCAAGATGTCGCCGGGCAGCTGGCCCAGGTCTACGGCTTCAGAACCGTCCTGAACGCTTCCCGGTTGGGCCGCAAGAAGATGCATCAGGCGGCACTTTCAACCGCAAGGGCTTGGATAATCGCGGCGCGGTCCAGCCCGGTTTGGCCGATCACCACCAAGCGCCCCTGACGGTCTTCGCCAGCACGCCAAGCGCGGTCAAAATAGCGGGTAAAGCGCGTACCCACGCCCTGCACCACGTGGCGCATGGGTTTGCCGAGGACTTCGACAAAGCCCTTGATGCGCAAAACATTGTGGGTTTCGACCAGATGAATCAGCTGGGCTTCCAATTGCGCCGGATCAGTTTGCACGGAGACTTCAACGACAAAGCTTTCGAAATCATCGTGGTCGTGGTCCTCGCCTTCCAATTCGTGATGCGAGGGACGGGCGTCCAAATCGTCTTCCGCGCCCGCGCCCAGACCCAGCAGCACGTTTACGCCGACGTTGCCGTGGGACGTCGCCACCACATGCACACCGGGGCGCAGTTGCGCCATCAGCTCGGTTGTGAGGCGCGCCACTTCGGCCTCTCCAATCAAATCGGCTTTGTTCAGCAACACCATGTCGGCGCACAGCAGTTGATCGGTGAAGACTTCTTCCAGGGGGTTTTCGTGATCCAGATTGTCGTCGGCTTGGCGTTGGGCTTCGATGGCGGGCAGGTTTTCGGCAAATTGACCGCTGGCAAGCCCCGGCCCGTCGACCACCGCCACCACCCCGTCCACGGTCACGCGGGTTTTGATTTCCGGCCAATTGAAAGCGCGGATCAAGGGCTTGGGCAAGGCCAAGCCCGACGTCTCAATGACGATGTGATCGGGCGGCGTGGCACGGTTCACCAGGGCTTCGATGACGGGCAGAAAATCGTCCGCCACGGTGCAACAAATGCACCCATTGGCCAGTTCCACCACATCGTTTTCATCACAGCCTTCAATGCCGCAACCGTTGACGATTTGACGGTCGATGCCCAAGTCGCCAAATTCGTTGATGATCAGTGCGATGCGCTTGCCGCCCGCGTGTTCCAACATATGGCGGATCAAGGTGGTTTTGCCCGCACCTAAAAATCCGGTGATGACGGTGGCGGGAATCTTGGTCAAGGTGGGCGCAGAAGACATGAGGAGGAGGTGTCCTTTAAGCGTTGTTTTTAAGCGTTTGAGGCAATCCGGCGACAACCAGCACAACCCGGTCGGCTTCGGCCGCTGTTATTTGGTTCACAATGCCCAGCGCGTCAACAAAAGATCGCGCTAAAGCGTTCATGGGGATCACGCCCAAGCCCACTTCTTCGCTGACCACAATCACCGGGGCCGGATGGGCATGCATGGCCCGCGCAATGGCCTCAATTTCCACCACCGGGGCACGGCCTTTGTGCAACATATTGGAAACCCACATGCCGAGACTATCGATCACCACCGGTTTATCGGCGTAAAGTTTGCGTGCCCGGTCCAGGGCGTGGGCCAAATCAAGCTGCTCTTCAACCGTCACCCAGCCTTCGCCGCGCCGCTCTTGATGGGCCGTAATGCGCTCCATCATTTCGTCATCCGTGGCATGCCCGGTGGCCATATACACGGCCCCGCCTTGCAGTAGATTTTCCGCAAAGGCGCTTTTGCCCGAACGCTGTCCGCCCAAAACCAAGGTTAAGGGCGGCAAAATGTGTGTGGAATCGACCATGCGCCATCCTATCAAATCATATTCAAACCAACCACCCGCCAATGACCGCCGCGTTTGACCCGCAAGCGATCAGTCACGTAGTCCAAGCGCGTCAGGGAAGTGTTTTTGACATCCAGCGCCAAGGCCTTTTCGGCGGACAGCCCCAGAGCCAGCGCAACGGCGGCGCGAATGGAACCCGCGTGCGCCACGCACACAATGTCTTGCCCGCCAAGTTCTTGTGTCAACGCATCCAGCCGCACACCGACGCGGGTGCAGACATCGGCAAAACATTCACTGGCGTGTTCCG
>NZ_MCGG01000019.1 GCF_001746755.1 Magnetovibrio blakemorei | reverse complement strand
GGACGAAGTTGTCGGCCATCACTTGGCGCATTTTCTCCATGACAACTACAAAGATATTCTCACCGGCGACATCCGTGAACTGATTGCCGAAGAAGACATCTTGATCCCGGTGCGTTTTGTCGATCTCAGCCAAAACCAGATCGATGCGGAAATTGGCGTGACCATTTTGGACAGCGGTCGAGGACAAAAGTTCATGATCGAAGCGCGCGACATCACGGCCCACAATCGTGCCGTGACCGCCTTGCGCCAGTCTATTGAAAATCTGGAAAACCGCGTCAAAGAACGCACCCACGCTTTGCAAGAAGAGGTGACTGAGCGTCGTCGCGCCGAAGAAACGCTGCGCCACGTCGCATCCCATGACGGTTTGACCGATTTGCCCAACAGGGCGCTGATGATGGATCGTTTGGAAAAAGCCATTTCCCGCGCCAAACGCAATCGCAATATGTGCGCGGTTCTGTTTTTGGATCTCGATGGTTTTAAAACCATCAACGACACTTTGGGACACGATTGCGGAGACCAAGTGCTGCGCGTAACGGCTGCCCGCCTGACCGCCTGCATTCGCGATGACGACACAGCTGCACGCTTTGGCGGCGATGAATTTATCTTGCTGCTGAGCGATTTAAACGCGGCCGACGACGCCTTCCCCATCGCCGAGAAAATATTAACCGTCGCGTCGCAGCCGATTGAAACCTATGGGCACATGGCTCATGTCGGCGTCAGCATTGGCATTGCACTCTACCCCGACCACGGCGACACCGCCGAAGGGATGATCAAGGCCGCCGACAAGGCCATGTATGGCGTAAAGGAAGGCGGCAAAAACAATTTTGCCATTGCCACGCGGCCTTCTTCTGATCACGGAACACCTTAAGGTTCCGCCATTCAGATGCAAAAAGCCCCGCCGATAATGGCGGGGCTTTTGCTTTTGAGGTGAGCAAACGAGCTTAGCGCAGCTTCACGGCGACGAACCTAAAACCGGACTGGCTTTCGATCAGCAACAACACGGATTTTTTACCTTCTTTTTTGGCCGCTTCAATCAAGCGCACCGCATCGCTGGGAGTCTTGACTTTTTCTTGGCTCACTTCGCTGAGCACGTCGCCAGCGCGAATGCCTTCGTCGTAAGCTGATGTGTCAGCCAGCACATCGGTGATCACCAAGCCTTCGACCGTATCGGGCAATTCAAAACGTCCCAAAACTTCGGCGCTGGGGGCTGCAACTGTCAATCCCAATGCGGCCAGGGCTTGATCTTCCGACTTGGCCTCGGGTTTGGTTGTGGCACTTGCCACCACTTCCTTCTCGTCAAGACGACCGATCATCACGCTCAGGGTTTTCATTTCTCCATCGCGCCAGACTTTGAGGCTAACTGCCTTTTCCACCGGCGTTGAGGCAACGATACGCGGCAGCTTGCGCATTTCGGTAACCCGCTTGCCGTCAAATTCCAAGATAACGTCACGTGCTTTGACGCCAGCTTTCGCGGCCGGGCCGTCTTCGATGACGCTGGCGACCAAGGCACCTTCAGCTTTTTTCAGACCCAGGGCTTCTGCAATAGGGTCCGTCACCACCTGAATATGCACACCCAACCAGCCGCGGCTCACTTGGCCGTTTGTGATCAACTGTTCGATCACCGCTTGGGCGGCATTCGATGGAATGGCAAAACCGATGCCGACGCTGCCGCCGCTTGGTGAATAAATGGCAGTGTTGATGCCGATAACTTCACCGTCCATGTTGAACATCGGGCCACCGGAGTTCCCCCGGTTGATCGAGGCATCGGTCTGAATGAAGTCATCATACGGCCCCGCATTGATATCGCGACCGCGTGCGGAAATGATCCCCGCCGTCACCGTGCCGCCCAGGCCGAACGGGTTGCCAATGGCCACCACCCAGTCCCCAACCCGTGAGACGGAGCTGTCGCCAAAGCCGACCGAAGGCAGTTTGCGGTCCGTGTGGACCTTCAAAACAGCCAGATCGGACTTCGCATCCCGACCGACGATTTCGGCTTTCATACGGGTGTCGTCCTGTAAAATAACCGAAACTTCATCGGCACCTTCGACGACGTGATTATTGGTCACCACATAGGCATCGCCGTTGTTGCGATAATCGATGATGAAGCCCGAACCCAGCGACGTGGCTTTGCGCTTTTGTGTCGGGTGTCCATTTTGGTTGCGATCCAAAAAATCCTTGAAGAAATCTTCAAACGGTGAACCCGGCGGGAATTGCGGCATATCCGGAACGCCCGACTTCCCCTCAACCACCTGGGTGGTGGAAACGTTGACCACCGCAGGCAAAAGCTTGTCGGCCAAGTCCGCAAAACTTTCCGGCATGCCCTTGGCCTGAAGCGCATGAATGGGCAGAGTTGCGATGACCGCAATGACAAAGACAAACGCCAATTGGCGTAAAACGGGCAACTTTGAAAGGTTCATCATTTTGATTTTCTTCCGTTGAATTCGATCACATATAAATATGAGGTTCGGGAGAAGTCCCGAAAGCTTGCATCAATATATAGGTATGAAATTGGGAGGAAGTATGGCGAAAGACGGCTGATATTGCGACTTTTTTTGCTAATCCGTCAGATATCGCCTTTTTTACCGTCACAATTGCGCCAACCACACCAAAAACAGTCCCACCACCGCCGTGAGGACAGCACTGATGCGAATTTGCATTTCATTCAGGCTCATCATGGCCACGATGGCGCGGCGCATGAAATCAGGAAACAGCGCATAAAGCGCCCCTTCTATCACCAACATCAGCCCAAAAGCCGCCAGTAAATTGCTCATCTTAAGCTGCTCAACACCTGATCTCCGTCAACCAAATCCGGCCTTAAAAACCGGCCTTAAAAAACAGTGGCCCGCCCCTGGAGAGGAACGGGCCATCGTTGTTTTTGTCTATGCGCGTGCTTTACTTCTTGCCGGTTTGATCGCCGAAGAAGCGAAAGAAATCGCTGTTGGGTGACAGCACCAAATTGGTGTCGCCGCCCGCCAAGGCTTCCCGATAAGCGGTCATAGACCGATAAAACGCGAAGAATTCCGGGTCTTGGCTATAGGCCTCACCCAGCACTTGGTTGCGCAGCGCGTCGCCTTCACCGCGGAGGATTTGCGAGAGACGCTCGGCTTCGGCGATGATCACGGTGCGTTTACGATCCGCTTGGGATTCGATGGTCAATTTGGCTTTGCCACCATCCGCACGCAGTTGGTTGGCTTCTTTGACACGCTCAGAACGCATACGGTTGTAGACGTTTTGCGAAATTTCCGGCGGCAGATCGGTCCGTCCGATGCGCACGTCGACAATTTCGATGCCATAGTCCTTGGTTTCAGCAGCCACACGCGCTTTGATTTCGTTCATGATGTCATTGCGTTTTTCCGACAGCAATTCACTCAACGAATTACGCGCCATGGAGTTACGCACGCTGGAATTCAAAATGCGTCCCACTTGATCGCGAAATGCCGTTTCCGTGCGCAACGCTTGGAAAAAACGTAGCGGATCGGTGATGCGATAGCGGGCAAAAGCGTCCACGTTGATGCGCTTTTGATCCGCCAAAATCACTTGACCCGCAGGCGGATCAAGATCCAGAACCCGGTTGTCGAAGTAAACCACATTCTGAATGAACGGAATTTTGACGTTCAGGCCCGGTTCGCGGATGGTTGACTTGGGTTTACCAAATTGCATGACCAACGCTTGTTCGGTTTGCGAAACCGTGAACAGAGCGGAAGACGCGATAACGCCGACAATCAAAACGAGAACGCCGAGTATGACTGTAAATGTCTTGCTCATTTCTGGCCTCCCGATTGCTTTTGTAATTCCGGCAAAGCCAGATAAGGCACCACACCGCCACCATTTTTATCCAAAATAACCTTGTTGGAATGTTTCAAAATATCTTCCATGGCTTCGAGATACAGGCGTTGGGTGGTCACGTCTTTCGCCACTTTATAGCTGGCGTAAACCGACAAGAAACGCTTGGCTTCACCATCGGCCTCCTTGGTGACCTGTTCCTTATACGCTTCGGCCTGCTGAACCATTTTTGCGGCTTGGCCTTCTGCGGTGGGGAGGATTTTGTTGGCGTAAGACTGGGCTTCGTTCTTCAAACGATCCAAATCTTGGCGCGCCGATTGCACGTCATTGAAAGCCTCGATAACCTGTGCGGGAGGATCGCCTTTCAGCAATTGCACCTGGATAATCATGATACCCGAATTGTAACGGTCCAAAATTTCCTGCAACAAGATACGTGTGCCGTCCGCGACCAATTCACGATCGCTGGTCAATGCTTTTTCAAGATCGGTCTGGCCGATGATTTCACGCATTGCACTTTCTGCGGCCAACTTGACGGTTACTTCCGGATCGCGAATGTTAAACAGATACTGTGCCGCATCCTTGACCTTCCACTGCACCGTAAAGTCCACATCGATGATGTTTTGGTCTTGGGTCAGCATCAAGCTTTCTTCCAAGACATCCCGGCCATTTGTCGCAACACGACCAAACGCTGCCGCGGCTTCTCCAGCACCTCGAAAACCGACGTCAATACGCCGAACGGCTTCGACGTTGGGGGTGAGAACCGAACCGATGGGGGCCGGAAAATACCAATGCAGACCCGGGTTCTCGCTGGATACATGCTTGCCAAACAGCAGCACGACGCCTTGATGACCGGCATCAACGCGATACGTCCCGCTGCCCAGCCACAAAACAAAAATTGCCAAAACAGCCAGCATAACCGCCCGGCCGGAACCGAAGCCTCCCGGCATAAAATTCTTAAAACTATCCTGCGAACGGCGCAGCATTTCTTCAATATCGGGGGGTTGATTGCCGCCGCCAGATGATCCACCGCCGCCGCCCCAGGGTCCGCCGCCGTTACCGCCGCCGCCGCCCCATGGTCCACCGCCGCCTTGAGGTTTCCATGCCATACGCTATGCTTCCTTCAAATCTGGTTTTAAATGACCCGTTCGAACACTGTTTTGTCCGCACACGCCATTTATATTTTGATTTTCTAATACGACACCCTATATCAGGGGTCGTAACGCTTATAGGCCAGCCCATTGGGGCACGCAACCCGCTGCGCAGGGCAAACTCGCCCTGCAAGCTCGCCTGCCCCAAGGATATCTGCTCGTTTTCGGAGATTTCAAGCATGTCGTACATTAATGAAGAAGAAATACTCAAAATTCTCGCCACCGTCATGGACGGCGATAAAAATATTGTTGAAAAAGGCATGGTTCAGGGACTGCAAGTCCAAGACGGCCATGTCATTTTTGCTATTGTTGTTCCCCCTTCCGTTGGCGCCAGCGCCGAACCGATCCGCAAAGAGGCCGAAGAAAAAGTCCATGCCATGGACGGCGTTTTGTCGGCGACGGTCGTTTTGACGGCTGAAAATGAAGGCGGTCAAGCCAGTGGTGCATCCTCACAGGGTGGCGGTCATCAACATGGTGGCCCGAAGCAGGCCCCCGAAGGCCCGTTGATGCCTGGCGTAAAAGCCATCATCGCTGTGGCGTCCGGCAAGGGCGGCGTGGGCAAATCGACCACAACAGTCAATTTAGCACTGGCGCTGCGCGATATGGGCCTCAAAGTCGGCCTGTTGGATGCAGATATCTACGGCCCCTCCATGCCGCGCATGCTGGGCATCAAAGGCGAACCCAGCTCATCGGATGGCAGCCGTCTTGACCCGATGGAAGCTCACGGCATCAAATGTATGTCCATGGGCTTCTTGGTCGAAGAAGAAACCCCGGTCATCTGGCGCGGCCCGATGGCGCAAACGGCTTTGATTCAAATGATGCGTGACGTCAATTGGGGCGATCTGGATGTTCTGATGATCGATATGCCGCCGGGCACCGGTGACGTGCAGTTGACCATTGCTCAGCAAGTTCCGCTGACCGGTGCCGTCATCGTCTCCACACCACAAGACATCGCCTTGTTGGATGCTCGCAAGGGTCTCAACATGTTCCGTCAGGTGGATGTTCCGGTTCTGGGCATCATTGAAAACATGAGTTACTTCAAATGCCCCCATTGTGGCGAGCGCACCGATGTGTTCAGCCATGGTGGCGCCAAGGATGAAGCCGACTTGCTGCAGGTTGATTTCTTGGGCGAAATTCCCCTCGACATCGTTATTCGCGAGACGTCCGACGGCGGTCATCCAATTGTCGACCAAAATCCCGCCAGCGAACATGCAAAGGCATATACGAAAATCGCCGAAATCATGTGGACCAAAGCCTGCGAGAAACGCGACGCCAAAGCGGCAAAAATGCCAAAAATCGTGCAATAACAATAAAATAATGCTGCACCGCACAATTTAAATAAAGGCGCTCTTTTAGGAGCGCCTTTATTTTTATGCTTTACCCCATTAAGTCGTAGCAAACGGTATAAAACTAACGTATTATCCGCACAATCTACTTTGATTCGTATGAAGCCATACAACTTGTGGTGCAAACACATACGCACACGTTTAGAACCTTCCGAGGAAAACAATGTCGATTCATTTTAAGTCCGCCTTCATTTCTGCTGCCGTTGTTGCTCTGACGCTCCAATCCGCAGTTGCACAAGACGCGGGGCTCTATGTCAGCGGCGCCGTCGGTTTGCTGGACGTTCCGTCCACCTCCGTAACCGACACCGCAAGCCGGAGCGTTAAGTTTGACAACGGCTACTTGGGCGCGTTGGCATTGGGTTATGATTACGCCAGCCCGTGGCGCTCGGAAGTCGAACTGTCGCGCCGCTCCGCCGGACTGGACAGCGTGTCGGGCACAAATGCTTCCGGCCACCTTTCTGCCACCAGCTTGATGGGCAACGTGTTGTACGATTTTAACACCAATTCCAAGTTGACCCCTTACTTAGGCTTGGGTGTTGGTGGTGCGCGCGTGGAAATGGACAACGCTTCGCCTTTTGGCACGTCATCCATCAATGACTCCGATAACGTGCTGGCTGGACAAGCCATCGCCGGCGTCAGCTACGCACTGCAAAACAATTTGGATGTGTTCGCCGATTATCGGTATTTCGCGACCCGCGATTTAAGCATGCGCACCGCTGCAGGCAACAAAGCATCGTTCGACATGAACACCCATTCGATCATGGTTGGTTTGCGCCTGAACTTCGGCGCACCCAAAGCCCAACCACAGCCGGCCCCCGTGACGCCCGTTGCCATGGCTGAACCAGCCCCGGCACCTGCTCCGGCACCTGCCCCTCGCCTGCCCAGCAACTACATCGTGTTCTTTGATTGGGATAAAGCCGCCATCACGCCGGAAGCCGCAGAGATCATCCGCACCGCCGCTGCCAACGCTGGCACAATGGGCCAAGTGCGCATGGTATTGACCGGACACACGGACACCTCGGGTTCAGCAAAGTATAACCTCAAGCTGTCCCAGCGCCGCGGTGATGCCGTGCGGGCACAGTTTGAAGCCCTGGGCTTTACCAAATCGGACATCCAGGTCATCTCTAAAGGTGAGGCTGACCAGCTGGTGCCCACCGATGACGGTGTGCGCGAACCGCAAAACCGCCGTGTGGAAATCGTTCTGCCCTAAAGCAAACGCTCTAAGGCAAACGTTACGCAACACATACCAAAAGCCGTCGCCCCCATGGGCGGCGGCTTTTTCATTGCCCCCTCTGGAACGTCCCCATTGACCTGCGGATAACGGCCATGAGGCCCTGAGGCACAGCAGAACCGCATCAAATCATCAATCACGCATGATAAAACGCGGGCCGACAAACATCGGCCACGTGGACACAAAATATTCACAGAGATGAAAGGAGGCGAAGAGACGTAAAGTTAGTTCATGCCTTCGGGCGAAATGCCTTTGTCATTGGCAACGCTGCTATCGGCAACTTCAACGCAGCTTTTATAACCATGGCTGGCCGCGTCCGGATTGGTTCGCGCCAACAGCACCAAATCTTGAGGGGTGCTCTTCAGCGCCACGGCAAAACGCGCGGCGGCACTGTCACAATACATCTGGGTCGATACGGCAAGGCTGTTTTGCGAAGCCGAATTGGCCAGACGCGTGACGGTCTTGTTGAGCATCTCAGCCCCCTGTTTAGGGCCGAAGGATTTTACGAAGAAGGATTTGAGTTGCCCACCTTGACGCATCAAATAGGGCTTAAAGGTGGTCACAAATGCGTTATAGCTGGGTCGTTGTCCACAAGTGAGAGCGGCAACCATCAATTCGCTTTGCAGAACCCGCATTTCTAACGCGGTGCGTGCTGCTGCGTCCATACAAGCCTCAGCCTGGGCACTGACAGGTCCCAAAGCGATGCTGAAAACAACACCCGAAAAGACAACGCTTTTCGCCAGTGAGCCCCGAAAAGAAGATGTCCGCAGTGCGGAAAAAGTACGAATCGACATAAAACCTCCCAAATCCCGGCACATGATAGACACAATTAGAAATAAAAATCATGTTTTTTATTTCGGAGTATAAACGGGAGGACCCAAAAACATATTGAGCGCTCCCCCAGACACGTGACTGGACGTCAATCAGTCAAACAAGGAATCGATATCGTCCTGTGAAATACCCGCCCCGTCGAGTTGCGGTCCTTCCAGCAGTTTTTCGTCTTCGCTGCGCGCATCGGCAGAAAGTTCAATGCCTTCGAAGTCCTCTTCCCCCCAGATGCTGATCATGGTGAGGATGCGTTCTTCCAAATAATTGATGGTTTTCACCACCTTGCCGGTGCGCTGCCCGGTGATGTCTTGGAAGTTGCAGTTTTCATAAATACGAATGACCAAATTGGACATGGTTTGCAGATGTTCGTGAGATTTCACGTCATCAATGCGTTCGCGGATGGACTGGGTCAGTTCATCAATGTCTTCCGCCGCACCCAGAATATTGTTGGTGGCTTCTTCCGTCGCTTCGACGATGGCGCTGAGTTCCATGGCCGCCGTGATAAATTTATCTTCGGTTTGGCCGGGTTTATGAATGGCGGCAATTTCAGCCTTGGTTTTATCAATCGATGATTTTAAGTCATGCAACTGACCGCGCAACACGGACATTTCCGGTCCAACGTCGCCGCTGGGGGCAGAGGCTGTGGCGGCAAGGCCTTGCCTGGTCTCAAGACTCAAGCCCTCGATCATGGTCTTAACCTCGGCAATGGCGCGCAAAACCTCTTCGGTTGCAACAGAGGACGCAGGTGCGGGCGCATATGCCGGAATGGTTTCACCGCGCTCTTTCATCAAGCGACGCTCTGCCGAAAACAATTTATGCTGAGAATTCACAGACCAAGCCCCTCTGCATGAACAATGGGCGCGTTATACCCCGCCTCGCGTTCAGGTTTATTTATAGTCTAAAATTGACCTGATATGCACAAAAACACAATCCCCATCTGATGGCTAGGGATATTTAAGGCCACACCGATGACCTTAACCTCGAAAAAACAGGTGCTTAGGCCCGCTTGGTGATGGTTTGGGTGCCCCGTTTGACGTCAAATTTTGACGGTTCCAAGTCCGTATGCAGGGTTAGTTCGGGGTGACGCTTGCGCATTTCACCGTCCATCCAGTGCATTACGTCGCGCAGCGTTGAATGCACGGTGTTTTGCGAGCGCAGTTCAATGACATAAATCATCTGCGGCAAAGTGTAGACCGTCTGGCAACGCACCTTGGCCCCCAAGGGATAGAGGTATTGCTTATCTTCAGTACGTGCATCCAAAGCGTCAATCGCTTTGAACTGAGTTTCAACCAGGGCGCGCGCCTGACCGGCCAGCGGCTCGGGCAGCTCATCCAAATACCAGTCATGAAAGCCCCGCTCGCCGGTGAGCAGCGGAATGCGGCAAATGCCGTTGCGGTGGCGCTGTAAATCCCTGTACGAGCCATAATCCAAATCGAACGTGCAGGTATACTGGCCGTAACCATCCAGATAGCGCGGCAAATTGGTACGCGGCGGGCGGCCCGCAATCACGTCGCCTTCCTGAGCTTGCAAGAGGCCATCATCAACGGTGCTGGAGAAGCTCAAATCGGGCTCGTCTGTGGCGAAAAAGCGACTGTCCAAATAATTGGTCTTAAAGGCCGTTTTGGCCAGATAGGCCTCGGTTTGGGGATAATCCTTGTGGCCAAAGCTGCTGGGGTAGCTTTGGCGCAGTTCGGCCAAGCAGCCTTCTGCAACTTCTTGCACCTCGCGCAGGGGGTGATGGCGCAACAAATGCAGTTTGTCTGCGGCTTGGCGCAAATTGGTGGTCCACGCCAGCTGTGACGTAATGCCTGCGGGCAAAAAGCCCCGCAATATATCGAACCCACGGGCCTTGATGGCGGTGTCCCACACCCGTTCCTTTTCACCTTCGCCGAGCGGGAAGCGGTCTTTGAGATAAGCCTCCAAAGGATCGAGAGCGCTAAGGTAAAAGTCCATCCAGGCCTCCAACACCGCTTTGCTTTGGGGCGTGGAAATGGGGTCAATGATGGGCTGTTTGGAAAAATCGATGTAGCGGGTCGAGCTTTCTTGACCGCTGTACAACGGATTGTCCTGCACCGCTTTACACGCCAAAATCGACAAACCTTCGATAAACAGCGTGGTGGTGCCGCAATCGCCGATGGAGGCATGGCCGTAACCGACGTAATAACTTTCCATAAACTTCGCTGAACCGCGTTTCTGCACCATCTCGAGATGGGTGCGCGCACTTTCACCGGAGCGAGAATACAACGCTTGCAACATGGCCGTTGCTTCCGGCCCCTGATCGTCAACGATAAAGATGTCCGCCATGGAAATGCGGCCCCCTCATGCTTTGTCTGTGAATGGACTACGTTGTCGCCCCCGCGATTCGACGCCAACATCTTACCACGAAATTCAGGTTCTCAAACGTTTCAAGACACCACATGTAGTATAAACGCCAAAAACGCTCAATATTTTGCGTTAATCGGTAATCGTACACTCAGACCTTTGCAATCGGACGCTGAGAAGCCTATATTTAATTTGTCGGGCAACCGACTATGGCGATAAACGTTTTTCGGAATAATCGTTTCGGACCCGGGGGCGGTACCCGGCGCCTCCACCAATTCGAGCCAGCGCTTTATAAGCTTAAGCGCTGGCTGTTCAGGGGGCGAAATAGGATCGACGAGCGTGGTAAAGGACTGACTTTCGCCCGGCATTGTACCACCGTATCGGGCTACTTTTACAAATGCTAACGATAACAACGAAGCATTTGCGGTTGCCGCTTAACAGCTAAGCAACCACGGGGTTCGGGGGGCACCTGGCAACAGAAGCCCCCCACTTATCCAGCACCGAGCTTTGGTGCCCACCAACAAAGGCCCGCTTGTGACCACCATTTGCGACCAGAGGCCAAACAAACGGAACAGGCATTTATGAGCGACGAAACACTTCGCTACGATATATGGGTCGAAGAGGCGCTGCGCAGCGTCATCAAAAAAACCATTGCCCACGTCGCAGAACATGGCCTGCCCGGCGACCATCACTTTTACATTTCATTTTTATCGCAAGACCCGGGCGTTGTGATCCCGCCGCGTCTGCGCGCACAGCACCCCAATGACATGACCATTGTGTTGCAATATCAGTATGAAAATCTGATGGCTGGTGACGATGCCTTTTCCGTCACCCTCAGTTTTGGGGGAAAGTCGGAAAATTTGGTGATTCCTTATGAATCGGTTATTTCATTTGCCGACCCGTCGGTGAATTTTGCCTTGCAGCTGAAAATGTTGCCGCTTGACGAAGAAGACGAAGACGATTTTGAGGGTTCCGAAGACGACTACGACACCCAGCATCTTGAATATTTTGAAGAAACCCGCAACCGCACCAACCAAGATGACCGTGGCAGCAGCATTGGCGGCGATGATGATGACGAGCCCAAAACCGGCGAAGTGATCACGCTGGACGCCTTTCGCAAAAAATAACAATCTCCTGGCCTAACGGCCTTAGGCGCTTTACATATTAAGTCTGTTCCAACCTCCCCAGTTGAGAGACTTTTTGTGATGAACGAACCTGCTTTTCATGAACTTTTTTCTTTTGGCCCGGACGAAACCGAATATCGCCTGCTGACCAAGGAATTTGTTTCCACCCACACCGTTTCTGGGCGCACCATTTTGGAGATCGAGCCCGAAGGCCTGAGCCTGCTGGCCTCGACCGCGATGCGCGACACCTCGCACCTGCTGCGCCCCGCGCACTTGAAACAATTGGCATCTATCCTCAAAGACCCGGAAGCCTCCGCCAATGACCGCTTTGTCGCCATGGAGCTTTTGAAAAACGCCAACATCTCCGCCGGTGGCGTGCTGCCCATGTGTCAGGACACCGGCACCGCCATCATCATGGGCAAAAAGGGCGAAAACGTATGGACCGGCGGACAGGACGAAGCCGCCCTTTCCGAAGGCGTGATGAAGGCCTATGCGGAAAACAATTTGCGCTACAGCCAGATGGCGCCGCTTTCGATGTTCAAAGAAGTCGGCACCGGCACCAACCTGCCCGCCCAAATCGACATCGGCGCGGTGCCCGGCGGTAGCTACAAATTCATGTTCATGGCCAAGGGCGGCGGGTCGGCCAACAAGACCTTCCTGCATCAAAAAACCGCGGCCTTGCTCAACCCCAAATCCATGGCCGAATTTTTAAAAGCCGAAATCGCGACGCTCGGCACCGCAGCCTGTCCGCCCTATCACTTGGCCGTGGTCATCGGTGGATTGTCGGCTGAACTGAACTTGAAGACCGTCAAGATGGCGTCCGCGCATTATTTGGATGGCTTGCCGACCCAAGGCAACGCCTATGGCCAAGCCTTCCGCGACTTGGAGATGGAAGCCGAAATTCTGAAGATGACGCAAAACCTCGGCATCGGCGCGCAGTTCGGCGGCAAGTACTTCTGCCACGATGTGCGGGTCATTCGCCTGCCCCGCCATGGCGCATCGTGTCCGGTGGGCATCGGCGTGTCATGCTCGGCGGATCGTCAAATTCTCGGCAAGATTACGGCTGAAGGCATTTTCTTGGAGAAGCTGGAAACGGACCCCGCCAAGTATCTGCCCGAAATCACCGAAAAAAATCTCTCCGACGATGTGGTGAGCATTGATTTGAACCAACCCATGGATCAAATCCGTGCCCAGTTGAGCCAGTACCCGATCAAAACCCGCATCAAGTTGACCGGATCACTGATCGTCGGACGCGACTTGGCCCACGCCAAGCTCAAAGAACGTTTAGATGCCGGGCAAGGCTTGCCCGATTACATCAAAAACCACCCGGTCTATTACGCCGGTCCCGCCAAAACGCCGGAAGGCTATGCGTCGGGTTCCTTCGGCCCCACCACGGCCGGGCGCATGGACAGCTATGTCGATCAGTTTCAAGAAGCGGGCGGATCTTTGGTCATGCTGGCCAAGGGCAACCGCTCCCAAGCCGTGACCGACGCGTGCAAAAAACACGGCGGCTTTTATCTCGGCTCCATCGGCGGTGCGGCGGCGGAACTGGCCTTTGAGTCTATTAAACATATCGAATGCATTGAATACCCAGAACTGGGCATGGAAGCCATCTGGAAAATCGACATCGTCGACTTCCCCGCCTTCATCATAGTTGACGACAAAGGCAACGATTTCTTCGAAGACATCAAAAAGCACGGCCTGGAAATCAACGGTCAAGATTCCGGCTGAGCGATGGATCTGCCTGAACTTCTCATCGACGGTCCCCATGATGCGCCCGTAACCATTGCCTTGGCACATGGTGCGGGCGCACCCATGGATACAGCATTTATGACAACGTTTGCCCAAGGTCTGGCGGCGCGTGGCTTGCGCTGTGTGCGGTTTGAATTTCCCTACATGGCTGGGCGCCGGGTGGATGACAAAAAACGTCCGCCCAATCGCGCGCCCATTTTGCTGGACACTTGGCGCGCCGTGATTGATCATTTGGGCCGTGAAAACCTGGTCATTTCAGGTAAATCCATGGGCGGGCGCATGGCGTCGATGGTGGCATCTGAACTGGAAACTGAGGGCCATCCGGTGAAAGGCGTCATTTGTCTGGGCTATCCGTTTCACCCGCCGGGCAAGCCGGAAAAAGCTGAGGGCCGCATGGCGCATTTGCGGACTTTAAAAACGCCGACCCTGATTTTGCAAGGCACCCGCGACACCTTTGGCACCATTGATCAAGTGCCGAGCTTTCCCTTGTCCAAAACCATTCGGGTGCAGTGGTTGGAAGACGGCGACCACGGTTTTAAGCCGCGCAAAAAATCAGGTCGTAGCGAAGCCCAGAACTGGGCCGAAGCCATCGAAGCCATGGACGTGTTTGTCCGCGCGCTTTAAGCTCGACGTCTCTGAGGCTTAGGACATCGCGTTATGGCGTTCCCCGTAGATTTAGCGACTTATTCAGCCTTCATGCTGACCGCATCGGTGATCGTTTTGACGCCGGGACCCGATACGCTGATCATCTTGCGCTATGCGTTGAGTTCGGGGCGCAATGTTGGGCTGGCGACGGTGTTGGGCGTGCAAGTGGGCTTGGTCGGGCATACCCTGCTGGCGATCTTTGGCATTTCCGTGCTGATTGCTTCCAACCCCATTATGTTTAAGGCCGTAGCGCTGGCGGGGGCGGCATATATCGGCTGGATCGGCGTACAGAGTTTTCGCCCCCATGGCTTGTTGCATGTGGGGGCTACGGGCAAGCCCCCGGTGTCCATGACCAAAGCCTTTCGCGACGCGGTGTTTTGCAATTTGCTCAACCCCAAAGTCATCTTGCTGTTTTTGGCCCTGTTCCCCAACTTCATCGATCGGTCGAGAGACGACGTGACCGTGCAATTGATCGCCCTGTCGTTGGGGCTGATTGTCATCAACATTTTGTGGCAAGCGCCCTTAGCGTTCGCCGCCGAAGTGGTGCGGCGCTGGCTCAAAAACGATCGCACCTATAAACTGATCACCCATTCAACCGGGATTTTGCTCATCGCCGTGGCGGTGTTGATGATTTACGATAACTTGATTTGATTCTAGAAGGCGAGCCCATGGACGACAATTTTTCAGCGCCCGCGTACCAAATGCGCAAGCACTCTTTGCTTTTGAACGGCCACCAAACCAGCGTGTCGTTGGAAGATGCCTTTTGGGATGAGTTGATGACCATTGCCAAAGCGCGGGGTCAGTCCATCAACAAGCTGGTGACGGAAATCGACCACCTGCGCACCACCAATCTTTCCAGCGCGCTCAGGGTGTTCGTGCTCACTCACCTTAAAGGCTAAAGCCCCTTCATCAACTTCTGAATCAAATCCTGGGCCGAGGGCTTTTGGGGCTTTGGTGCCGGAGCCAAATCTGCTGCTGGTGGCGGCGGTACAAGGGTACCATCGGGTTGCTGGGGATTTACGACGCTATCTTGTTGCGGCGCCTTGGCCCCCGGCAATGCATTTTGCAGCAAGCTGCGCAAGGGATCGAGCTTTTGTTGAGGAGCACCTGCGTCAGAGCCCGTTGAAGCTTTGTTGAGACCTAAGTTGACGGCGGGATTGTCCAGCGCACCCTTGAGCGCGAACGGCAACTGCTGGCGACCAACACGGCCCTTGGACAGCAAGCTGGTGACCAAATTGGGTTCAACCGTCATGTTGCCCGCAACATCAATACCCCAACCTGCGATATCAACGGTTCCCGCCCCGGTGCCATTACCCATGGCGGACGTGAGCTTCATCTCATGCGCAGTGGCAACGCCGTCTTGAACATCAAAGGACAACGCCAAATCGGCGAGTCCATTGCCTGTTTTACTGCCCAAAGACAACTGGTTCATGGCGGCAACCAGACCCAGCACGCCGGACAAGGCCGAACCTTTACCGCCTTTTTTCACGTCCAACTGGCTGATGTTGAGACTGCCCGTACCACCTAAGGAACCAACCAAATCGGCGGGGCTCAAACCAGTGGCCTTAAAGGCCATGTTCATCGACAGGTTTCCCGATGCCAAATCTTGTTTTGCGACGGCTTGGACCGCTTCGCGGACCTTAAGGGCATCAAGCTTGATGTTCGACGTTACCGTCGGTGTTCCGCTGGCGCGCACGGTGGCGGAACCGTTTAAAGGTCCGCCAAACACAGCACCTTTAATTTTGTCCGCCGTCATCACCCCGTCTTTGACAGTGGCATGAATGTCCGCGCTGGTCAGTGCATAGTCGCCAAACTGAATGGCTTCGGACATCAGCGAAAAATCGCCATCGAGCATGTTGAGTGCGCTCAAATCAAAGCGTTCACGCGACCACCGTTCATTGACCTTGGCGGAAGCGGCCGCCAATTGGTCGTTATCAAACGCGGCAAAAATAACATTTGAAACTTCAGGACGTTTGCCCCATTTGGAAGCAACCTTGCTCATGGGTTGGTCCAACTGGGCCTTGCCCTGGGCTTTCGGCAAAAAGCGATCCAGCGCCAAAACTCCGGTTTGCAAGTTCGCCGTCACTTGAGGCTTTTCGCCCCCCGTGTTGGCCAAAATGTCGCCATTAATAGCCGTTCCGCCAAGAGTGCTTTTCAACTGTGTCAACTTATGGGTTTTGCCATCGGTCGTCAGTTGCGCCTTCAGATCCAACGCGCCCAACGGCCCCGCAGGGTTAAAGCCCACATCAAGGGCATTCAAAAGCGTGTCTAAGTTCGGGTGCTTGGCGCTGACGGTTCCATCAAAGCCAAAAGCGATGGGCAGAACCGAGAAACTGCCCTTGGCGCCAAAGTCGCCTTCCAGGGCGTTCACCTGGGCCTCAAACCGGGGCTTCAACACGGAGCCTTCCGCCGTGGCATTCAAGGCCACGGCTTTCAGACCTTTGGGCAAGCCCGCCGCACCGAAATCTGCGGCCAATTTCTGCGCATCTTTGACCTTGGCGGTGACTTTGACCTTCGCCATTTCGGGGATCTTACCGAAGCTGGTAAACGTGCCCGATAGGTTGGCGCTGGCCCCTTGGAAATCTCCGAGTTGCAAAGACCGCAACGTCAGCGCACCCGCATACAAGGTGCCATCCAAGCTCAAATTTTTCAGCGTTTTGCCGTCTTGAACCAAAGTCCCGACACGGACTTTCAAGTTGGCATCAAAGTCGTTCAGCGCAGAAAGAGCGTTCCAAGCGTCGGCCATGTCCGCCACATCTTGTGCCATCGTCGAAGATGCAGCTGGACTGGCTTTCGCCCCCGAAGCCTGTTTAGACGCCCCCTCAGCAGGCGCTGCACTGGGGTGAGTGCCGCCGTTCAAATAGGTGTCCAAATTGATCTCGTTGAGGGCCAAATCGGCACCGAACGACAGACGTTTGCGCAACGCCAAGGTCACACCGCCGGTCAAGGTCGATTTGTCCGCCGTGACGTTCAACCCGCTGACCACCACCTGCTTGGCATCGGCCGTAACTTTACTTTTATAAGTCACGCGCTTCACCCGCTCGGCAACGCCTGAGGGCAGTTTAACGCCCAGCCATGCGGTCAAAGACGACGGGTCGGCACACGTGACGTCAACGTCGCCTTCAAAACGCAACACGCCCTCTTTGGGTCGGGCAAAACCGAACACGCCCACTTCGGTGACGCCAGGAGCCATGGCTTGAAATTGGCTCAACGCCAATTCACCATCCGCCAATTCAGCCACCAACCGCACATCGTTCACCAATCCACCATTGACGGCCACGGCATCGACCGTCACTTGAACCGTGCCGCGCAGGTCACTTGGAAAAGCAAACGGCTGGGGCTTTGCGGGTGCCGGTGCGTCTTTGCTGGCGTCCGCAGGTGCAGTCGCCACAGAAGCGGACGAAGGGGTGGCCCCTTGAGCGCTTGGCGCGTTCTTTGTTTCTGACGCGGCCATTTTCAGCATCTCGTCCACATCGATGAGAGCCGACTTCAACTTAACGTCAAACGAAACACCCTCAGACAGCGCGGCCTGGACACTTCCGGTAACACGGGATTTTCCCAATTGGATTTCAAGTTCGCTCAAACCCACATCGGCAGCGGAAGCATCGATAGCACTATCAAGGGCGAACGTTTGACCAAGCAGGGCCGGAGTCGACGGCGCGCCGAGAGCCGCGTTCAATAGCTGGGCTAAGTTTTCGCCCTGCACTTTGATTTTACCGCGAAAACGCGGCGTGGATTCCAAATTCAAAACCGCGCCCGTCACTTGCGCGCGCGCGCCGCCGGGGGCATTTACGACGGCGTTGACGGGCACCGTGCGTTCTTTGATGATTTGCCCAAGCGACACTTCAAATGCCAGCGGCACGCCGCGAACGCGGGCTTGACCCTTGGCTTCAAACGGACCGTTGAGGGATACCGCACGCAACATGGCGTCAATGTCATCAATCCGTTCTACTGTTCCCACTGTATCGTCGCGATAGATGAGGCGGGAATCAACAAGTTCAAAGTTGTCCAAGCGGATGTCCATACCCGCCTCGCCTGCCCCACTGGCTTTACTGGAATCGGTGTTCTCTGCGGTTTCAGAGACTTGTGGCACAGACAATGAAGTTTGCCCGGTTTTGCTCTGCGTTTGCGTTTGGGGTTGGGGCTGAAATTCAAGATTGGTGCGCCCGTCGGCAAATTTTTCAATGTTGACCACCGCGCCCACCAAGCGAATGCGTTCGACTTGCACCTTCCCGGACAACAACGGCATCAAGGCGACCCGCACTTCGACGGCCTTCAAACTCACCATGTTGTCTTCCGCCGCACCCGCTGCATTGGTGAGCGTAACCGAATTGGCAGTTAGTGTCGGAGAGGGAAAAATGCTGATTTGCAGATCACCGTCGATGGTTAAGTCGCGACCGGTGGCGGCGCGCACTTGGGCCGTGGCCTGCTGCTTCAGCGCGTTCGAATCGATAAAGCTCGGGCCAATGATGGCAACCCCCGCCAACAAAGCCACAACAACAAGGACGCCTATCAAAAATTTCTTCGCCAAAATCACATCACCCCAATTGAACTGTAAAAGTGGAGATTATCGCACGCATGCAAAACAGGAGCATAGAGTGTAGTCGCCTAGCCCCCTAAAGGGCCATACAAAACAACACGCTGACCTCAGATTATCAGCAAAAAGCTCCCGATTCTCAAACGCAGACGTACGTAAAAAGCCTGCGAACAACCTAAGCCGGCCTCACATGCCCTTATAATCTCACAATATGTGCTGAATATGGCTTTTGCCCTAAGGCCTAGACAACGCAAAACCGCGCCAGCCTGATAAAAGGGCCGAGACGCGGTTTGCTCAAGACACGACAACCAGTTTTGATTGGGGAGCGCCGAAGCGCTGCCGCCGAAAATCAGCCCTGACGTGCTTTGAAACGCGGGTTACGCTTGTTGATCACGTAGACGCGGCCTTTACGACGCACGACAACGCAATTCTTGTCACGATTTTTCGCGGACTTAAGCGAGTTGCGAACCTTCATGGCGATATTCCTTAAACACGTGCGGAGCCGACATGACCCCTGTGGACGCGGAAAGTACGGTGTGAGAGCCCCTCTGTCAACCGCTTTCATGGCGCTTTTTAGGGATTCATTTCCCCCCCTGAAAATCACCCTAAAACAAGCTAAGACGCCCCAAAACCGCCACCTCCCGGCGTTTTGATGACAAATACGTCGCCGGGCTGCATATCCGCTGACGCCGTTGGGCCCAAATCTTCAACCCGGCCATCCGCGCGTTCAATGCAATTCACGCCCACTTTTCCGGGGTTTCCACCGTTCAGACCAAAGGGCGCAATGCGCCGGTGATTGGACAAAATCCCCGCCCGCATGGCTTTGAGAAACTTGATCCGCCGCACCACCCCGTCGCCGCCCCGGTGGCGACCCGCGCCGCCTGAGCCTGTGCGAATGAAAAACCCATCCACCAACACCGGATAGCGCCATTCCAGAACTTCCGGATCGGTCAGGCGGGAATTGGTCATGTGCGTTTGCACCGCACTTTGGCCGTCAAAATCTGCTCCCGCACCCGCGCCGCCACAAATGGTTTCGTAATATTGAAGGGCCTCATCACCAAATGTGAAATTGTTCATGGTGCCCTGCGCCGCCGCCACTTGGCCTAACGCACCATAGAGGGCATCCGTGACGCACTGGCTGGTTTCCACATTGCCCGCCACCACGGCGGCAGGATAAAGCGGATTGAGCATGCAGCCATCGGGCGCGATGATGTCGATGGGCTTCAGGCATCCCGCATTGAGCGGAATATCATCGTTCACCAGGGTGCGAAACACGTACAGGACCGCCGCCCGGCACACCGGGAACGGGGCGTTGAAGTTGCTGGCCAGCTCTGCCGATGTGCCGGTGAAGTCCACCAAAGCTCGACGCACACCCTTATCAATGCGCACGGCGACGTGGATTTCTGCCCCATTGTCCAATTCATAAACAAACGCACCATCGTGTAATACATCCAAAACCCGGCGCACACTTTCTTCGGCGTTGTCTTGGACATGGCCCATATAAGCGCGCACCACGTCCAAACCGAAGTGCGCGGTCATGCGCAACAGCTCCGCTATGCCTTTTTCGTTGGCCGCAATTTGCGCACCCAGATCAGACATGTTCTGATCAATATTGCGTGCAGGCCAAGGGCCTGAGGCCAAAAGAGCCCGCACGTCTGCCTCTAAAAAGGCTCCTTGATCGACGATTTTGACGTTGTCGATCAACACGCCTTCTTCTTCGACAGAGGTCGAATTGGGCGGCATGGACCCGGGCGAAATGCCGCCGATGTCGGCGTGATGGCCCCTTGAGGCCACATAAAACAAGATCTCTTCAGCCAAAAACACCGGTGTCACCAACGTGACGTCCGGCAAATGGGTGCCGCCGTTGTAGGGCGCATTGGTGGCGAACACGTCGCCTGGACGCATGCTTCCCAAATGCCCCGCACGCCGCCCCGACATGATGCTTTTTACGCTTTCGCCCATGCTGCCCAAATGCACCGGCATGTGCGGCGCGTTGGCCACCAAGTTGCCGTCGCCATCAAATACAGCGCACGAAAAATCCAGGCGTTCTTTGATGTTCACCGAATGCGCCGTGTTGGCCAGCGTCGCGCCCATTTGTTCGGCGATGGACATGAACAAATTGTTGAAGATTTCCAACATGACCGGATCGGCATCGGTGCCGATGCTTTGGCGTTTGGCGCGCGCCGTGTGACGGGTCAGCACAAAACTGCCCTGGGCGTTCATCCGCGCTTGCCATCCCGCTTCCACCATCACGGTCGTGTTGGCATCACAAATCAACGCCGGCCCCAGCAGGTCGTCGCCGGGGGCAAAATCACCACCGTTAAACACCGGCGCCTCACAGCGCACACCTGCACTGGTGAGGGTTATGGTCTCGACGCACGCGGGCTTGACGTGATCGTCTGGGCGGTCGCGCACGGCCGAGGCTTCCTCGCCGTCACGCCCCACCGCTTGCACCGCTACGGCTTCGACGATCAAACCGCGTCCCGGCTGAACGAAACCGAAGCGCCGCTTATGATGATCTTCGAAGTCGCGCACCACTTGGTCGAAAGGCGCAAACGCGATGTCCAAAGCGGTATCGCTGCCCACATAACGCAACAACAGTTTTTCGTTCACGTGGATGCGCTCTGACGGAATCTTTTGCGCGCCCAGTTCTGCCCGCGCCTCAGCTCCCAAATCCGCCAACAGGCTTTGCAAATTGGTCATAGCCTCAACGCTCAAGGGTTTTTCGACCGCACGTTCGCGCAACGCCGTAAAATCCGCCAAGCCCATCCCGTAGGCAGACAGAACGCCTGCAAAGGGGTGAATGAGGATGGTTTCCATCGCCAACGCATCCGCCACCAAGCACGCATGCTGAGCCGCCGCGCCGCCGAAACAATTCAGCGCGTATTCGGTCACGTCATAACCGCGCTCAACCGATATTTTTTTGATCGCATTGGACATGTTCTCCACCGCAATGCCCAAAAAACCCTCCGCAATGCGCTCAACGCTCATGGGCTCCCCGGTGGCGTGCTCAACGTCGGCAGCCAGCTCTGCAAACTTTGTGCGCACGCCCTCCACATCCAAGGGCTGGTCGGCATTCGGTCCAAACACATGAGGGAAATGAGCGGGCTGAATTTTACCCAAAAGCACATTGCAGTCGGTCACCGCCAATGGGCCGCCGCGGCGATAACATGCCGGACCCGGGTTCGCGCCGGCACTGTCGGGGCCGACCCGAAACCGCGCCCCGTCAAAATGCAAAATTGAACCGCCGCCCGCCGCCACGGTGTGAATGTGCAACATCGGCGCGCGCATGCGCACGCCGGCAACTTGGGTTTCAAACACGCGTTCAAATGCGCCGTCGAAGTGGCTGACGTCGGTGGACGTGCCGCCCATGTCAAAACCGATCACCTTGTCGAACCCAGCCTGCCTGGCGGTTTGGGCCATGCCCACCACGCCACCGGCCGGACCGGACAAAATGCTGTCTTTGCCCTGAAACAAATCGGCGTCGGTGAGCCCCCCGTTGGATTGCATAAACATCAAACGAGTGTCTGATAATTCCCCGTGCACCCGATCGATGTAACGGCGCAAGATCGGCGACAGATACGCATCGACCACGGTGGTGTCGCCCCGCGACACCAGCTTCATCAAAGGGCTGACGTCATGACTGACGGAGATTTGCGTAAAGCCAACGGCCCCGGCCATTTGGGCGGCGCGGCGTTCATGATCTGTGTAGCGATAACCGTGCATGAACACAATGGCCAAAGCGCGAATGCCCGCGTCGAAGGCCATTTGCAAATCCGACTGCAAGGCCTGTTCATCAAGCGGACAGATGACCTCGCCCAAAGCCGTAACCCGTTCACGCGCTTCGAGTACGCGTTCATACATCAAGTCGGGCAATTGGATATTGAGATCGAACAAACGCGGGCGGTTTTGATAACCGATCCGCAGGGCGTCGCCAAAGCCTTGGGTGATCACCAGCGCCGTGCGTTCGCCTTTGCGTTCCAACAAAGCATTGGTGGCCACCGTGGTGCCCATCTTGATGTGTTCGATGTCGGCGCTGGGAATGGGTAGGCCCGGTGCGACACCCATCAAACGGCGGACCCCTTCGACGGCGGCATCCTCATAGTGTTCCGGATTTTCACTCAGAAGCTTAAGGGTTGAAATGGACCCGTCAGGTTGCCCGGCCACCACATCGGTAAAGGTGCCGCCACGATCAACCCAAAATTTCCAGCCTGTTTCCTGATTCATACCCACTGATTTGTATCAACACGCTCAACGGACCGGCGGCGCGTAAAGCAACCCGCCATCGCGCCACAGCTGATTGAGGCCCCGCGACATCTTAAACTGAGTTTTGGGACCGAGGTTGCGGGCAAAAATTTCACCGTAATTGCCCAGTTGCTTGATCACCTGATAGGCCCAGTCATCGCTTAAGCCAAAACCGACACCAATACCCGGGTCGGCCCCCAACAAGCGTCGCACTTCAGGTGACGTGGAATGAGCCAACATATCGTCCACATTATCTTGGTTCACGCCCAAGTCTTCCGCTGCAATGGTTGCCATCGTCACCCAAAAAATCAGATCGCGCCACTGTACATCGTCGGAGCGCACCGCCGGGGCCAAGGGTTCCTTAGAGATCACTTCCGGCAAAACGACATAATCATCACTGTCATCCAAACGCCCCGCATGCACGGCGACTAAGGCAGAGCGGTCATGAATGGCCATGTCGCAGCGCCCACCAAAGAAGGCGCGCCACATCCCGTCCATGGTCTGAATGGGCACCAATGTCCAGGTCACGCCGGTGTTGGCGATGAATTCTTCCAAGTTTGCGCGCGCCGTAGACGATGGCCCAATGGCGCAAACCTTAAGGTCTTTCGTCGTCATAGCGTCCTTCAAAGATTTCACGCCCAAATTGGAATGAAGGATGAAACCTTGCCCGTCATAAAAATAAATGCCGGGAAAGTCGATCATGCGGGTGGTATCGCGCACGAGTGTCCACGTCGATCCTGCATGCAAAATGTCGACCTCACGGCCTTCCAAAGCATCCAGCCAGTAGCTTTCAATCTGCACGGCATCCGCATTGCCCAAAACGGCGGCTCCGGCGGCACGGCAAAAATCGACAAAAAACCCTGACCACGAACCGTCGGCTTCGTGCAGAGAGAACCCCGGAACGCGATCCGTGACCCCACACAAAACAAACCCTCGGTTTTTCACCGTCTCAATGGTTGAAGCCGCCTGAACAACGCCGCTGGATGTCACCACCATCATCATCACCAACAGGGCAACGGGGAAAGCCATGGGGAGGGCTCGTGAAAATCGTGAACGTTTCAAAGTTATGCTCCGCTAACGTATTTGACGCCGGCCCCAAAGAGGCATTCGATTAAGTTGAGTTTTCGTATCGTCTCACGTACTGATAGGGCATACTATCCAAATGGTCGAAGGCTTCCAAGGGTCTTCAAAGGTCTTTAAAGACTTGGGGCATATTTCCCCAAAGGATCAATCATCATGGTCGATACGCAAGCCGTGCGCACATCTTCCCCCGACAAACGCGCTCAGCCCGCTTCCAGCCCACAATCTGCCATTTCGACCAAACTGTTTCTGGCACTTGGCTTCATCACCTTAACGGCCATTATTGCGGGCGGAGCCTCGATTGTTGCGCTCAATCGATTTCAATCCGATTACGACAACCTCACCAACTCTGAGTTGCCGACCCTCGAAGATACCGCGCAAATCAGTCAGCTGTCCATGAGCGTCGCGGGCCGCGGGGCCAGCCTGATCATTTCCCCCACCACGTGGACGCGCCTCAATCTGATCGGACAAGTCAAAGACGATGCCGCGTGGTTGGAAGAAATCATCAACCGTATTTCTGCGCAAAATCTCTCGGGCAACCGCAAGCAAGAGCTTCTCGCCCTCAAAGAGGAATTGTTTTCTACCTACAACTCTCTCAACACCCTAACCGAAAACCGCATTGTCTACGGTGAACGCTTGGCCGAAATCGACACCGAAATGACTCACCTGCAAGAGGACTTGGTGGCGGTCCAATTTGGCACCAACTTGCCCGATGGCACGATTGCGCCATCGGGACCTTTGCGCCAATGGAACGTCTCTATTCATTCGGTTGTTTTCATGCTGATGCGCGCAACACGTCTCAAGCACACCGCACCGCTCTTTGCCCTTGAACAGCGCGCAACGCAAAAACTTGAAGACGTGCGGGGCCAAAACGCCTATTTGCCCAGCGAAGTTCAATTCGACGCAAAAGACATTCTCCAGCGCCTGGATGCCATCATGTTTGGGCGCAATGGTCTGTTTCATATCAAAAAACTGGATATCGACACCTACAACCAAATTCAGGCGACGCTGCGCAATGCACGTTCGATTGCCGAGCAGTTTATTTCGGCCGCCGACTTTGCCACCAGAGACATTCGCAACGTCATCAGCGAAACCAACCGCAACACCAGTCGTTCCATGGACGTTACATTGCAGGCCATGATGGGGTTCATCTTGGTTTCCGCTTTGGTTGCGGTGGCGACATTCCTGTATGTCAGCCGAACCGTCTTGCGCCGGTTGGGCACACTGCGTGAATCCATGCTGGCGCACGCCGAAGGTGCGTTTGTCCAAATCGATACCAGTGGCGATGATGAGATCACCGACATGGCGCAATCGCTTCAGTATCTGGTTGATACCCTGCATTTGCGCGAAGCCGGGTTGATGGATGCTCGCGACGAAGCGGAAAAGGCATCGGTTGCCAAAACCCGGTTTTTGGCCGCCGCCAGCCATGATTTACGCCAACCCCTGCAAGCGCTCAACCTGTTCGTCTACGCTTTGGAAAATAAAGAAACGGATGCCGACAAGCTGGGCATCATCACATTGATCCGCAATTCCCTGGATTCTTTAAAAGAACTTTTGAACACCCTCTTGGACATTTCCAAACTGGAAGCGGGCGTGGTGCAACCATCGCCGAAAGATTTCAGCATCGACACCATATTAACCC
>NZ_MCGG01000018.1 GCF_001746755.1 Magnetovibrio blakemorei | reverse complement strand
CTTTAATGAGTTCGAATTTTCCCGCTTCAATTTTGGCAATATCAAGCACGCTGTTGATCGTTTCCAAAAGCAGCCGCCCACTGCGGGTGATCAAACTGGTGTATTCCTTGTAGTGTTCGGACAGGGGGCCTTTGATTTCGTAGTGCATCATTTCCGCAAAGCCGATGATGGAATTCAGCGGTGTGCGCAACTCATGGCTCATGGATGCCAAAAATGCCGATTTGGCTTGGTTTGCCTGGTCGGCTTCGTCTTTGGCCAGACGGAGTTCATTTTGAATCCGAACACTTTCTGTGATGTCTTTGATGAAGGCAAAGGCAATACGCGGGCTGCCGTCATCATTGCGGATGGTGGAGGCCTCAAAGTGGGTGTGGATGTCGTGACCGTCTTTGTGTTTAAGGGTGATGTTGTAAGCCCGGTTGTCCGTATCTGCAATTTTCAAAGTTTGTATATGAAAAATTTTAGCGTTTTCTTCGTCTACGAAATCAAACGGTGTTTTGCCCAGGATTTCACTTTCGGTGTAGCCCAGCATTTCGCACAAGGCCGAATTCACTTCCAGAGTATTTTTGGTACTCACGTCGATTAGCCAGAAACCTTCCGACGTGGTTTGCACGATGGAGTGGAACTTCACTTCGCTTTTGCGTAAGGCTTCTTCCGCTTGTTTGTGTTCTGTTATATCGTCGTACATGGCGACAACTTCACCGGTTGGCAGCTTAAAGATATAGTTTTCGCGCCAACCCGAAATGCGTTCGTCTTTGTACATGGCGATGGGGAAATGTTCGGGTTGTCCGGTGGCCCAAACTCTGTGAAGAACTTCCAGCAGTCCGAATTTACTGACGCTGGGGAAAACCTCAGTCAAACGTTTGCGGACAGTTTCCGATTTGGAGATCTTTTCAATACGTTCTCCCGCTGCGTTGAAATCGATGAACACAAAGTCCTGGCCATTGTCGACCGCTTCGTAGATGGCGACGCCGCTGCTCATGTTTTCGAGGATTTGAAGGTAGCGCTGCTCGCTTTCACGCAAGGCCTTTTCCGTCTTTTTGCGTCGATTGACCTCTTGATGCAGTGATCTATTCCAGAAAAAAATGAAGGCAATGGATGCGCCACCGACAAATAAAAGCCACTTGAGCCAAGAGGGTACGGTGAACGTTTCTTCCGGTTTTAGGCCGAGCCAGCGGTCAATGATTTGGTAATAGATGCTCGATTTGTTGTTGCGCCACAAGGCCAGATGACCGTCAAGCGCCGCAACCAGATCGGCATTTTTGCCTTTGGGTAGGGCGACTTGCAGAGGCACCGGGCTGAATACGATGGAACTGCGCACGGCTTTATATTTTTTTTCCCGGGAAAACCCCAAGATGCTGTTGACCACGGCCCCATCGACTTTTCCGTCGTCAACGGCCTGAAGGGCATCGTCGTAGGACGCTACAGCGGTGATCTGACAATTGATGGCAAAATTTAAGCATAATTCTTGAAACTTCTTTCCCAGCAACCCATCGCGCATCACGGCGATTTTCAGACCATCCAAGTCCAAGATGTTCTGCGGTCTTAAACTGGGGGTGACGTAAAGTTGAGCCCATACGGAAACGAAGGTTTCATGGGAAAAGTCAAAAACTTTTTTGCGTTCCGGGGTGGCGGCGATGCTGGTCATCATGTCGAGACGCTCAGCCGCAACCGCCTCTAAGTGTTCGGCGAATGAACCTTGGACATAGTCCAGTTTCCAACCTTCCAGGCGGGCAACTTCATCGAGAATATCGATGTAAATGCCGCGCGGAGTTCCCGTGCTGTCGATAAACACTTGGGGGGCGTTTTGATACACACCAACCCGCACCACACGGGGTTCGGACTGGTCTGCGGCACTTTCAATTGCCCACATTTGTGTGACTAATAGGGCGGCAGTCACAAGTGCCTTGATCTGACGCCAAAAGGTCATGTCAGTCTGTTGTCCTTATCGTATGTAAACACGCTTGCGGTGGAGGGGGGGGGGGGGCGGCTAGCGATAGGGATTGGAGCGGGTAAACAGGTACATCCACCGGGCGGGGACTTCCATCGGCGTAGCCCGACCGCTGAGCGCATCATCGGCGATGTCGCTCCACATCAGGCTTTGTTTTAAGGCCCATCCGGACGGGTCGTCGCACGGCGTCATGGCCAGTGCGTCGTACATGGCACGCGAGCGCAAAAACGTATCTTCATTTGGATAAGGGATAGAGCGCAATTCGCGCATGAACCCAACATCGCATTCGCAAGAGGCCGTACCGATTGAGATGTAACACTGATCATGATGCATGCACGCCGCGTCTAGGGGGTCCAACGGTGGTCCGGCATTCACATTTGTGCCGGGACCGCACCAATTGCCGTACAGATCAAAACCGGATCCGGCCTTGGTTGTTGTGGTCAGGCCTGCCAAAACAATAAAAAGGACAAAAGCTGCAATGCGCATTGGAATATCCACCTTAACGACCAAATAATCGGCGGAGGCTATAGGGTCAAGCCGCTTATGCCAAGCCAAACTTACGCATGCGCCGCCATAAAGTCGTGCGGTCAATCCCTAATGCTCTGGCAGCTAAAGACTTATTTCCTCCAGCCGTATTTAAGGCGATGCGGATTTTATCCGCTTCCAAACCTGTGTCGCCCGCCAACACGGTGTGCGGGGGCGGGGTGTATGGTTTGGGTTGGGCATCGTCTTGGCGTCGTCCATAGGCCATGGGCAATTCGATGGCGTTGGCGTAGCTCATGTTGACGGCATAGTGGCGGATATCTTGGGGCAGGCTTTCCGGCAATACGGATTTGTCGATGGCGCAGATGTACGCATGCTCGACCGCGTTGATCATTTCGCGCACGTTTCCAGGCCACGGATAGTCCATCATCATGCGCATGGCATCGGGCGTGCAAACCACATCGTTAGGATATCCGCGGGCCGTCAAGTCGGTGCAAAAATGCTTTAACAGCAAGGGAATATCGCCCACCCGTTCACGCAAAGGCGGAATTTTGATGGGCACAACGGCAAGGCGATAAAACAGGTCTGCGCGGAACTTTCCAGCGTTCACCATATCCCGAAGGTTTTGGTTGGTGGCGGAAATGACCCGCACGTCCACTTTAACGGTGCTGTCAGAGCCCACGGGCTCAAACCGTTGGTCTTGGATGGCGCGCAACAGCTTGGCTTGCAAGTGCAACGGGATTTCGCCGATTTCATCGAGCAAGAGGGTGCCGCCGTGCGCCGCCTGGAAACGCCCCTTGCGTTTTTGCGTGGCTCCGGTGAAGGCTCCCTTGACGTGGCCAAACAGCTCTGATTCCAGCAATTGTTCCGGGATGGCGGCGCAGTTCAGTTCAATCAACGGCTTGTCGGCACGGGGGCTTTGTTCGTGGATCATCCGCGCGACTTGAGTTTTGCCGGTGCCCGATTCACCCATCAACAACACCGGTGCCGTTGAATCGGCAAGCTGATCCAAGTGCGAAAGGATCGACAGCATTTCCCGGTCATTGGTGATGAAACCGGGTTGGCTCAACGTTGCGCTGGCGTCTGGAGCTTTCGCCATGGTGCGGTCTTGTGAAATACAGATGTTTAAGCTGCGATCCGTTTCGGGCAGGGTGATGGTGCCCAGGTAGTGTTCCAAGTCGCGCACGGTCCCGCCGGTGCTGACTTGATCTTTCACCCGGACAAAGTTTTCCAGGGGCGTTCCTGCAACCTTGGTAAACGGTGAGCGCATATGGGCGGCACAGGTGGGTTTTTTGGCCAAGTCAAAGAGATGCTCCCATTCCTGCTCACCAACCGGTTTGCCGTCGCCTGTACACATCATCTGCTGAAACGCTTCGTTGTGACACAAAACTTGGCCGTTCTCATCGGTGATGAGAACGCCGTCGGAGATGCATTTCAGCAAGGTCTCAAAAAGGGGATTCACTGCTGCTAAATCGAGTTTGTGGTCGATAACACCCATATCCGTCCGTCTCATCCAACTTATGCGGCTTTTTGGCCCAGGAATTTCTATAAAAAAGGTATATGTTGCAGATTATGCTGACATGAAATAAAACGTTGCGCAACATGTTGCAGCGTGTTGCAGCCGAATTTGTTCAATATTATCATGACGTTATATTTGATTGTGCTAATATGGCAGTGTTGCAGGCAAAAAGACCGAATCGTTTTTTTTAAGATAATATGTATGTAAATCAATGCGTTGCTAGATGTAATAACCTTGTGGCACGTCCGTTGCTTAATGAGGGGTTAACGTTTTGAGTTTTGCGGGCTATTGTGTCTTTCTTAAAGGGTTGAAAAGAACCTGAGAACGACACGTATAAAGCCTGAATGTATTGATAAAGGGGGAGTTTTATCATGGCTGATTTGTTTGCGCCTGAGTGGATGACATCGTTTCAAGATGTCTGGAATAACGAAGCTGGTCTTTCGGACGAGCTGGCGAAAATTGGTTTTTCATCAACGATTGCATACGGTTACCTGGGCGAAGATGCGCCGCGTGGTGTTTTGGTTGTGGAAAATGGCAAGGCCGTTTCCGCTGGCGCGTTTGAGGGCCAGGAACTGAGCTGGGATATTCGCGCTAGCCAAGACAATTGGACAAAATGGATGTCAAAGCCCCCCGGCATGATGGGGCTCGGCATTGCTTACACGTCGCGAAAAATGCAATTCCTCGTTGGTGACTATGGTGCGATGGTCAAAGACCCGCGCATGGCAGGTCCTTTCGTGAAAAGCTTTGCCGCAATGGGAAAAGCATAAGCTTTTAGAGCACAGAAAAATGAGCGTTTCCAATTGGGTGCGCGCATAAAACAGACGAATACAAAAGACGAAAATCGGAGGTTCGGCAATGGTGGCGCAATTGAGTTTGATTAAGGCCAGGGTGTTTCAGGGGGCAGTCGCGAGTGCGCTGGCCTTTGTCGCTTTTGGTTACGCGCCACCTGCCCCTGCGGCAGATTATCAAACGGCTGTCATTGCGGTTGAGCAAATCGGTGAAATGACCACTTTGGCCGGGACCGTGGTTCCGTACAAAGAGGTCAATTTGTCGGCACAGTCTCCGGGTCGGGTGACCTTTATTTCCGGGGCGGAGGGGGACTCCTTTAAAAAGGAAGAACTGCTCGTCACCATTGATGATGACAGCATTCAAGCGCAGCGCCGTGCCGCTTTGGCCGATATCGCCAGCGCCCAGGCCGCTATGCAAAATGCACGGGTGCAATATTCGCGCGAGCTGATTTCGCCGCGTCAAAATTCAATTTCGACGATGCCGGGCATGGGCATGCCCAGTATGTTCGACCAGTTTTTCACCCGCGGATTTTCCGATATGGTCGGCAAATCAGACTCCGGTGTGGAACGTCAAGCCGATCTTTACAGCAGCTATAACGGCATGAATCAGGCGCAAAGCCAGTTGGCGCAAGCGCATGCGCGTCTGGAAGCCTTGGATGCCAGCGTCCGCGACACCCGCACCTTGGCGCCGTTTGAAGGGGTGATCACGCAAAAACTGGTGGAAGAGGGCGATACCGTCCAGCCCGGCCAGTCTTTGCTGAAGTATGCCTATACCAAGTATCTGCGTTTGGAAGTCGAAGTGCCGGTGCGCTTGGTGTCCAGCATTGATAAGGGCATGATGTTGCCTGCGCGCCTTGACGTGCGCGGCGCAGAAGTGATGGCGCGTGTGGCGCAAATTTTCCCCATGGCGGATACGTCCGGTCACACCGTCACGGTGAAATTGGACCTGCCCGAGGGCACGCCTGGTGGCGCAGGGATGTACGCTGAAATTCGCGTGCCGGATTTGTCGACGTCGGATCGCAGCGCGCCCATCGTGCCGACCGCCGCCCTGGTTTGGCGAGGAAGTTTTCCAAGCGTTTTTGTCGTTGATGGCGAAAACATTTCGCTGCGTTTGGTGCGTTTGGGTGTGAACCTGGACGATGGACGCATGAGTGTGCTGGCTGGCCTAAAGGGAGGGGAAAAAGTGATTTTGAACCCGCCCGCAGGTCTGTCGTCTAGCTCGGCTAAATAAATGAAAGCCGGGGGGAACCGCACATGACTGAACATACAAATGATGACGCTGGTAAAGCTGTGAAAGACAAGCCTAAGGCTAAGATCAGTCTTGGCATTGCCGGGGCTATGGCGAAAGAGTTCATCAACTCGCCATTGTCGTTGCTGTTGCTTTTGGCCAGCTTAGCCATTGGTATCATGGGGCTTTTGTTTACCCCGCGCCAAGAAGATCCACAAATTTCCGTGCCGATGGTTGATGTGTTCTTCAGCTATCCAGGCGCTTCGGCAGAGCAGGTGGCAAGTCTCGCCATTGATCCGCTGGAACGTTTGATGAGTGAAATTCCAGGCGTGAAGCATGTGTATTCCATGTCGCGCCATGGCGGCGGTATGGTGACCGTGCAGTTCGTCGTGGGCGAGGTTTTGGAAACCTCGTTGGTGAAGCTGTATGACAAGTTGATGTCCAATATGGACAAAATCCCGCCGGGCGTGTCTCAACCGTTGGTGAAACCGAAGGGGGTTGATGACGTACCGGTCGTGACGCTGACCTTGTGGTCGCACGATGTTGATGATGCCGCCTTGCGTTTGGTGGCGTTGGACGTGATGCAGCGCTTGAAAGAGGTTCCCAATACCTCGCAAAGCTTCATCGTCGGTGGACGCGCCGAAGAGTTGCGCGTTGAAGTGTTCCCCGAACGCTTGGCCGGTTATGGGATCAGCGTCGGTCAGTTGGCGAAAACCATCACCAGCGCGAACTCGGAAACCGAAGCGGGGCAAGTTGAATCGGCTGGTAAAAACCTGCAAATTTTCACCGGTTCGTTCCTCACCAAGCCCGAAGATGTTGAACGCTTGATCGTTGGTGTGCATGACGGTAGCCCGGTTTATGTACGGGATGTGGCGGTGGTCAGCCAAGCCCCGCAAGTGGCGGAAAATTTGGTCCAATACTTTACCGGTCCGGCCTATTCATCCGGAGAGATTTTGGCACCTGTTGGTGCACCGGCGGTGACCATCGCGGTGGCTAAAAAAGTTGGCTCGAACGGCGTGAGTGTGGCCGAAGGCGTGTTGGCCCAGGTTGAATACCTGAAAGGCCGCATCATTCCCGACAATGTCGAAGTTTCGGTGACTCGCAACTATGGTAAGACCGCCAACGACAAGGTCAACGAACTGATTTTCAAATTGTTTGTCGCCACCGGGGCGGTGACGGTTTTGATCTGGATTTTCTTGGGCTATCGCGCGGCCGTGGTGGTTTTGATCGTGATCCCGGTGGTGATCTTGGTGACCGTTTTTGCGGCCTGGATCATGGGCTTCACCATTGACCGCGTGAGCTTGTTTGCGCTGATTTTCTCCATCGGTATTTTGGTTGATGACGCCATTGTCGTTATTGAAAATATTTATCGACACTGGCTGTTGAAGGGCGAAGTCAATACCGATATTTCGGTTGAAGCCGTTGCGGAAGTCGGCAACCCAACCATTTTGGCAACCTTTACGGTGATCGCCGCGTTGATGCCCATGGGCTTTGTGTCCGGCATGATGGGGCCGTATATGGCGCCAATCCCGGCCTTGGGTTCGGTGGCGATGATCTTTTCATTGTTTGCGGCGTTTATCTTTACGCCGTGGCTCGCCATGCGCATTCGTCCCTCAATGGACTCCTTGAGCAAAGCGCACCACAAAGAAGAAAAACAGCAAAAATGGCTGGACGGTTTTTTCCGTCGCATGCTGATGCCGTTGATCGAAAGCAAAACCAAATACCGCATTTTCCGCTTCACCATGCTGGGTATTTTGTTCGCTTGTTTTGCGCTGTTTTACACCACCTCGGTGACGGTGAAGATGTTGCCTTTGGACAACAAGCCGGAATTCAACGTGGTGGTGAATATGCCCGAAGGCACGGCCTTGCCGGAGACCGCGAACGTCACCCAGGCGATGACGGATCTGTTGTTGGAATTGCCGGAAGTCACGGCCATCCAAACCTATGCCGGTACCGCCTCGCCGTTTAACTTTAATGGTCTGGTGCGTCATTATTATCTGCGTCAAGAAGCTTGGCAGGGGGACATTCAGGTCCAGCTTTTGGAAAAGGGTGATCGCAAACGCAGCTCTCACGAGTTGGCGGTCGTTGCCCGGGAAATGCTGACCCCCTTGGCGAAAAAACTGGGTGCCAAAATCCAGGTGGTTGAAATGCCCCCGGGACCGCCCGTGTTGCAAACCATGGTCGCCGAAGTTTATGGCCCGGACGCGGCGACGCGCCGTCAAGTGGCACAAGACTTGACCAAAGTTTTCGCCAAAGCGGGCAACGTGGTGGATGAAGACAACCTGATTCAAGACCAGTACGAAGCTTGGCACTTCATTGTCGACCGTGAAAAAGCGGTGCGCCGTGGCGTGTCGGTTGAAGACATCAATAAGCAGCTCGAAATGGTTATGGGACGCTTTAAACTGGGCGACGTGAAGCTTGGCACCATTTTGGAGCCGCGCTACATCGTGGTGCAAATTCCGATTTCCATGCGCGATCAGTTCAGCCGTTTGGGGCAATTGCCGATCCCGTCTTCAACGGGCAAGATGATACCCTTGTCTGAGTTGGGCCGCTTTGAACGTGTTGCGCAAGATGAGTTGGTCTTCCACAAGGATCTCCGCCCGGTTGAATTTGTCACCGGTGAAGTTTCTGGCCGATTGGCCGCGCCGATCTACGGCATGTTTGCGGTTGAAGATTTGTTGCTGGATTACACCACACCCGATGGCGTGAAGCTTGAATCGCATTATCTTTCGCCGCCTACCGATAGTTCCGTCAGCGCGTATGAATGGACCGGCGAGTGGACGGTGACATACGAAACCTTCCGCGACATGGGCTTGGCGTTCGGCGTGGCGTTGATTTTGATTTACATGCTGGTGATGTGGGAATTCGGTAACTTTAAGCTGCCAGCTATCATTATGGCACCGATCCCGCTGACGTTGATCGGCATCATTCCCGGTCACTGGATTTTCGGTGCGGAATTTACGGCAACGTCGATGATCGGCTTTATTGCGTTGGCGGGCATCATTGTGCGCAACTCGATTTTGCTGGCGGACTTTTCCAAGCGTGCGGTCGAAAATGGCACGCCGGTGCGCGAAGCCGTGATTGAAGCTTGTCGCGCCAGAACCCGCCCGATCATGATTACGGCTCTGGCTTTGGTGGCCGGGTCCAGTGTGATTTTGTCAGACCCGATCTTCCAAGGCATGGCCATTTCGCTGATGTTTGGCGTGATGGTTTCAACCCTGTTGACGTTGGTCGTGATTCCTCTGAAGTGCGCTATCATTGACCCCAAAAAGGTCTATGGTTGTGCCGGTACTGCACGGAGTTATGAAGCGGTCGTTGGCGCAGTTCCCCAAATGGGAGTGACACATGCCGACATCAGCCTGTCGTCGTCACACGATGTGACGGGTAAACAGGGCAAAAGCAAATGGCGGTTGTTGTGGGTCGTTCCGGCCTTGATCGTCGTTTTTGCCTGGACCGCCATCGTTACGTTTTTCCACTGGGTGATCCATTGGAAATGGGTGCAAAAAGCGATCAATGTTCTGTCCATGGTTGGCTACGCGCTGCGCGCCATTCCGTACTTCATTTTATTGTTCGTGAAGGACACCTGGAGCCGCATGACCGCGCCTCGTTCGGTAGCGCCTCCGCCACCGCCTCCGCCGGCACCTAAGCCCGCACCAGCACCGAAGCCTGCTCCGGCTCCAGCCGCTGCACCGGTGGCTGCACCAACACCAGCTCCGACTCCGGCTCCTGCGCCTGCCCCACAGGACAAAGCCGAGCCGAAAACGCCGGATGTGCAACCGGACGTGCAAACAGAAGTGCAAAAGCCAGAAACGCAAGTTGAGGTGAAGCTGCCCGCTGAACAACCGGCTGAACAACCGAGTGTCCAGCCTGCCGCCCCTGAGGCTCCGGCAAAGGCCCCAGAAAAGGCTCCAGAAAAGGCTCCGGCAAAGGCCCCAACTCAGGCCCCAGCGAAAGCGCCCGAGAAAGCCAAGACGGAAGCTCCGGTCAAAACTCCGGTCAAATCAAAGCCTGCGCCTCAAGTCCCGGCAAAGGCTCCGGCAAAGGCTCCCGCTAAAGCGCCAGTGAAGGCTAAAGCTCCGGCCAAAGCTTCGGGCAAAGCTGCACCAAACAAGCCGCCAAAGCCTGCTGTTCGTCCGAAGTCCCAGCGTCGCGGGATTCGATTGAAGACGGTTCCCAAAGACGGATCGTCTGGCTCCGACCAAGAGTAGGTTTGCGGGGCAGAGTTGTGAACAATGACTGTTGAGATCAACGAAAGGAATTGGATCATGCGCACAAAAATGATGACACGTGTTGCACTGCAGAGATTCCCGACCCTGATGTTGGCCCCTGCCGTTGTGCTAGGGCTGGCGACAGTGATTTATGTTGGGCCGGGTGCTGGGGTGTGCTTGGCGCAAGACGCGGATCAGCCGACAGATGCCACCACGACCGAGCCCACAGCGCCTCCCCGGTCTCAAGGGCCATATTATGCGCGTCCGTTGCCGCCGGGAGCAAATGGCATGGGGGGATTCCCTCCGATGGGTTTTGATCCTATGACGGGAACGGTTGCGCCCAACACGGGATCGGATGATGTTTATGCTCAGACGATGAACAATCGCGCCAGTGGTGGTACGGGTGGTGGTACGGGTGGCGACACTCAAGTGGACGTGCAAGTTCGCGGACATATTGGCATCGGTGGCCGGGGGAATGGCCAAGGTGGCGCGCATGGGCTCGGCAATCCGGGGTGGGGGGCATACAGCGGGCAAGGCGCGCCGTTCAGGAACGGTTATGGCGCACCGTATGGCACGCCCTTTAATATGGGGCCAGCTGTCCCTCAATATGCACCTCAGGCGCTCGAAACGGAGTCCGCAGAAACGCCAGCAGGAGAGACGTCGACGGCTGCTCCGTCATCTGCGTCCCCTCAGGCGGCTCCTGCATATCCAGCAGGTGTTCCAAACTATCCGCAACCCTTTACGTGGGCACCCAGTGGTATGCCCGTGCCGGGGCTTTCGACCGGACCGGGTGCTGGAGCTTACGTCCAACCACAAGGAGTTGCCCCGCGGGCAAATGTGGCTCAGCCTCAACAGCCCGACTGGGTACAAGAGCGTCGCGCCGAAGCGGAGAAGCGTCGCCTTGAAGCTGAAAAACGTTTCACCGAAATGCGAAACAATAATTTTTATGCCGGGCGTGGTTATGGTCAGGGTTTCGGTTCTGGATATGGCCAACCCTATGGACAGGGCTATGGTGCACCATACGGTGTGCCTTATGGTGCACCATACGGTTATGCGCCTCATCCGCAGCCTCAGCCGCAACCGCAAGATGCGCCCAAGAGCGAAGAAAAAACCAACTGAGTTCGATTTGAACGAGGACTTTAAGACGATGAACAACCGTTTGGCACTGGTGGGAGCATTTTTCGCGATGATTTCGCTCGCGTGCCCGACTGTGGCGACGGCGCAGAATCCTTGGCGGACGGACCCCCAGGCCAGCGGGCAATATTACGATCCGCCCGCAGCGACATCTGCGCCTCATAAACCGGCGGCAAAGTTGCCGAAATACGCACCTTTGGATGGCAATTTGGACGCAGAAGATGCCCAAAAGTATGGCTATCTACCCGGATATCCAGGTGTCTATCCGGGCGGATTGCCCAGCCCTTATGGCTATGGCAATGGGCTTGGCAATCCTGGGTATGCGGTTGCACCCGGATATGGAGGGCTTGGTTTGGCTCCCGGTTATGCCCCTTCACCTTATGTTGGTGGATTGGGGTATCCCGGTCTAGGGGCGCCCGGTTTGGGCGTGCCGGGTTTGGGCGGTTATAGCCCTGGTTATGGCTGGGGAAATTCTCCCGCAGCGATCTTGCCATTTTGGTAGACGCGCAGGGACAGGGCATGACGTCTTGGGCACATGCCCAATGGTTTTCGGGTTAACGCCCGTTAAAGTGACGGGTTAGCGCCCGTTAAAGCTACGGGCTAACGCTCGTTAGGGTTACGGGCTAACGCTCGTTAGGGTTACGGGCTAACGCCCGGTGCGGATTATGGAGTGTCCTCTCTCCGGTATCCGTCGTCACACGAGAGGGCTAAAAAGAGAAGCACGAAGGAGTACTGGAAATGAACTCAACAAAAATCATGAAAGTCCTGGCAATCGCTGGTGTGGCTATGGTTGGCTCCATGGTCGCAAACGATGCTGCCGCTTGGGGTTGGACCCCTTGGGGCAACAACGGCTGGGGCAACAACGGTTGGAATAACAATGGTTATAACAACGGTTGGGGCAACGGTAACGGCAACGGCTATGGCAATGGCGGCGGCGACGGCTCTGGCGACTTTTCGTTCGGCATGAGCGGCAGCGGCAGCGGCCGTGGTAACGGCAACGCCTACAACAACTACAACGGCAGCGGCTATAACGGCTGGAATGGCTATAACGGCTATAACGGCTACAATGGCTATGCACCGTATGGTTATGGCGCACCTTATGGCGCTCCGTATGGCGCACCTTATGGCGCTCCGTATGGCGCACCTTATGGCGCTCCGTATGGCGCTCCGGCTCCGGCAGCCCCGCAGGCTCCCGCAGCACCAGCTAAATAAGCTGATCGGTCGGATGGGAGGCATCGCGCATTGTGATGCCTCCTACCCACCCCTTCAATCGATTTGTTAAAAACACGACCGAGCCTTCTGGGCAAGTCTTTCGGGACAAAGTTAGGGACACGCTTCGCTATGCGGTATTTGATCACCATTACAGCAATTGTTTTAAGCTTGGCGACGCTGTCGGCACCTGCATTGGCGGGAAGCAAAAAACCTTTTACGGCAACTGCCGTGCAGAGCGTTAAGGATCAACCGCAGCAAAGCGGGAAGATTTTTGTTTCCGATACCGCCACGCGTTTTGAATATGTTGAGCGCGGTCGTGAAATGGTTAAAATCGTTCTGCCCAAACAGAATATTATGCGCATTCTGTTTCCTCAGGAAAAACTCTACATGGAAATTGTCGCCCCGGCGGATGCGCCGATGGTGTTCGGCGACGATAGCAATCCCTGTCCGCAGATCGAAGGTTTGACGTGCACCAAGGTGGGCGATGCCAAGTTTGGTGCATTGACGGTGCAGCAGTGGAGCCAATACTTTGAGCCGACGAAAAGCACCTCGACATTGTGGTGGGAACCTATTCGCAAAATGATCGTGCGACAAGAATTTACCGACGGGCGGATCATGCAATTGACCAAGGTCGGGAATGTGACCTTTGAAGGCCGCGAGACGGAACGTTGGGACGTTTCGTTGGCCGCGCCGGATGGGACCATCACCTCATCATATCGTTTGGTTGATACGGACCTGGGCATCATCGTGAAAGAAGAAGATCCCAGCACCGGATTGTCCCGTGAATTGCGCGGTCTGAAAGTTGCCGACAGTGACGAGACGTGGTTCGATGTGCCCGCAGGTTACCAACGCATTGAAGCACCGAAGCCTGGACAATAACGAAGCCAATCAAAGGACAATAACAACATGATCACAGTGGTTGGAAATTTAAAGGGCGGAACGGGCAAAAGCACCGTGGTGTTTAATCTTGCCCTGTGGCTGGCCTGTGCCGAGCACGATGTGGTGCTTTGCGACCTGGATCCCCAAAACACCCTGCGCGATGCCGTTGATGTGCGCGTTGAAGAAGGCTATGAGCCGACCGTCTCGGTGTTTGGATCTATCCCCAAAAAAGCTGCGGGCAATGTATTGATCGATATTGGTTTGTCCGACATGCAAGCGGCGCGCAATGCGCTGGGACGTGCCGATCGCATCGTGATTCCGGTGACCCCGTCCCAAGCGGATGTGTGGGCAACCCAGCAGTTTTTGGCGATCATCGAAGAAAGTACACGCGCCAATGTGAAAAAACCCGAAGTTTTCGCTTTTCTCAATCGCGCCGACACCCATCCATCTTCAAGCGAGAATCTTGAGACCCAAGAGGTGCTCAAACAAATTCCCGGCATGCAGGTTTTGGATCACGTATTGTCGCAGCGTATGGCGTTTCGCCGTTCCTTCAGTGAAGGACTGGGCGTTTTTGAATTGGAGCCTCGCGGTAAAGCGGCGCTTGAACTGAGTGCATTGGCTGAAATGCTCTATGGATGAGCCGCAATAGTCAAGAATTGGAGAGTTAGGCATGCCTGTTATTCGTTGGATTTTGAATCATCTGGTTATCATCTTCGTCGCTGTTTTGGTTGTCGCCGGTTTGGTGTACCAAGAAGAGATTGAGAGAGAACTCGTGCAATTGGGTGTTATGGATGGACCGTCGACACAGACGGCCTCCGTGAGCGAAAACAGCACGCCTGCACAAATGCCAACGCAATTGACGCCTGCCGCGTCAGCGAGTGCGCCTACCGCGCCAGTGGCCAGTGAACCTCTCAGCGAGGCTGATAGTGAGCCCGCGGCTGAAGCATCAACACCTGTTGCTCCGGCAGCAGTTTCGTCAAAGCCTATGAGCCCTGCTGAGCATGCGGCTCAAAACAAAGCGGCGTTTGAACAGGCCCAGGCAAAAGCCAAACAAATGCAAGCTGAAGTCGAGGCCAAACGTAAAGAGACGTTTGAAAAAGCCCAGGCGGATGCGTTGAAGGCACAAGAAGCTGCAAAGCAGGCTCAGGCTGCGGCAGAAGCCAGCATGAAGCAAACCCAGCAAGAAGCCGAAGAGCGTCAGAAAGCTGAATTTGAAAAGGCTCAAGCCCAAGCGGCGGAGCAAGCCTATAAGGCTCAAGCCCAGGCTGCTGAGGCACGCGCAGAAAATGCCAAAGCTCAGGCACAGGCGCTTGAACAGATGAAAGCCGCTCAAAGCCGGGCCCAAAATCAGGCCATGTCGGGTCCAAATCAGGGACCTGCTCAGGCACAAGCGTCCCAAGCTCAGGCGCAAGCAAATGCTCAGGCGCAAGCGAAAGCCCAAGCAGAGGCCCAGGCTGAAGCGATGAAAGCGCGCGAAAAAGCGATGGCTGAATATCAGGCTCAACAGCAAGCTGCTCAGGCCAAAGCCCGTGCAGCCTATGAGAAGGCCCAGGCTGAAGCGCAAGCCCAAGCTGAAGCCCGTCGCGCTGAAATGATGGCCGAGCGGGCAAAATTGCCTGCCCAACAAGTTCCGGCCAATGACAAGCTTGACCCAGCCGTGCTGGAACAGTGGACCGCCGCACGCACAGCCTTTTGGCAACGCGATTTGAACAAAGCCGAAGAACTTTACAAAGCTTTGCTTGAAACCACGGAAGAAGCCGATGTCGCGGGCGAATTGGGCAACGTGTACTTTGTCCAGCGTCGTTTCAAAGAAGCCGCAGATATGTATTTCGAAACAGGCGTGCGTTTGCTCGCCGGGGATACGCCTTGGGCGGCGGGTTCGATAATGGGAACGTTGTACCGCTTAGACCCTGAAAAGGCCAATGAACTGCGCACCCAGATGCAGGCCAAACATGTTGAGTTTATGCAGAAGGCTGCGGCCGCGCGTCAGAACGCCCCGGCTCCTGGCTCGGCTCCGGCTCAGGCCCCGGCCCCGGCCCCGGCTCCAGCAGCGCAGTAGGTGAAACCAAAACGATTAGGGATTGATACCAATGGGCATGCTCAGAAATCTTTTTGCGATCATCGGCCTTGTGGTTGTTTTTGCGGGGCTTATTGCCGCACCATATGTGATGGACGTGAAAAACCGCTTTGCTGAATTTGATGAAAAAGCACTTGATACGTATGTCAGCATGTTCCAACAAATTTTGGAAACCGGCAATGCGGCGGATGCCACCGTGTGGAAGGCGCAAGTGAACGAAAGTTTGACCGCCGATGAGGTGGACCAAACCATCAAGTTCGTCGCCAACGAACACAACATTAAAAACGTTGGCGAATTGCCCCTGTCCAAGCAAGTCGAAGCCATGAGCGGCAAGCCCTATCGGTTTGTCAAAATCTATATGTTTTGCAATGCGATGACGGCGGCGCAAATGTTGGATTATTCTGACTCTTATGCCGCCTACTTGCCGTGCCGGTTGTCTTTGGTTGAAGACAAAAAAGGGCGGTTATGGATTTACACGCTGAATATGGACCCGATGATTTACGGCGGAACACCTTTGCCGCCGGAACTCAAAGCAGAAGCCATAAAGGTTAAAGAGATCATGCAAGATGTTTTGGCTCGCGGTGCAAAAGGCGATTTTTAACATCGGCGATGGAGTGATATGAATGTTTTTTAGCCGCCCAAATGCGACCGTTATCGAGCGTTTGAACAACCTGGAGACGCACCTGCAAGAGGAGCATCCAGACCTTCTTCAGGTTTTGCCGACGTACCGCAAGCTCGACAAGGTGCTCTATCGTTTGGGGCTTTTGAAGACGGACGAGTCTTTGGCGACGCGGATCACGTGGTGGCCCTTGATCAGCGTTATGGGGACTTTTTCGTCGGGCAAATCCACGTTCATCAACCACATTTTAGGCCAAGCGTTACAACGGACCGGCAACCAAGCTGTGGATGATAAGTTTACGGTGGTTTGTTATTCCAATCACGAAACATCGCGCACCCTTCCGGGCACCGCGTTAAACAATGATCCACGCTTTCCCTTCTTTGGCATTGCCATGGAAATTGAAAAAGTGGCTGAAGGGGAAGGGCGTCGCATTGATACCTACCTTCAACTGAAAACCGCGAATACGGAAAGTTTGAAGGGCCGCACGCTGATTGATTCACCGGGCTTCGATGCCGATGATCAACGCCGTTCAACCCTGCGCCTGACAGATCACATCATCGATATTTCCGATTTGGTGTTGATCTTTTTTGACGCCCGTCATCCAGAACCGGGCGCGATGCAAGACACCTTGAAGCACCTGGTGGCGAAAGCGGCCGGGCGTGCGGATTCAACAAAATTTGTTTACATCCTCAATCAGATCGACACCACCGCACGGGAAGACAATCCAGAAGAAGTGGTTGCTGCGTGGCAGCGGGCCTTGGCCCAAGCGGGCTTGGCCAGTGGGCGGTTCTTGTGCGTTTACAACGAAGCGGCCGCCGTGCCCATCGCCGATGCGACGCTGCGCGAACGCTATCGGCGCAAACGTGATGAAGACATGGCGGAAATCACCCGGCGCATGGACGAGGTCGAAATCGAACGCGGTTACCGCGTGGTCAGTTCTCTTGAAGATGTTGCCCGTCAATTGGAAGCCGAAGCCGTGCCTGCCATCGAAGTGGCGGTCGAACGCTGGTGCAGACTGGTTCGGATCGGCGACACCATCGGTGCCGTGCTTGCCGTGGCGGTGGCATTTGGGGCCGTACAGGTCTTTGGCCTGGACACCTTTGTGTCTGCCTTTGACGCCGTAAAGGGTTATGTTCTGAGTTTGTTGGCCATCGCTGGCGCGATCGGTGTTGTCGCCTTTTCGTGGCATTTTACCATGCGTAAAATGGCGGCCAAGTACATTGCGACCAAACTGCCGAGCGTGTTTGGGGATTACGAACTCAACGTGCAAAATGCGTTTGTGAAAAACACCCGGGCTTGGCGAAGCACATTCAGCAGCGGCGTCACCGGTTGGGGGAAGGGCACCCGTCGGATGGTGAGCGAAGTTTTGGGTGCGGTTGAAGGCCACATTCAGCGTCTGAACGATCAGCATACGGATCCGTCCGGGCGCAAAGCACAGAGGGAAGCCGCCTTGGCTGCAACGCCACCCGTTGATGTCGATCCTGGGCAATCGATAAATACGGGACTGGTTGCTGATAAAACACAGCAGGTTCTCCCCTCAGAATCTGTTATACAATCAAGCTCAGTTCCGACTGGGTGAATGTGAACAATCAAGATCAACGTGGCCGGGGGGATCAACCCCACGGTGAACGCAGGTCTAAACAATAAAAAAACGGGGTTGGACGTGTACAGAAGAGTCAATAACAGCCGCTATGTCGTTGTCGGCATCAGTGGCATCGTGGTGGTGATGAGCGTTTTCACGTATTTGATGTGGGGCATTGCCAACCGCATCGATACGATGACGCAAACCATCGTGGCTATGGGCACCGACTTGCACACCATGACGGAAGTGCAAAAGGTGATGGTCCAAGATATCGGCGCTATGTCGACCAACATCGCGAGCATTCAGACGTCTGTACAGGGCATGGATGCGCAGTTGCTCACAGTGTCGAGAAACATGGCGATCATGACCGGGTCAACGGTTGGTATGAATGCCAACGTCGCGCGCATGTCGCATGATGTCGGTCGTTCGACCAGCATGTTCTCATCGCCCATGAACTACTTCTGGAACATGGGGCAATAAGATCAATTTCGAAATTTGGCTGGAAAGCGGGAACGTTCGACGGCTCAAGGACACCCCAATAAGGTGACCTAAAAGGTGGAAGGCTTACCCCAGTCTCAGCAGGCTAAGCAGTCCGCCTTTTTCTTTGGGCGGACGCGGAATATATTGTTCGATAATTTTTGTGACTTCCTTGCCGCTCACTTCAATTTCACCGGCTTCATCTTGATCATAGAGATATTTGGCCACAGGCAATATGGCGTTGCGGACATGCTCTGGTGCAAACATGGCTATGGCGCGATCTTCCAATGAGAACAAAATGTCTTCGTTGTCGTAGTCTTCATTGACGGATAGACCAGCCAGAATACGGGAAATTTCATCAATGCGGGAAATGTCGCCAGAGCAACATGTGGTGTTGCCGCACAACATTTCTTCGGCGATTTGTCCGCCAAACAATTCCAGTGCTCGATTTTCCAAAATGTCCATAAAGGATTCCCAGCTGTTGCTGATGAACTTCTTTTCGGCAATGGTCATCGGTGGGCGCGGCAACATGCGTACGGCAACAATTTTTTGATTGAGAAGATATGCTGTAATGGTATGACCAGCTTCGTAGACAGACAGCCGAAATGTGGCGTCGGAACATTGTTTATGCGGTTTTGTTGAAGTCATTTTGCCCCCAAAAATACTGTCAGCTGATTCATTGATAGAATCTATTTATTTATGCGACGAATGAATTATAGCGTAAAAATGCATATTAGAGCATTCGAAATTAATGAAAATTGAATATTGCTGACAGAGCAGGGTGGTATTGGTTCTGAGCCTAGGGTTTTTGTGCATTCCACCAAGTGACGACTTGGTCAAGCTCACAGCTGAGCATCGTCCCCAAACCGCCCGTGAACTGTTCCCAGGCTTCTTGTTCAAACAGCGGCACCGAGACAACGGTGGGAATGTTTTCGGCCATGACGGCCAACAATTCATCGCTTAATCCGCCGCCGTCTTTTTCATGCTTGCCGAATTTCTCGACCACGACAATATCGGCGTGGTCGTCAAGAGCGCGGCGCAAAATCATTGAGGCTTCCGCCAACTGTGCCACATCAAGGCTGCAAATATTATTGTCCAATTCGTATTGGGTGGGACGCACCAGGGCCACGTGCTCACCGGTTTTGATGTCGATGGCGTCCACACCACAACCGGCGTTTGCAGGGTCGAGCTCTTGGGGGACTTCTTGCAAGATGCCGTGAACATTGACGTTGTTGGCCTTCAGAATCTGCACGAACGCTTTCATGAGGTCGCGGATGGGGGCTCCACGCTCATATACGACACCAGCAATCTTTGGGTTGGACATATGCGGCCCTTTCAGTTGAACGCGCGGAGTATAGAACGTCATGGCAAACTGCGAAAGGTCTCAGCATCAATGAGGGCTGGGGAAAGTGGCGGTGTTGACGCGGTGTTGACAGGGCAGTCTCTCCAAGGCATTGAAGAGCTATGAAACTTTTACGCTACGGCCCCTTGGGTCAGGAAAAGCCAGGTCTGTTGGACGGGGATGGCAACATCCGCGACTTATCAACTCGTGTGCCCGATCTGTCAGGCGAAGTTCTGTCGGATGCAGGACTGGCGCGTCTGGCGGCTTTGGACGTTGGTACTTTGCCCATTGTCGAAGGTGCACCACGTATCGGCGCTTGCGTCGCGGGTGTTGGTAAATTCATGGCCATTGGCTTGAACTTTTCCGACCATGCCAAAGAAACCGGCATGGCGGAACCGAAAGAGCCTGTGCTGTTCACCAAACACACCAGTTGCCTGAGCGGTCCAAACGACGACGTGGTGCTGCCGCGCGGTTCCATCAAAGCCGATTGGGAAGTCGAGTTGGGCGTAATCATCGGCACCCGGGCGAAGTATGTCACACAGGCCCATGCGCTGGATCACGTTGCAGGTTTTTGCGTGGTCAACGATGTGTCAGAGCGGGCGTTTCAGTTGGAAAGCACCGGGCAATGGGTGAAGGGCAAATCGTGTGACACCTTTGGCCCCATTGGTCCTTGGCTGGTTACCCGTGACGAAATCTCTGACCCTCAGGCGTTAGACCTGTGGCTGGACGTCAATGGCGAGCGCCGCCAGCGGGGCAACACCGCCACGATGATTTTTTCCGTGGCCCATATTGTCAGTTATCTCTCAAACTTTTTCACGCTCTATCCCGGTGACGTGATTTGCACCGGAACGCCGCCCGGTGTCGGCATGGGCATGAAGCCGCAGCAGTTCTTAAAACCCGGTGATGAAATGCGCCTGGGCGTGCAAGGCCTGGGGGAACAGCGCCAACGCGTGGTGGCTGACGCTTAAACCCAGCTCTTTGCACCTAGACCCTTAAGCCATTTGCGCCAAGCCCAATGCGGTCACAGCCACAAACAGGACAGCGATGGTGAGGATGATGGTGGTGGCACCGATGGCAGCGCGCTTTTTTTCGATGTGTTCGGCGGCACGGATTAACATGGGGGGAACTCCTGAGCATGGGGGGTGTGGTGACCTTTATGCATGTTCCCCACTGAACGGAGCCTGAACGCGTTTAGGCGTTTAAAATATCGATGAGTTCCGGCATGACGGCTGCTTCTGATTGGATCTGGGCACGGTTCAATACCTGATGGACCGCTTGGGCCGCCTGAGAAGGCGCGTCCAGCGCTTCGGCCATGCGGGTGTAATAGTCTAAATCCTTGGCGGCGTTTTTGATGGCGAAGCGAAAGGCTGAGCTGTCTTTGTTTTCAATGTAAGGCCGCATGCGTTCCAGCGCCACACCCCCAGCACCACCGGAGGCCAAGACTTCGGTCAACACGGACAGATCCACGCCTCCCTTGTGGGCCGTGGCCACCGCCTCGGCAATGATGGTGGCTTGGCCGATGGAGACAAAATTGTGCAATAATTTCAAACGGTGTCCTGCCGACACGCCGCCGCCCCAATAGATGTTTTCCGCATAAGACTGAATATAGGGCTTTGCCCGGGTGACGTCTTTGTCTTCCCCGCCGATTAAGACGTTTAACCGACCGGCTTCGGCTTCTTTGGGGGTTCGGGTCATTGGTGCATCGACATAGGAGCAGCCTTTTGCTGTCACGGCAGCGGCAATGGTGAGGCTGCGTTCCGGTTCGGCCGTGGTGGCGTCAATGATCAAAGTGCCGGGGGGCAAGTGCGCCACCAGACCCTGCTCGCCCAGCAGCACGGCTTCGACCTCTGGCGATCCCGGTAAAACGATGAAAAGCACGTCTTTGTCTTGGACCAGTTCAGAAAATGTGGAACAGAACGTTGCCCCCAATTGGATCAAATCGTCACATGACTGATTGCCGGGGTGATCAAAAATCGCGACCCGATGGCCTTTAAGCAAGAGGTTCTTGGCAATGCCATGCCCCATGAGACCGCAGCCGATGAGGCCTAAATTACCGGATGGGAGGGGCGATGACGTCATGATGCAATCCTTGTGCTCGTATTTGCGTAAAATGATGAGATATATATGCTGAGCGTATCAAATTTTTCCGTCCCGCAGAAGGACTGCCGTTATGGGTCTATTTGACCAGATCATTCCCCTCATCGTTTTTTGCGCCACGGCGGTTTTTACGCCCGGTCCGAACAATGTGATGGTGACGGCCAGCGGGGTAAATTTTGGCTTTGTGCGCACGGTCCCTCACATCTTGGGCATTGCGGTCGGCTTTGCCCTCATGAACTTGATGGTCGGGTTGGGGCTGGGCTCGGTTTTTGAAATGTATCCCCAAATACACGTGGTGTTGAAATACGTTGGCATAGCCTATCTGGTTTTTTTGGCGTGGAAGATTGCCACGTCGGGCGAAGTTAAAGGGGGCAAGGCCCGCGCCAAGCCGTTTACGTTTTTACAAGCCGCCGCATTTCAGTGGGTGAACCCCAAAGCCTGGGCGATTGCCGTGGGCGCGGTGGCGACGTTCACAACGCTACGCGGTGACTTGCTGGTGGAAGTGGCGGTGATGTCGGCGATCTTTTTTTTGGTGACGTTTCCCAGTGCCGGCACATGGGCGGTGTTCGGCCTGTTCATTGGGCGATTTTTGCACACGCCGGGGCGACTCAAAGCGTTCAACTGGTTTATGGCCGGGTTGCTGTTGTTGTCGATCATTCCCGCTGTGGTCTAAATCATGGTATCCTTTATAAGCCATTCTTTTTTATGAAGGATCGTGTGTCTTGACTGGACATCCAACCATGAGCCTTTCGGCGCGGGGACTGTCGAAATTGTATCGTAGCGGTGAGCTGGAAGTTGCGGCGCTGAGCGATGTGGATTTTGACCTTTTTCAAGGTGAGTTGGTGGTGCTGTTGGGGCCCAGCGGCAGCGGCAAGTCGACGTTGCTCAATATCTTGGGCGGTTTGGATCGACCCACCAGCGGCTCCGTCACGTTTCAAGATCAAGATTTGACGCTTTTGGATGACAAGGCCTTGACCTTGTATCGACGCGATCACGTGGGCTTTGTGTTTCAGTTCTACAATTTGGTTGCCAGCCTGACGGCCCGCGAAAATGTTGAGCTGGTCACCGAAATTGCCACCCATCCCATGAGCGCGGATGAGGCCCTGGCCCTGGTGGGATTGGAAAGTCGTGCCGATCATTTCCCCGCCGAACTGTCCGGCGGCGAACAGCAGCGGGTTGCCATTGCCCGCGCCATTGCCAAACGCCCCAATATCTTGATGTGTGATGAGCCCACCGGGGCACTGGATTCCAAAACCGGGATTTTGGTTTTAGAAGCCTTGGCAAAGAGCAATCGTGAACTGGGTGCAACAACGGTGGTGATCACCCATAACGCGGTGATCGCGGACATGGCGGATCGGGTCGTTCTCATCGGTGACGGGCGGGTTCAAGAGGTCAGAAAAAACGCCACCAAAAAGCAACCGGGGGAGCTGTCATGGTAGCCCTGCACCTTTCCCCCTTAGACAAAAAAGTTGTGCGCGATTTGCGCGCCATGTGGGCGCAGGCCTTGGCGATTGCGATGGTCATCGCCGCAGGGGTGGCGATGTTTGTGATGAGTGAGGGCATGTTGAAGTCTTTGTTCGAAACCCGTGCGGCGTACTATGAACGCTACGGTTTTGCCGATGTGTTCGCACCGTTGAAGCGTGCCCCCAATGCGCTGGTGGCGCGTCTTCAGGACGTGCCCGGCGTCAGTACGATTGAAACCCGTATTAAGGAACGCGTGCGTCTGGACATGCCCGATTTGGATGAACCGGCGCAAGGGGAAATCTTGTCCTATCCCGTCGGCGCCGAGCCGCGCTTGAACCGTTTGTATTTGTCTTCGGGGCGGTGGCTGGCCCCGGGAAACAATGACGAAGTGTTGCTCAGCGAAGCCTTTGCCGAAGCCCATACCCTCACACCCGGCGACAATATCACCGCGATCATCAATGGCCGCAAACGTCTGCTGTCCATCGTCGGCGTGGTGCTGTCGGCGGAATATATCTATGCCATTCAACCCGGTGCGATGATGCCCGACAACAAACGTTTCGGCGTTTTTTGGATGGCGCGCCCGGCCTTGGAAGCCGCCTTTAATATGAAGGGCGCGTTCAACGATGTTCTTGTTGCCATAACCCCCGGCGCAAACTTAGAAGACGTGAAGGACGGCGTGGACCTTGTGCTGGAAACATATGGCGGAGTGGGGGCCTATGAACGCGCACATCAAGTGTCGCATTGGTATGTGTCGGGTGAAATGAATCAGCTGCGCAACATGGCCCAAATTGTTCCGCCGATCTTTTTGGCCATCGCTGCGTTTTTGCTGAATGTCGTCATCACCCGTTGGGTTGAGATGGAACGCGAAAAAATTGGTTTGTTTAAGGCGTTCGGATACAGCACTTGGGCCGTGACGGGACATTATTTAAAGGTGGTGATGGTGATCACCTTGGTTGGCATCGCTTTGGGCTTTGGCGGCGGCGTGTGGTTGGGCCGGGGGATGGCTGGAATTTATCAAGAGTTTTTCCGCTTTCCGTTTTTGTATTTTCAGTTCAGTACATCGGTGTTTGCCATTGCGGGCGGGGCGAGCCTTATTGTGGCGTTGGCGGGCACTTGGCGGGCCGTGCGCCGGGCAGCCTTGCTGAGCCCGGCCCAAGCCATGGTGCCGCCTCCGCCAACACGCTACCAACGATCCTTATTTGAAGGCGGGTTGACGCATTTGGAGCAGCCCGCGCGGATGATCGTGCGCCATATGGTGCGCTGGCCGATGCGCTCAGCACTCACCGTTTTGGGCAGTGCCGTGGCCGTCGCTGTGTTGATCGGATCGATGTTTTTTATGGATGCCATGGAAAAGCTCATCGACGTGACCTTTAACCAAGCCGAGCGCCAAGATGCCACCCTCAGCTTTATGGAGGCGCAAGAGCCCCGCGCCCTTGAAAACGTCAAAGCCATGGCGGGGGTGATGCAAGCCGAACCGTTTCGTGCGGTTGCGGCGGAGCTTTCGTTTCGAGGCGCAAACCGTCGGGAAAGTTTAATCGGCTTGGTTCAAGATGCCCGACTGAACCGCATTCTCAACCAAAACTATGAGCCCGTATCGGTGCCCAAAAGCGGTTTGGTGCTGTCGCAAAAATTATCGGAGTTGTTGGGCGCTGGGGTTGGAGACGTCGTCATCGCCCAAGTGACACAAGGCCGTCGTCCGACTTTGGAATTGCCGGTTGTGCAAGTCTCGAAAACCTTGATGGGCAGTCCGGCATTTATGGATTACGCCTATTTAGGCAACGTGATGCAGGAGCCGGGACGGCTTGACGGTGTGTATGTGAAGCTCGACGACAACCAACAAAAAAACTTTTATAAGGCCGTCAAAAACACGCCGGGCATTGCCGCCGTATCGATCAAGCGCACGACGCTGAAAAGCTTTCGCGAAACCATGGCTGAAAACGTTCTGGTGATGACGTTCTTCAACGTCATGTTTGCGGTCGTGATTGCCGTGGGCGTGGTCTATAACGCCGCGCGCATTTCCCTATCGGAACGCAGCCGCGAACTGGCCAGCCTGCGGGTTCTGGGCTTTACCATGGGCGAGGTCTCGTTCATCTTGCTGGGGGAATTGGCGCTCTTGAGCGTGCTCGCCATTCCCTTAGGCTGTGGTTTGGGATATGGCCTGGCCTGGGTGTGGACGCTTTCGTTGGATACGGATCTTTACCGCATTCCTTTGGAAGTGACCAAACAGACGCTGGGCTTTTCCGTCTTGGTGGTGGTGTTGGCGACGTTGGGATCAGGTCTTGCCAGCTTTCGCCAAATTGGCAAACTCGATATGGTGCAGGCGCTGAAAACGCGCGAATAAGGAAGGGGGCCTTTGCCCATGACACATGAGCCCATGACACATGGCAGACCCGTGAGTTTCGGTCGATATATTTTTTGGTTGGTGGTGAGCATTCTGATCGCAGGCTTTTTAGCCTGGGCGTTTATCCCCACCGCCGTGCCCGTGGATGTGAGCAAAATCGAAGTCGGGACCATGACTGTGCGGGTCGAAGGTGAAGGGCAAACACGGGTGAAAGACATCTATGCCATTTCGGCACCCGCCGCGGGGCGCTTGATGCGCATCGAAACGGAAGCCGGGGACAAGGTCATAGCCACCAAAACCCGCTTGGCGGTGATTGAACCGGCTGATCCGACCATTTTGGACAGTCGCAGCCGCGCTGAAGCCGAAGCCACAGCCCAGGCAGCGGAAGATGCCTTGGCGTTGGCATCGGCCGAAGAAGATCGGGCGAAGGCTGAATTGGCGTTTGCTAGCTCAGAATTGATCCGGGCGGAAAAGCTCAGTCAGAACGGGACCATATCGCGCCGGGCTTTGGATGTGGCGCAGTTGGACGTGGCGACGCGGGCTGCGGAACTCAAAAGCGCAGAGGCCACCGTGCAGGTCCGAATGCATGAATTGGCGATGGCGCGGGCGCGCTTGCTGACGCCTGCGGACGGTGGAGGGGACGCGCAGTGCTGCGTCGCCATTACGGCCCCGGTCGATGGTCAAGTGTTGCGCATTTTACACGAAAGTGAAGGCGTCGTGGCGGCGGGCGAAGTGCTGATGGAGATTGGCGACCCGCGTCATTTGGAAGTTGTCGTGGACGTGCTCACCCGCGATGGTGCGCGCATACATGAAGGTGCCCCGGCAGTGATTGAAAATTGGGGCGGAGACGCCCTGAACGGGACCGTGCGCCGGATCGAACCGTTTGGCTACACCAAGATTTCCGTTCTGGGTATTGAAGAACAGCGCGTCGACGTGATTATTGATTTTGATGAAGCGGATGCCATTCCCAAGGCCTTAGGGCATGGCTTTCGCGTTGAAGTCGGTATCCAGGAATGGCAGAGCGATGGTGTGCTGAAGGCCCCGATGGCGGCTTTGTTTCGCGTCGATGGCGGATGGGCTGCATTTGTCATGCAAACGGATGAGACGGCGCGATTGGTCCGCTTAACGGTTGGCCACTTGAATGGTCGTGAGGCCGAAGTGTTGAGCGGCTTGAGTGCGGGCGATGAAGTCGTTCTGCACCCCTCAGAGCGCATTCAGGACGGCGTTTCCTTGGTGCGGCGTAAGATGTAGGAATAAATCAGCGCGTCGCAACAATGTATTGGGGGGACAACCTGCCCATCGCCAGCAACAACTGATAGATCGTGATGCGTTCATCATAGGACGACGTGGCATAGTTGATCTGGGTGTTGTTCAGTTCGTTTTCTTGATCCAAGACGTTGATGACGGTTTCTTTGCCCGCATCACGGAGCTTTTTACGGCCTTCAAAAACTTCAGCGGCAATATTGACGGCGTTGCCCAGAAGGACCTTGCGCTTGCGCGATGTGACCAAGGATTGCCATGACAATTTAACTTGCTCGATCACCTTGGACTTGCTGAAGTCAAGGTTGTCCATGGAAGATTGGTAGTCAAAGTTGCTGATTTTGCGCCGCGCCAATGATTCTCCGCCGTTGAACAAATCCCAACTGGCCGACAAGGACATCGAATAATCGCGACGGGTCCCCGTAACAGCTCCATTGTTTTTTTCATAGTTGGCGGCTCCGACCAAATCAACGACGGGGAAAAATTCGCTGTCGGTGGTGCGTTGATCTTCGCGCGCCAACTCAACGGAGGCCGCGCTGCCCACAAGGGCAGGATTTTCCATCAATGCGATTTCCATAGCCCTGTCCATGGTGCTGGGAATGACTTCGGCGGGCGGAGCCGGATCGATCATGGTGGTCAGGTCGGGGGAATGGCCGAAAACCTGTTCATAGGTGCTGATGGCGTTGTCAAACGTGCCTTCGTATCCGACGCGACGTTCAATGGCGATTTGCAGGCGTGATTTTGCTTGCAAGACATCTGACGTCACACCGGACCCGCGGCGCACGCGTTCATCTTCCAAATTCAGTTGGCGCAAGATGGTGCGTTCGCTTTCACGGGCAATTTCCACCAAGCGACGCTGACGCAACACTTCAACATAGGCCCTAATGCCTTCAAAGAGGGTGCTTTGCCGTGTGCCTTCCAAGGAAAGCTCTGCAACTTCACGGTTGATCTGAGCAGCGCGCACTTGTGATGAGGTGTTGTAGCCATCAAACAAATTTTGCGTGACGGTGAGGCCGACCGTATTTCGGACCATACTGGACGGTTTGCCGCCGGCGCTGCCTCGGGTCGTTGGGTTGTCAATGTGTTCCGGCCCAACTTCTGCGGTAACCCTGACGGTTGGATAATAGAGCGCTTCAGATTCCGCAATCGTCGCGCGTCGCGATTCCAAGGTTTTTTCAGATGCGCGGATCTTCGGGTGGGAATCGATGAGATATTTCAGCTCTTGCTCAATTGGCTGAGCCGCAGCTTCGCCCACGCTGAGTGCGCCCAGGCCTGAGCCGAGCGCAATGATCGATACCAAAAGAGGAGCCGTTACCTTGAGGGACTTCACGCGTATTTTCTTCCTAAAGTGGATGAGCTTAGGGGCTTTCACCGCTTGCAATACCTTCATATCACACATCTTATACGGCGACAATTCGTGGCTGCGCAAAACATTGTCTGAGCCATATAACAAAATACCTGGGCAAAACGGACTTGAATCTGCTTAACTGACGATAATATAAGGATAAAACATATTGGCGTATAGAATACCAAGCGGGGGCTAAATAATGGTGGGCAGCTATAGGATGGTGACGGCAGGTTTGTTTTCGTCGCGCACGATTGCAGTACTTGGGTTGGGATTCGTCCTAACATTGGGCGGTTGTGGCGGCAATGCGAATAAATCCAAACCCATACAAACCGCTCAAGAAACCGCAAATGAACGCGCGCAATCCCTGAATACCCTGCGGGCGTGGGCCGAATCGGGTGACATCGGCGCACAGTATGATTTGGGCCTGACTTTGGCCGAATCTGACCCCGCCGCAGCGGCTCGCTGGTTTGAAAGTGCAGCCCTACAAGGTCAAGGCGCGGCTGCGTACCAGTTGGGCTTGATGCAATCGGACCCCAATCGTGCCGTCGAATGGTACTCCATGGCCTCTGCCATGGGTCATATCGGTGCGCAGTATCAATTGGGCGAAGCGTACCTAAATGGACGCGGTACGGCAAAAGAACCCGGTTGGGGGCTGATGTGGATGGAACGCTCTGCACGCGCCGGATACGGTCCTGCTCAGTTGGCCTTGGGCGTTGCCATGGCATCGGGCGTCGCCGGGCGCGGTCAACGGGCCCGGGCCTTGACGTGGCTGTTGATTGCCGAGGACAACAACATCGAAGGGGGGGCTGCTGCCATCCGTACTTTGAGGGCGCGGCTTTCCAGTATGTACATTGAATCGGCTGAACAGCAGGCCCAATCGTGGCGTAATGAGCCGTTTTCAGACACGACCGGTGATCGGGCTTCGTTGCGCTTTGCTCAATACGCCTTGAGCCGTTTGGGCTATGACCCCGGTACAGCCGATGGCATTGATGGGGAACGGACCTACGGCGCCATTGCCGAATTTCGGGCAGCCGAAGGCCTGGGCGGTGGCGGGTGCGATGGAAAACTGTTGGATCGCCTGCGCGAACGGCTGACGGTTCTCAACCGCTAACGACTTTCCCACATGTGCATAAAAAAACACTCAGCCGTTCTGGCTGAGTGTTTTTTTGCTCGGCAGAGCTCCGGTTGGGTTAAGCTCTTGGTGCGAAATCGGCAATTCACTTTCGCTGTTTGGTGAAATTAAGCCTCTAGGAAGGCACAGGGTATGACGGCCATCACACCCTGTGTGATTTTACGCTTTTGCAATTTATGCCCAGAGTGGAGTAGTTTCGCACAGGCGTGCACGGAAAACGGGATCGGCTGATGAGCATTTGGGGAAAAGTATTGGGCGGCGTCGCGGGTTTTGCCTTTGGCGGGCCGTTGGGCGCGTTGTTGGGCGCGGTGGCGGGGCACGCTATTGACAAAGCGCATGGCGGTTCTCCAGCGTTGGGACGCGTATCGTCGGCGGAACAGCGTCAAGTGGCCTTCACCCTTGCGGTGATTGCACTGGGCGCAAAAATGGCCAAGGCCGACGGTCAAGTCACCCGCGATGAAGTTGAAGCGTTTAAGCAGCTGTTTCATATCCCGCCGGACGAAATGACCAACGTGGCGAAAATCTTTGATCGCGCCAAAGCCTCGACGGCGGGTTATGAGATGTATGCCCAGCAGGTTGCGAATCTCTTTCCCCATGAACCGGCGGTTCTGGAAGAGTTGCTGGGCGGGTTGTTTGCCATTGCCAAGGCCGATGGGGTGGTGCACCCCGCGGAATTCGCCTACCTCAAACACGTATCGGACATTTTTGGCTTTTCTCAGCACACGTTTGAGCGCATCACCGCCACCCATGGGGACCCAAGCAAGGCCGATCCTTATAGCGTTTTGGGTGTCGAAGCCGGGGCGACGGATGGTGAAATCAAGTCCGCCTATCGCAAGCTGATCGTCGAAAACCACCCCGACAAGCTGATGGCTCAGGGCATGCCCCAGGAATTCATCGATTTGGCCAACGACAAAATGGCGACCATCAATGCGGCTTACGACAAGATCAAAAAAATTCGTGACTTAAAATAGAGAGCTGAATGCGCACTCCCTTGGTTTCGCCCAATTTCAACAACCGTGCGCCCGGTTTGCCGATTGACACGCTGGTGGTGCATTACACCGGCATGCAAACGTGCCAGGCGGCCGTGGATCGGTTGTGCGACAAAGACGCTCAGGTCAGCGCCCATTACCTGATTGACGAGGACGGCACGGTGTATCGCTTGGTCGACGAAGACAAGCGCGCATGGCATGCGGGCGTTTCGTGGTGGCGGGGGGCTATGGATATCAACGGTCGGTCCATCGGTATCGAATTGGTCAATCCGGGACACGAATTTGGCTATCGTGCCTTTCCAGACGCGCAAATGGTCGCCCTGGAAGGCCTCGCCAGCGCCATCCTCAAGCGCCATCCCATCAGCCCGCGCAACGTGGTTGGACACGCCGATATCGCGCCGCGGCGAAAACTTGACCCCGGTGAGCTGTTTGACTGGCAACGCCTAGCCCGGTTTGGGATCGGTCTGTGGGTCGACGATGTTCAGCCCATCGAGATGAGACCCGGCGAGGTGTACTTGATGTTGGCGGCGTTCGGCTATGATATGACGGATTTTCCGGCGGCCCTGATGGCCTTTCAACGTCACTTTCGCCCGGCCTTGGTGAACGGTCTGCCGGATGGGGAAACGGCGGGCTTGCTCAAAGCGTTGCTTCGCACGCGCTAACCGATTAGGTTGGCGGCGGACCAGATGGCTGGATGACCGCGCTTGTTCTTTTTGGGCAAGGGAGGAAAGTCCGGGCTCCACACAGACACGGTGCCGGTTAACGACCGGCGGGGGCGACCCTAGGGAAAGTGCCACAGAAAGCAAACCGCCCAGGCTTGCCTGGGTAAGGGTGAAAGGGTGCGGTAAGAGCGCACCGCGTCCCTGGCAACAGGGATGGCACGGTAAACCCCACCGGGTGCAAGATCGAGAAGGACGACCAGGGGCTTAGGGCCTCAAGCGGGTTTGTGCGCTGTCGTTCGGGTGTATCGCGCGAGGCGTCTGGTAACAGGCGTCCCAGATGAATGGTCATCCATCCTTTTCTTTATGGAAAAGGGGGACAGAACCCGGCTTACAGGCCATCTGGTCCATTATCTCACTCAGTGCTTTTGCGTTTTGGTTTCGCCGTGTACGCTACGCGGATGAGCACCGATATTGAAATTCAAATCAAAGGCTTGTCCAAAGCGTTTGGCGCCCATCAGGTGCTGAACGGCATCGACCTTGAAATTCTCAAGGGTGAACTGGTGGTGATCGTCGGGGGCTCGGGATGTGGCAAAACGGTGCTGTTGAACCACGTGCTGTCTCAATTGGAACCCGACCAAGGCGAAGTCCTTGTCGCCGATCATGGCCGGGAAGGGGCGCCGTTGGTGAACTTGGCGAAATTGGGCCAAGTACAATTGTCGGACTTGCACACCCACTGGGGCATGGTGTTTCAAAGAAATGCGTTGTTTTCGGGCAGCGTGTTCGACAATATCCAACTGTGGCTGCACGAAATCAAACATATGGACGATGAAGACATTGTGCCCATCGCGCGCCGGGTGCTGCAAGCGGTGGCGTTGGACGACAGCGATGATTTTTTGGACACTGACACCAACAGCCTGTCCGGCGGCATGGCCAAACGCTTGGCGGTGGCCCGCGCCCTGTCCATGAACCCCAATGTGATTTTTTACGATGAGCCGACCACCGGGTTGGACCCCACCAGTGCACTGCAAATCCAAGATTTGATCCTCACCACCCACGAGCAGGGGGCGAACAGCCAACGCACCACGGTGATCATCACCCATGACAAAGATTTGCTCAACCGCCTGGCCCCGCGCATCATCATGCTGCATGATGGCAAGGTGTATTTTGATGGCTCGTTCGTTGCGTTTTCGGCATCAACCTCACCGATCATACGACCCTATTTCGATCACATGCCAACCCTTCATCAGGGGCGGGTTTAAACACTAAAATTGGACAGTACTTTATATTCAGGTTTGACATGACATCTACACCACCCGAAATTTTGCGCGAAATCTGTCCCCTCTTGGACTTGGGGGTAATTTACGATGATTTGCTCAGAAATACGGTTCTGGGTTGGCGGGCTTTGCATCAAGCAACGGGTAAACTGCCGGTTTGGAACATGGGGTTCGCCTTGCAGCACGCTTCGGTCGTCAGCAGTTCCACCCTTTACAATCTGCGAGGCGACGAGATTTACCTTTCGATGATCGGTGATCAATGCCGGGAGTATATTGGCCTGCAATACAGCAAAGGTGCCCTTTATGACCTGATCCCCAAGGCCAATGCCGATGATGTCAAAATGCGTCTTCATGACTGTGCCCGTCATGGTGTGCCGACCTATTGCCAAAAAACCATGTCGTGGAGTAACGACAAGGCGCATTTGAAATATGAAGCCGTGTTTCTGCCGTTTGCGGATGGAAACTCTGCGGACAGTTCGTGGTGCTTCGTTCCAAAGTTCTTCTACATGGGCGATGAAGAGGACCTGTAAAGGCGCGCAGCCCGATGAGTTCGGCAACAAGGGTCTGCTCTGTAAGGCTGTTTAAGACGGCAGATCGTTACGCTTAAATAAGGAACGTAACAAGAACATTTAGGGCTACTGCCCTCTTTGCTAGAAATAAGTGTAATTTATCAAAGTGTTGCCGCCATTGGGCGGCTTTTTTTGTGTTTCGGCGCACTGGGAGGGGAGGTCTAGGTCTCAGTAAACTCCCAGTAAAACCTAGCTAAAACCCAACCAATTCCAAGCATTCCCATTGACGCCCATCAATTCCCATGATATCCCATAATGAACCAAATGGGGTTCGTGGGCGCGCTTTGCGGGTTCTCGAACGGGCTTGCAGGGTTTTGGGGTTGAGCTTCGTCACGGGGACGGGGCCGATTTCAAGGCGGTGCAGGTGAAGGTCAAAGGTCCACATCGGGCTTTTGCATGATGCATCATTAAGGGGGAGCCATGGCGCTGCTCGTCGGCCGTCATCTCAATAAAATAGATAAAAAAGGCCGGGTGTCTGTCCCGAAGCCTTATCGTGAGGCTGTCCTGGCGGAAGGCTTCGCGGGCGTTTACATCTACCCCTATTTCAAATTTCCAGCGTTAGAAGGTGCGGGCGAGGCGTTTATGAAACGCATCTCCGCCAGCCTTGAAGACAATCTTGAACTGTTCTCCGATGCTCAAGAAGACTTGGCCGCCATTACATTGGAAAACACCTTTCAACTCAGCTTCGATCCCGAAGGCCGCATCAGTTTGCCTGTCGAGCTTTGCTTGCATGCGGGTCTCGATGGTCAGGCGTTGTTTGTTGGCCGTGGCTCGCGCTTCCAGATTTGGTCGCCCGATGCGTATGAGGAACACAGAAGCGGCGCGTTGGAACGGGCCAAGGCGACGGGTGCGACGCTGAAGTTGTCGCCGCAGCTTTCACCTCAACAATCACCGCGCAAAGACCGGGGAGCATGAGTATATGTCCATGCCTCATATCCCGGTTCTGTTAAAAGAGGTTTTGGACACCCTGAACCCCCGCGACGGCGGCGTTTACGTGGACGGCACCTTTGGCAACGGTGGGTATTCGCGGGCTCTTTTGGAATCGTGCGACTGCGCCGTGTGGGGTATTGATCGTGATCCCAATGTCATCGCCAAAGCCCAGGACATGCAAGCTGAATTCTGCGGCCGGTTGAACGTGGTCGAAGGCCGTTTTGGCGATATGTTTGACCTGTTGAGCGCCCAAGGTGTCTCCGGTGTTGATGGTGTGGCCCTGGACTTGGGTGTTTCCAGCATGCAGCTGGACCAAGCCGAACGCGGTTTTTCGTTTATGACCGACGGTCCTTTGGACATGCGTATGGAACAAAGTGGTCCAACGGCTGCCGATGCGGTGAACGGGCTGGGCGAAGAAGAGCTGGCCAACATCATTTATGAATTCGGCGAAGAACGGCGTTCGCGCTGGGTTGCCCGCGCCATCATCGAAGCCCGCGCGGAGGGTGAAATCACCCGCACCAAACAATTGGCTGAAATTGTCCGCAAAGTGGTGAAAAAAGCCAAAGACGGCATTCACCCCGCAACCCGAACCTTCCAAGGTTTGCGCATCTATGTGAACGACGAGCTGGGCGAAGTGGATCGCGGTTTGAGTGGGGCAGAGCATCTTCTGGGGGCGGGTGGTCGTTTGGCAGTGGTGTCGTTTCATTCGTTGGAAGACAAACGGGTGAAGGGGTTTTTAAACGCGCGTTCGGGCAATATGCCCAATCCTTCCCGGCACATTCCCGACACCAGTGGTGATGGCCCCGCGCCGACATTTAAGCTGCTCAAAAAGGGCACCGTGAAGCCCACTGCCGAAGAATGCAAAATCAATCCGCGGTCGCGTTCATCGCGTTTGCGCATGGCCGAGCGTACCGACGCCCCGGCATGGCCTTTTTCGAAAAGGAGTGCCGCATGAGCAAGCGCGCTTCATTTTTGCGTCACACCACGGTGCTGTTTTTGGTGCTGGCGGGCGGCATTTCGATGGTGCTGTTCTTAGTCAAATATCAAGTTCATGATTTGGAATACGAACACACCCGTCTCACGCGTGAATTGCAAGATGAACAGCGCGCGCTTCATGTGTTGCGCGCGGAATGGGCGACATTGAACGACCCCAAACGCATCGCTCAACTGGCCAAACTGCATTTGGATATGCAGCCCATCGCGCCGCGCCAAGTGGTGGGGGCGGATGCCATGATGTCTATCCCGGTGCGTGAAATGGTCTTTGGCGATGAAGCTTCAGGGGATCAAAATCGGGAGGGCGGAAAATGAACCGTCCGATGCCGTTGCAATCTGAAATTCCTTTTGAAGCGCTGGACCCCAAACGCATCCGCATGGATGGGGCGCGCAAGCAAGCCTTGGAGCAAGGCCGTACGCGTTTGTTGGTGACGGGCGTCATGTTTGCGCTGGCGTTTGTGGTTCTGGGCGGGCGTCTTGTGGAACTCACCCGTCACGGCAAAGAAGGGGCGCCGAGCTGGCAGCATATGGCGTCAGCGGCAAGCAAAAATCAACCCGTGGTGCGGGGCGACGTTGTTGATCGGTTTGGCCACATTCTTGCCACCAGTTTGCCGACGCAATCGTTGTATGTGGACAGCCGTGAAGCGATTGAAGGCGGGAAGGCCGAAGACACAGTTGACCTCCTGATGACGGTTTTGCCAAGTCTCAATCGCAAGCAACTCATTGATAAAATTAATAATGGTTCCCGTTTTGAATGGGTGGAGCGCAACTTGACGCCGGATCAGGTGTGGGCGGTCAACCGTCTCGGCTTGCTGGGTTTCGGCTTTCGTCGGGAAGAGCGCCGGGTCTATCCCTACGGCCCGACTTTTGCCCATGTTATTGGCTATACAGATGTTGATGGGCGCGGAATTTCCGGGGTCGAGCACACCTTTGAAGGCAAGCTTGGCAATCAAGGTGAGGTTGTCGAACTGTCCATCGATATGCGAGTGCAAGCTGTCTTGCATGATGAATTGAGCAAAGCCAAAGAGCGCTTTAGCGCAACGGGGGCGGCGGGCGTGGTGATGGATGTCAACAGCGGAGAAATCATAGCGATGGCATCGCTGCCCGATTTTGATCCCAACAAACCAGCCGGTTCGCTGGGAGATCGCGGCTTCAACCGGGCGACCATGGGTGTGTATGAAATGGGTTCGACGTTCAAGCTGTTCACCACCGCCATGGCGCTCGACACCGGCACCGTGGGTTTGACCGACGGCTATGACACGTCAGAACCCATTCACATCGCGCGCTTCACCATCAACGATTTTCACGGCAAAAAGCGGTGGTTGAGCGTGCCGGAAATTTTGACCTATTCGAGCAACATCGGCACCGCCAAAATGGCGATGGATGTGGGGGCGGTGAAACAAAAAGATTATTTGACCCGGTTTGGTCTTCTGGGGCCTTCGAATATTGAATTGCCTGAAGTGGGCAGCCCGCTGTACCCGGTGCGTTGGGGGGATATATCCACCATGACCATTTCGTATGGCCACGGCATCGCCGTTTCACCCCTGCAGATTGCCGCCGGCGTTTCATCGCTGGTCAATGGTGGGGTGATGATGACGCCAACGTTGATCAAACGCAGCGCTGATGAAGAGGTGAGCGGTGAGCGCGTGCTTAAGGCGAAGACCTCAGAAATGATGCGCGCCCTGATGCGTCAAGTGGTGCGCGACGGCACAGGCAAAAATGCCGATGTTCAAGGTTATCTGGTGGGGGGCAAAACCGGCACCGCAGAAAAACAGGCGGGCGGGCGATACGAAAAAAGCAATTTGGTGTCCTCCTTTGTCGGTGCTTTCCCGATGACCCAGCCGCGCTTTGTGGTGTTGGCGTTGCTTGATGAACCAAAAGGCATCAAAGAAAGTTTGGGTTACGCCACCGGGGGCTGGGTTGCGGCGCCGGTGGTGAAAGACATTATTGAACGTTTAGGGCCGCTGTATGGATTGATTGCCGATCCCCGTGGGGATAAGGCGGAAGACGCAAAAGATCATCCTATGCATGTTCCCCTATCCAACGGTCCCAAGCGTACCGCGCGGGTGGGGGCGAGTGTGCAACATGCGGCTTATTGATGTATTGAAGGGAGACCCGACGCTGCAGGATATGGACGTCACGATTGGTCAGATGGACATCGCGGGATTGACCTGCGATAGCCGAGACGTGCGTCCTGGTTTCTTGTTCGCGGCGCTTCCCAGTGCGGGGTCAAGTGCGCGTGCTGGATCACAGTCTGTAGACGGACGTGACTTCATTGAAGCTGCAACGGCCAATGGTGCGGTCGCCGTACTGGCCCCATTGGGCACCGCTGACGACGCCCGCTTCATTGTTCCCATCATTGAAGATGCCAACGTGCGTTTGCGCTTTGCTCACATGGCGGCGAAGTATTACGCCCGCCAACCGGGTACGGTTGCGGCCATTACGGGTACAAATGGCAAGACCTCGGCGGCCTCGTTTTTGCGTCAAATCTGGCAACGCTTAGGTCAAAAGGCCGCCAGTATCGGCACCTTGGGTGTGCATGGAAATGGTTTTGATGAACCGGGCACTCTGACCACGCCGGACCCCGTAAAATTGCATAAAACGCTTGCCCGGTTGGCGCGGGGCGGCATCGAATGCGTCGCCATGGAAGCGTCCAGCCATGGGCTGAGCCAGTATCGCCTTGATGCCGTAAAAGTGATGGCGGCAGGTTTTACCAATATCACGCGCGATCATTTAGACTATCACGCCACCATGAAGGACTATTTAGCGGCCAAGATGCGGCTGTTTTCAGAGGTGGTCGATGAAGCTGGCTATGCGGTCATCAACGCCGATAGCCCCGAAGGTCGTGAAGTGGCGGCCGTGGCGCGCAAACGCGGCTTATCCGTCCTAACTTTTGGGCGCGACGGTCAAGACATTCGCGTGCTTGAACAACGTCCCCACGTCGACGGACAAACCTTGGTGCTTCAAGTCAGTGGTAAAGCCTATTCGGTTGCGCTGCCCTTAGCGGGTGGATTTCAGATGGAAAACGCTTTGTGCGCCTTGGGCTTGGCGTTGGCGTTGGGGGCGGATACGGTGAAAGCCATTGAGGCCTTGAAAACCCTTCAAGGTGTGCCGGGTCGTTTGCAAAAGGTCGGCAACCTCGGTTCGGCATCGGTTTATGTGGATTATGCCCACACCCCTGATGCTTTGCAAAACGTGCTTGCTGCATTGCGTCCCCATGCGGTGGGACGCCTTCATGTGATGTTTGGTTGCGGTGGAGATCGCGATGCCGGTAAGCGTTCTCAAATGGGCGCGATTGCGGCCAAGTTTGCCGACAATGTCATCGTCACCGACGACAATCCGCGCACGGAAAACGCCGCCGCCATTCGTGCGGAAATTTTATCCGCCTGTCCGGGCGCCATTGAAATCGCCGACCGTCACACGGCAATCTTGACTGCGGTAAAGGCATTGTCCGACGGCGATGTTTTGGTGTTGGCGGGCAAGGGTCATGAGCAGGGGCAGATCGTTGGTGATCAAGTCTTGGTCTTTGACGATGTGCAAGAGGCCAAAGCCGCAATTGAGCTTGCACAAGAGGAGGCCGGAGCGTGAACATGATAAAAGTCACGGATACACTTTGGACCTCAGAAGACGCCGCCCACGCAACAGCGGGTGAAGTGCATCCGGCTTGGCGTGCCAGCGGTGTATCCATCAACACCCGAAGCTTGCAGCCGGGCGATTTGTTCATCGCGTTGCAAGGCCCCAATGTGGATGGTCACGATTTTGTTGCCGATGCTTTTGAAAAGGGGGCTGCCTGTGCGGCGGTTTGTCATCGCCCCCCCGTGTTGGACCCGGATGCACCGTTGTTGGTGGTGGATGACACCATGGAAGCGCTCGAAAGTTTGGGGCGTGCCGCACGCGATCGGTTGGATCACGCCAAAGTTATCGCAGTGACCGGATCGGTTGGCAAAACGGGCACCAAAGAGGCTTTGAAACTGGTGTTGTCTCGTCAAGGCAAAACCTCAGCCAGTGAAGGCAGCCTCAACAATCACTGGGGCCTGCCGTTAAGCTTGGCGCGTACGCCGTCCGATACGGATTTCGCCATATTGGAAATGGGCATGAACCATCCGGGTGAGTTGACGCCGCTGTCTGAAATGGCGCGTCCGCATGTGTGTGTGGTGACCACCATTGCGCCGGCGCATACGGAATTCTTTGCTGACGCCAACGCCATTGCCGATGCCAAAGCGGAAATCTTCAAGGGTGCGGTCCAGGGCGGTGTTGCCGTCTTGAATGCGGACATTCCCGAACATGATCGCTTGGTAAAAGCAGCCAAGGCCGCGGGTCTTCAAGACATCGTCAGTTTTGGTGGTTCTGGGAACGCGGATTTCCGTTTGCTGGAATGCACCTTGAACGCACACGGTTCCGAGGTTAAAGCGCTCACGCCGTTGGGTGAGATTTCATATACATTGGGCGTTCCCGGACGTCACTGGGTGATCAATTCCTTGTGTGTGTTGGCAAGCGTCTATGGGGCCGAAGGCGATGTCGCCGAGGCCGCAACCGTTTTGTCGGAACTGTCAGCCCCATCGGGTCGTGGGCAGAAATTTGAAATTGTGACGGAGAACGGTTCCTTCGTTCTGATTGACGAAAGTTACAACGCCAGCCCCGCCTCCATGCGGGCGGCTATGGCGGTGCTGGGCGCGCAGCCGATCAAACTGGGTGCCCGTCGCATTGCCGTGTTGGGCGATATGTTGGAGATGGGCGAAACGTCGCCGCAACTGCACACCGATCTGGCGCAAGTCTTCCAAGACAATTCCATCGATCTTGCTTTTTTGGCAGGTGAAGCCATGGCCCATATGTGGGCGGCATTGCCCGCATCTGTGCGCGGCGCGCACAGCGAAAAATCGGTCACGTTGATCGATGTCGTTTGTCAAGCCGTGCGCCCCGGTGACGTGGTGATGATCAAAGGCTCAGCCGGAATGCGCATGGGCCAAATTGTGAACGCGTTAAAATCCCTCAACACTTCTCACCTTGCAAAGAGGGAGGCTTAAGCATGCTGTATCATCTGTTGTTTCCATTGGCCGATCAATTTCCAGTCTTAAACGTATTTCGCTATCTGACCTTTCGCACCGGCGGTGCGGTGATGACGGCTCTGGTGATCAGTTTTTTCATTGGCCCGACCATGATCCGGCTTTTGCACATGCGCCAAAAGGGTGGGCAGCCGATCCGCGTCGATGGGCCAGAAGGTCATCTTTTGACCAAGCAAGGCACGCCGACCATGGGTGGATTGATGATCCTCATCGCTTTGGTGATTTCAACCATTTTGTGGGCGGACTTGTCCAACGGCTTTGTGTGGGTGGCGTTGGGCGTTACGGTGTCTTACGGCATCATTGGATTTCTCGACGATTATCTGAAAGTCAGTCGGCGCAATCACAAAGGGCTGCCGGGCAAAGTTAAGTTGGTGTTGCAAGTGGCGTTTGCCCTGGCTGCTGCGTTTTGGACCATGCGCTTGATGCCAGCTGATTTGGCAACAACCTTGGCGGTGCCATTTTTTAAGGGCACGCTGGTTCATCTGGCTTGGTTTTTCCCGGTGTTCGCCACCTTCGTCATGGTGGGTTCGTCCAATTCGGTGAACCTGACGGATGGTCTGGACGGTTTGGCCATCGTTCCGGTGATGATCGCGTCTGGGGTGTTTATGCTGATTGCCTATTTGGTCGGCAACACGGTGTTTGCGGGCTATCTCCAATTGCATTATGTCCCGGGCACGGGCGAGTTGGCGACGTTCTTAGGCGCACTGATTGGCGGTGGGCTAGGGTTTTTATGGTTTAATGCCCCACCAGCGCGCGTCTTCATGGGTGACACCGGGTCGCTGAGTTTGGGGGGGGCCTTGGGTTCGGTCAGTGTCATCACCAAGCACGAACTGGTCTTGGCCATTGTCGGCGGTTTGTTTGTGTTGGAGACGGTCTCGGTGATCGTTCAGGTGATTTCGTTCAAGCTGACGGGCAAGCGCGTGTTCGCCATGGCCCCACTGCATCACCATTTTGAGAAAAAAGGGTGGGCCGAGTCCACCATCGTTATTCGCTTTTGGATCATCGCCACCATTTTGGCGCTGGTCGGTTTATCGACGTTGAAGCTGAGGTAGTTGAGCATCCATGATTTCGTGTGAAGGTTACGCCACAAAGCATGTTGTTGTTGTTGGTCTGGGAACGTCCGGTCTGGCGGCAGCGCGCGCCTTGTGCAGCAGTGGGGCGCGGGTACTGGTTTGGGATGACAGCGAAACCCGTCAAGCCGAAGCCGCTGTCGAAGGCTTTCCCGTGCGCCAACCCGAACGCATCAATTGGGCATCCGTCGATGCGTTGGTGTTGAGCCCCGGCATTCCCCATACCTTCCCTGAGCCACACAAAGCTGCGCGTTTTGCCAAAGATGCGGGCGTGCCAATCATCGGCGATACGGAACTGTTGGCCACGTCCGGTGCCCAAGCGCCAAAAATCGCCATCACCGGAACCAATGGCAAATCCACGACCACGGCCCTGGTCGGTCATATCTTAGAGCAAATGGGCAAAGACGTTGAAGTCGGCGGCAATCTGGGTCCGGCGATTTGCAATATGGCGATGATGGAACGCGATGGCTGTTATGTGTTGGAGCTGTCGTCGTACCAGTTGGAACTGTGTCCGTCTGCGCGCTTTAAAGTCGCCGTGCTGCTGAACGTTACCCCCGATCATTTGGGACGCCATGGCGGGATGCAGGGGTATACGGCGGCGAAGAAAAACATCTTTCGCGGCCAGGGTGTTGGTGACACCGCCATCGTGGGTATCGACGATGATGTGACGCGCGGCATCTATGCCGAGCTTAAAGCGAAAAACGGGCGCAAGGTTGTGCCCATCAGTGCCGAATATGAAGCCCCCGGTGGTGTATACGTTCAAGACAATGTGCTGATCGATGATTTGAACGGGACGGCAAAGTCTGTTTTGAGGTTGTCTCAGTTGCCCAATATGCCGGGGCGGCACAATGCGCAAAACATTGCCGCTGCGTACGCCGTGGCGCGCACCTTAGGGCTTGCGATGGATGCCATTGTCAAATCCATGCAAAGTTTTCCAGGCTTGGCACACCGCCAGGAACGCTTGGGCGTAGTGGACGGCGTGGTGTTTATCAACGACAGCAAAGCCACCAATGGCGAAGCGACGGCGAAGGCGTTGGTGTGTTACGACAACATCTATTGGATTTTGGGCGGGCTGGCCAAAGAAGACGGCTTGAACGGTCTCGACCCGCTATTGGGCAGCGTGCGCCGGGCCTTTTTGATTGGCGCGGCGGCGGATGAGTTCGCGGCCTATCTGGATGGCAAGCTTGACGTCAAACAATGCGGTGATTTGCAAACCGCCACCCAGGCGGCGTTTGCCGCGGCGAAAGCCGATGGTTTGACAGCGCCGACGGTGCTGCTGTCACCTGCCTGTGCGTCGTTCGATCAGTTTCGCAGTTTCGAACATCGCGGAGACGTTTTTCGCAGCCTTTATGAGACATTAATTCCGACGGCGTTAAGTGGTGGGGGCGAACCCATCAAGGCAACCAGAGGAGCGGCGTAGGCATGAGCACATTTACCCGCACAGATACATCCATTATCAGTCGCTGGTGGTGGACCATTGACCGGGTCACGCTGGTGTCGGTGATCATCATTGCGGCGCTGGGGGCGATTTTGGTGTTGGCCGCATCGCCTGCCGTGGCGGAACGCATCGGTCTGGATAACTTTTATTTTGTGCGCCGTCATTTTGTCTTTCTGCCGATGGCCTTGGCGGTGATGGTCGCCACGTCGTTGTTGACTCCTCAAGGTGTGCGTCGATTGGCGTTGTTGGTTTTTGCCGGTGGTTTGCTGGCGATGATCGCCGTTTTGTTTATTGGTTTTGAAACCAAGGGGGCAACGCGGTGGGTCTACATAGCCGGGTTTTCGTTGCAGCCTTCCGAATTCATCAAACCCAGCTTCGCCATCGTTTCGGCGTGGATGTTTTCTGCGCAAAAGCTAGACGACGATGTGCCGGGTTACGCCATTGCGTTTTTCCTGTTTGTGTTTGTCGTAGGCTTGTTGTTGTTGCAGCCGGACTTCGGCATGTCGATTGTGGTGTCGTGTGTGTGGGCGGTGCAGTTTTTTATCGCCGGGCTGCCACTGGTGTTGGTTGGGGCACTTGCGCTGCTGTTTATCTTGGGTGGGTTCGGCGTGTATTTGGGCTTTGAGCATGTGCGTGTGCGCATCGATCGGTTTCTCGATCCGGCTGGTGGTGTCGGCTATCAGGTGGAAAAATCTCTTGACGCGTTTCAAAATGGTGGCCTGTTCGGTCGCGGACCGGGCGAAGGTCGGGTCAAAGAAGTTTTGCCCGATGCGCATACGGATTTCATTCTGGCCGTCGCCGGGGAAGAGTTCGGCTTGGTGTTGTGCTTGCTGATTGTGGTGCTGTTCTCCATCATCGTGTTGCGAGGATTTGCGCGGGTTTTTAAAGACAGTGATTTTTTTGTCATGGTCGCGGTGGCCGGTCTGCTGACGCAGTTTGCCTTGCAAGCCATCGTGAACATTGCGTCGACCACCAATCTTATTCCACCCAAGGGCATGACGTTGCCGTTCATCAGTTACGGGGGCTCGTCAACCTTGGCGTTGGCGTTGGGCATGGGCATGGTGTTGGCGTTGACCCGCGTGCGTCCCGGACAGACCAACACCCGAGCACGACTGCACGGCGTGAAATTGGGACGGGGGAGCCTTTGATGAGCAAACCTCACGTTCTCTTGGCGGCAGGCGGAACCGGTGGACATGTTTTCCCGGCGGAAGCCTTGGCGTCCGAACTGATGGATCGCGGCTACCGTTTAGGTCTGGTCACGGACAAACGCGGCAAGGTTTATGGCGGTGCGCTGGGGGAATTGGAAACCCATCATATATTGGCCGGCGGCATCGCTGGAAAACGTGGACCTGCGAAGATCAAAAGCATGATGGAATTGGGGCTCGGCGGTTGGCAGGCGTGGGGCCTGCTCAAAACCCTGCGTCCCGATGCGGTGATCGGTTTCGGCGGTTATGCTTCGGTGCCGACCATGTTGGCGGCGACGTTTTCGCCGATCCCCACGGCCATTCACGAACAAAACGCGCTTTTGGGACGCGCCAATCGATTGTTGGCGAAACGCGTGAAAGCCATTGCGACCTCTTTTGCCGACACCCGCGGTTTGCCCCAAGGTGCGGGTCAATCTGTCACCTTAACCGGCATGCCGGTGCGCGCGTCCATCGCAGCGATGGCGGGCACACCGTATCCCGAAACCGAAGGCGATGCGCCGTTGAGCGTGTTGGTGTTGGGGGGCTCACAAGGGGCGACGGTTCTCAGCGACGTGGTGCCAGCAGCCCTGGCGAAATTGCCCGAAGACATCAAAGCACGGATTGACGTGACCCAGCAGTGTCGGGCCGAAGATCTGGACAAGGTCAAAACGGCTTACAGCCAAAGCGGTCTGCGTGCGCACTTGGCAACCTTTATCGACGACGTGCCCCAGCGTATGGCCAAGGCCCACGTGGTGATTTCAAGGGCCGGGGCGTCAACGGTGGCGGAAGCCTTGGCGGTGGGACGACCATCCATCTTGGTGCCCTATCCCCACGCGGCGGACGATCACCAAACGTATAATGCTCATGCCGTGGATGCGGCGGGGGCGGGCTGGATTATGCCCCAAGACACCTTTACACCAGACAATCTGGCCCTGCGCTTGGACTCTTTGTTGGGTTTACCTGCCGTGCTACAAAAAGCCGCGCGGTGCGCGCGCGATCTGGGTCGCGCGGATGCGGCCAAACGTTTGGCGGATTTGGTCGCAAGTCTTATCGAAAACAAAACACACTTAAAATCAGGGAGTGCTGAGCTATGAGGGCTTTGCCATTGACCATTGGCACCATTCATTTTGTCGGCATCGGCGGCATTGGCATGAGCGGCATTGCCGAAGTGCTACACAATCTTGGCTATTCGGTGCAAGGATCGGATCAAGCTGATGGCCCCAACGTGACGCGATTGCGTGAACTGGGCATCAGCATTTCCGTTGGTCACAGCGAAGACAATTTGGGCGATGCGGGTGTGGTGGTGATTTCCAGCGCGGTAAAACCCACCAACCCCGAAGTCGTCGGGGCCAGAAAAAGACTGTTGCCGGTGGTGCGTCGTGCCGAGATGCTGGGCGAACTGATGCGCCTGAAATGGTCCATCGCCGTTGGCGGTACGCACGGCAAAACCACCACCACATCGTTGGTGGCGCAACTGCTTGACGCGGCGGGACTTGATCCGACCGTTATCAATGGCGGTATCATCAATGCATGGGGATCAAATGCGCGCTTGGGCTCGGGCGATTGGATGGTGGCGGAAGCTGATGAATCCGACGGCACGTTCTTGAAGCTGCCCGCAACCATCGCCGTGGTCACCAACATTGACCCCGAACACTTAGATCATTACGGCAGCTTTGATGCCCTGCGTGCGGCGTTTACCCAGTTTGTGGAAAACATTCCGTTTTATGGTTTTGCCGCCTTGTGCATCGATCATGCAGAAGTTCAGGCCTTGATCCCACGGGTATCGGATCGGCGCATCATAACCTACGGTTTTTCCCCCCAAGCCATGGTGCGCGGAGAAAATGTTCGCCCCGGCGCTGACGGTATGACGTTTGACGTGGTATTCGCCGGATATGGTGATGAACCTCAGGCCATTCGCGACATCAAGTTGCCTATGTTCGGTCAGCACAATGTGCAAAACACCTTGGCGGCGGCAGCCATTGCCCACGAAATGGGGATCGATCCCAACGTGTTGACGACGGCCTTTGCGGGTTTTAAAGGGGTCAAAAGACGCTTCACCAAAACCGGTGATGTGGACGGCATCACCATCATTGACGACTATGCCCATCATCCCGTCGAAATCGCCGCCGTATTGCGGGCCGCACGCGGTGCCGCATCCGGCGGTCAAGTGATTGCCGTGGTGCAGCCGCATCGCTACAGCCGTCTGCGCGATTTGTTCGAAGATTTCTGCACCTGCTTTAACGATGCCGACGCGGTGCTGGTGGCGGATGTGTATGAAGCGGGCGAAAGCCCCATCGAAGGGATCGATCGCGACGCTTTGGTGGCGGGCCTGCGCGGACATGGTCATCGCACCGTTATGCCGCTGACCAATCCCGATGAGCTGCCGGAAGTCATCAAAGATTTGGCGCGCCCGGGCGACATGGTTGTGTGTCTTGGCGCGGGCAACATTACCCAGTGGGCCAACAAGTTGCCGGAACGTTTGCGCAAATTGCGCTACGGCGCTCCAGGCAAATCCGGGGGAGGGGCAGAGTAATGGCAGCTGCCGTTTACGCCGAAAACCTGATTGATCGTCTGCCGCCGGTGCGGGGACGGATCAGCGAGGGCGCGTCTCTCGCCAAGGTCACGTGGTTTGGCGTCGGCGGTCCGGCGGAAGTTCTGTTTAAACCAGCCGACGTTGAAGACCTGTCGCATTTTCTCAAAAACAAACCTGTCGACGTGGCGGTGACGGTTTTGGGTGTGGGCTCCAACATCTTGGTGCGCGATGGGGGCGTGCCGGGTGTGGTGGTGCGTTTGGGCCGGGAATTTGCGTCTGTCATGATCCACAAAGGCGACGTGATCGCCGGGGCATCGGCGCTCGACGGCAGCGTTGCGCAAGCGGCGTTGCAGGTCAATCTTTCCGGCCTGGAATTTCTCAGCGGCATCCCCGGTACCATTGGCGGCGCGCTGCGCATGAACGCCGGGGCCTATGGGACAGAGATGAAAGATGTCGTCATCGGCGCATTGGCATTGGACCCCAAAGGTGAACTCCATGAACTTGGTGTCGACGAATTGGGCTTCGCCTATCGCACGTGTGCTGTGCCTGAAGACTGGATTTTTGTCGAAGCTATGCTGCGTGGATTTGATGGAAAAAATGCCGACATCAAAGCGCGTATGGATGACATCAAGCATTCCCGCGAAGGCACACAGCCGTTGCGCACATCAACCGGGGGCTCAACCTTTAAAAACCCACAAGGTCACAAGGCCTGGCAGTTGATTGACGATGCCGGATGTCGGGGCTTGCGCGTGGGTGGAGCTCAGGTCTCTGAAAAGCACTGCAATTTTTTGATCAACGATGGCACCGCGACGGCGGCCGACATCGAAACCTTGGGCGAAACCGTGCGCCAACGGGTGAAGGAAACATCGGGCATTGAACTTGTGTGGGAAATCCGCCGCATCGGTGTCCCCATCGAAGGGAGGACGTCATGATCAAGCAAGTGGCCGTATTCATGGGCGGTTGGTCAGCGGAACGCGAGGTTTCCTTAGTGTCGGGTGCGGCGTGCGCCAGTGCCCTTAAACGTGCGGGCTATTCGGTGACGGCCATTGATGTGCAACGCGATGTGGGTTCGCTGTTGGGCCGGCTCTATCCCAAACCGGATGTTGTCTTCAATGCTTTGCACGGGCGCTTTGGCGAAGACGGCTGCATCCAGGGTTTGCTGGATATTTTGAACATTCCCTACACCCATTCAGGACTCACGGCGTCGGCCTTGGCGATGGATAAACCGCTGGCGAAGCGCTTGTTCAAAGACGCCGGCATTCACGTCGCCGAAGGCAAAATCGCAACCCGTGCAGAAGTTTTAGCGGGCGACGTGATGAAGCCGCCATATGTGGTCAAACCTGCAAATGAAGGTTCCAGTGTCGGCATCCATATCGTGCGAGAAGGCGATAACGCGTTGCCGTTCGCCCATGAAAGTTGGCCCTATGGTGATACGGTGATGGTGGAACGCTTTGTTCCCGGTCGCGAGCTGACCGTTTCTGTGATGGGCGATCGGGCCTTGGCCGTTACGGAAATTATGACCGATCACGAATTTTACGATTTTGATGCCAAGTACGCCGCAGGTGGTTCGCGTCATCAAATTCCCGCCGATGTTCCCGCGTCTGTTTATGACGAAGCCCTGCGTCTGGCGCAGTTGGCGCATGACACATTGGGGTGTCGCGGGGTGAGCCGTTCGGATTTCAGATACGACGGCGAAGATATGTATATTCTTGAAGTGAACACCCAACCCGGCATGACGCCGACGTCGTTGGTGCCAGAACAAGCCCAGCACGTTGGAATCAGCTTTGAAGAATTGGTCAGTTGGATGGTTGAAAACGCGGAGTGTGACGCATGAGAAAAATGCTGACACGACTATTAGCCAGTGCAGACGCAACCGATATGGATGTGTCGGAACATGATGTTGAGCGCAACACCAGACCGAAACGAAAGCGGGTTGTGCCCGTATGGCGTCGTCCGCAAACAGTGGTGGTGGCGATTGTTTTGGTGCTGAGCTTGATCGGCAGTGCCTCAGTTTGGGCGTGGAAGTCCGGGCACGTGGAAGCGGCCTTGAATGCAACCAAGTGGAAGGCCATCAAAGTGTCTTCGGATTTGGGCTTTACGGTCCAAGACGTATTGGTGAGCGGACGCTTGGAAACCAGCCGGGACGATTTACTTGAAGCTCTGGCCATTACCCGCGGAACGCCGATCTTGGCGTATGATTTTTCGGCGGCAAAGGAACGGGTCGAGGCTTTGCCGTGGGTTTTGCAAGCGCGTATTGAGCGCTTGTTGCCAGACACATTGGCGCTTCACATCATCGAACGCCGCCCCATGGCGTTGTGGCAAAGCAACGGAGAATTTGCCCTCATTGACGACACCGGTGAAGTGATCACGCGCAAGGCGTTGGGGCGGTTTGCGAATCTTATTCATGTGGTGGGCGAAGACGCTCCCGATAACGTTGGTGGATTGTTGGAATTGTTGGAAACGCAGCCTGAATTGAAGGCCTTGGTGAAGGCCGCGGTTCGGGTCGGCGGACGGCGCTGGGATCTGTCGCTGAACGGTGACATCAATGTGCGCCTGCCAGCGGAAGATGCGCCCAAAGCGTTGGCGCGTTTGGCGGAATTTGAAGAAGCCAGTGGTGTTTTGGCCCGCGATATTCGGGTTTTGGATTTGCGCTTGCCCGACCGCGTTATCGTGCGCCGCAGTCCGAACGCGCTGAGAAGACCCGAACGAAAACCGGGGCAAGAAACGTAAGTGCAGAAAATATTAAATTTCGAAACGTAAGCTTAAGAATCTTCAGTTATGCGAAGCACTCAGAAAGGGGCTTTGAGACATGCATCGCCATAAACCGCAGACGAAACCGAGAAACGGCCTTGTCGCCGCGTTAGATATCGGCACGACGAAAATTTCGTGCCTGATCGCGCGTCAAGAAGGCACCCGTCCTCCGCGGGTTTTGGGCATCGGTCATCACGCTTCTGCAGGGGTGAGGCATGGCGCCATCGTCGACATGGACGATGCCGAAGCGGCCGTACGCGCCGCCGTTGGTGCGGCTGAAGAAATGGCCGGGACCAACATCCACAGCGTTAATGTGGCGTTATCCGGTCCGGTCTTCAAATCGCGACTGGTGGCATATGATATCGGCATTGCCGGGCACGAAATTGGTGATCAGGATCTGCGCAAAATCCTAGACGCCAGTCGCCTGGCCTCGGAACTACCCGAAGATCAAGAAATCGTTCATTCCATCCCCGTTGGCTATTCCATCGATGGAAACCGCGGCGTGCGCGACCCGCGGGGCATGTTTGGTGACAGATTGGGCGTCAACTTGCATGTTATCACAGCCTCAACCAATGCTTTGCGCAATCTTGATACCTGCTTGCACCGCTGTCATTTGGAAGTGGAAAACCGCGTGGTCGGTCCCTATGCCAGTGCCTTGTCGGCGTTGGTCGAAGATGAAATGAAGTTGGGCGTCACCTTGATTGACATGGGCGGAGGCACCACCAATATCTCGGTCTTTTTCGATGGTGAATTGGTCCATGCCGATTGTATTGCGGTGGGGGGCGTGAACGTTACCAATGACATTGCGCGCGGTCTGTCGACGCCGGTGCAACACGCCGAACGCATGAAGACGCTTTACGGCAACTGCATGCCGTCGCCAAGCGACGACTTGGAAGTCATCAAAGTGCCGCTGATCGGTGAGGAACAAACGGGCGAAACCAATCCGGTGGCGCGTTCCATGCTGGTGGGCATCATCCGCCCGCGCATCGAAGAAACGTTCGAATTGATCCGCGAGCGTTTGAACAGTGCCGGGTTTGAAAAACTATCGGGGCCAAGAATTGTTTTGACCGGTGGTGCCAGTCTGTTGCCGGGCGTTCGGGAAATGGCCGGGAGCATTTTGAACAAAGCCCAAGTGCGTATGGCGAAACCGCGTTACTTGGAGGGCATGGCAGAAGCTTCTTCGGGGCCGCAATTCGCAACCTGCGCAGGATTGATCTATTATGCGCTTGAATCTACGGGTGAATTAGCAGGGCGCACGTATCGCCCAAAGGACCAGCCCGCCAGCCGTTTGGGCCGTATTGGCCAGTGGCTGCGTGAGAATTTCTAGCCGAGTAAGTACAGTTCAAATAACTGAGTCAGAAATGATCAAGGACTCAAGAGCGACTCGATAAAACAAATTGGTCGATTTGTCCCTAAAAGTTACTAAATTTTAAGGGTTTTTGGCCACTAATGAAGAAACGGGCGGAGTGTGGAGTTGAATCATGAGCATTAATTTAAGCGTACCCAAAAATGAAACGATCGAGTTGAAGCCAAGGATCACCGTTATCGGTGTCGGTGGCGCAGGTGGTAACGCCGTCAACAACATGATCAACGCGAAGCTTGAGGGGGTTGAGTTCATCGTCGCCAATACCGACGCTCAATCGCTCGCTTCTGCCGCAACGGATCGACGCATTCAGTTGGGTTCGGGGTTGACGCAAGGACTTGGTGCCGGCTCGAAACCAGATATCGGTCGCGCTGCCGCTGAAGAAACCATCGACGAATTGAACGAGCAGCTCAAAGGCTCCCACATGGTGTTCATCGCCGCCGGTATGGGTGGTGGAACCGGTACCGGTGCTGCCCCCGTGATCGCCCGCGCTGCCCGCGATCTTGGCATCTTGACCGTCGGTGTCGTCACCAAGCCGTTTCAGTTCGAAGGCCAGCACCGCTACGGTATTGCGGAAAAAGGCATTCTTGAACTGGAACAGTATGTCGATACGCTGATCATCATCCCCAATCAAAACCTGTTCCGCATCGCCAATGAAAAGACCACCTTTGCCGATGCCTTCAAAATGGCCGACGATGTGCTTTATTCCGGCGTGCGCGGCGTGACCGACTTGATGGTGATGCCGGGCTTGATCAACCTGGATTTTGCCGACGTGCGTTCCGTGATGAGCGAAATGGGCAAGGCGATGATGGGTACGGGTGAAGCCGAAGGCGAACGTCGTGCCTTGGACGCTGCTGAAGCCGCCATCTCCAACCCTCTTTTGGACGACACCTCCATGGCGGGCGCACGCGGGGTGTTGATCAACATCACCGGCGGTGCCGACATGACGTTGTTCGAAGTGGACGAAGCCGCAAACCGCATTCGTTCGGAAGTCGAAGAAGATGCGTATATCATTTTCGGTTCCACCTTTGACGAAACCCTCAACGGCCGCATGCGGGTTTCCGTGGTGGCAACGGGCATCGATGCGGAAAGCATGGTTCGGCCCGTTCCTGCCGTATTGAGCGTTCAAGAAGACACCGTCGCACGAAAGACCGTTCCGCAAGCAGACGTGGCGCCGCAAGCTACCGTTTCTGTTGTCGCTACGGCCCCCAACGTTGCTGAAGTGTTGTCGCAAAATTTTGTCTCTGAGCCTGTCGCCGCACACGATGACGAAGGCGACGCCGATCCTGTGGATGATCCCGTCATGCACAACGCCGACATGGACGATGCCATTGCGCGCGAAGTTGCTTCTGACGAAGATTTTGATGATGAAAACATGGGCGCACCAGAACCGGCCCGCATTCCGGAACGGTTCAATGCGCCGGCTGCCATGCCGTCTCAGGGTTCAACGGATGCCTTTATTCCGCCAGCACCGACCAGTTCGAAGAAAAACGATGACCTTCACGAAGTCGACCCAATGGCTGAAGCCGCCATGGTCAACGGTTCAACGGGCGCGGCTCCGGCACGCTCAGCGGTGAATAAGGGACCGAGTTTGTTTGAACGGGTCACCGGCGGGGCGAAGCACAAAGTGTCCATGTTTGGTCAATCCATTTCGGATGCCGTCGAAAGCCGACCCTCTACACAGTTGCGCACTTCGGCCTCTGCCGAACTGACGCTGGGCGGGCTCGATCCCGAAGAACGACTGCAGCCAAGTCAGGCTGAAGACGACCTTTTGGACATCCCTGCGTTCCTGCGTCGTCAGGCAAATTAGTCTTTTAAAATGAAGGTGTTAGCTGCAGTAAAACCTGTAACAAAAGGTAACACAGTTTGATTTGAGCGCTTCAGTCTAGGGTGGTAAACCTTATAACTGAAGCGCTCTTCCTTTTTGGGTGTTGAGCGAGCCTTTAGGCCAAAAGCAACACAAGCTTCAAATAGAGCCTGAAGCGATTGAATTTTAGGGTATTGGGGAACACACCGTGATTAAGCAACAGACCTTGAAAAGCGCCATCAGCTGCACAGGCGTAGGACTGCATTCCGGTGAAAAAATCTCCATGACCCTTCTGCCTGCTGATGTTGATGCGGGCATTGTTTTCCGTCGTACGGATATCGCGGGCGGTGGTGCTGTTATTCCGGCAGCCTTTGATCAAGTTTGTGATTCCCGTCTGTGCACGACCATCGGATCTGAAAAAGGCAAAACCATTGCCACCATCGAACATCTGATGGCGGCCCTGGCCGGTTCTGGCATCGACAATGCGGTGATTGAAGTGGGCGGCCCTGAAGTTCCCGTTATGGACGGCAGCGCGGCGCCTTTTATGTTTCTCATTGATTGTGCTGGCGTTGCAGAACAAGACGCACCGCGCAAAGCTGTGCGGGTTCTGAAGCCGGTTTTTATTGAAGACGGCGATAAATTGGCAAGCCTGGTTCCGGCCGACGGCTTCTCGATCGAATTTAACATTGAATTTGACAACGCCATCATCGGCACGCAATCCATGTCGGTTGATTTGACCGATGGGGTCTTTAAAAATGAAATCGCCCGCGCCCGGACCTTTGGTTTTTTGCATGAAGCCGAAGCCTTGTGGGCAGCTGGTTTGGCCAAGGGTGCGTCTTTGGACAACGCCGTGGTTGTCAGTGGCGACCGGATTTTGAACGAAGACGGTCTGCGTTTTGATGATGAATGTGTGCGCCACAAGATCCTCGACGCGGTGGGGGATTTGTATCTGGCCGGGGCAACCCTGGTGGGCCATTACACGGGCACGCGTGCCAGCCATGCTTTGAACAACGCTTTGCTGCGCGAACTGTTCTCTGACCCGGCGAATTTTGAGCTTGTCGATATGAATGCTCCTGTATCGCGCCTTGGGGCAACGGGCTCTTCCTGGGCCAAAGAATCGGTCGCCGCCAGCCCGGCAACGGCATAATTTCACGCTTCATCTTTGATGTTTCAAATTCACGAAATGTTCCGATTCGCGCTCAAAGCTGTTGATTGGCATGAGCTGGCGGACCTTTCGGACGTGAATATCTTCTCAAAATCTCCAGATAGTCCCCATTTTTAGGCATTTTCAACGAATGCTCGAAAAGCGATAAGGGGTGCTGGACAGACCCGCGCGGGGACGTGATATAATCCGCCACATCCTAGATTGTGCTGGGACACGTAACGGAAACAAAAGCCCCATGACATCATCGATTTATTTTTCCAAAAGCACCTTCTTTCTCGCCGCACTGCTGGCGCTGACGGCGTGTTCCGGCGACAAGGCAACGGAAGAAAAGTACGAAGAAGTTGCGGTGGAAAAACTCTACAACATCGCCGTTGATTCGTTGGAGCAGGGCAGATACGCCGAAGCCTCAACCCAGTTTGATGAGGTTGAGCGCCAGCACCCGTATTCCAACTGGGCGACCAAGGCACAGGTCATGGCCGCGTACAGCCTCTATCAAGCCAACAAGTATGACGAGGCCGTGGTGGCGCTGGATCGATTTATCCAACTGCACCCGTCCAACAAAGATGCCGATTATGCCTACTACCTCAAGGGGCTTTGCTATTATGAACAAATTTCGGACGTTGGTCGCGATCAATTGATGACCCAGCTGGCGCTCAAAACCTTGGATGAGCTCACCACCCGTTTCCCGACCAGCCAATACGCCCGTGACGCCAAGTTGAAGATCGAACTGACCTATGATCACCTGGCGGGCAAAGAAATGGACATTGGTCGCTATTATCAGACCAAGGGTCAGTATCTTGCCGCCATCAATCGCTTTGATGCGGTGGTCAAAAAATACCAAACCACCACCCACACGCCCGAAGCCCTGTTGCGCTTGGTGGAATGCTATATGGCCTTGGGTCTGCACGAGGAAGCGAAAAAATCAGCTGCCGTGCTGGGCCACAACTTCCCCGGCAGTTCGTGGTACGTCGATGCGTATGCCTTATTGGAAGACCCGACCATCAAGGAACCGGATCAAAAACCTTGGTACAAACCCTGGTGATAGCGCAAGGATTGCCTGTCCATGTTAAGCCGTCTGTCCATTCGTGATGTGGTGTTGATCGAACGACTGGAACTCGATTTCAGTCAGGGTTTGTGCGTTCTGACGGGGGAAACCGGGGCGGGCAAGTCGATCTTGCTGGACAGTTTGGGCTTGGCGCTGGGGGCACGGGCGGAAGCCCGCTTGGTGCGTCATGGCGCAGACCAAGCGGTGGTCACTGCGGAATTCGATTTACCGGCCAACAATCCCACCTACGCTTTGCTGGAAGAGCATGGCCTGAGCGTGCGTGGTGAGCCGTTGATGCTGCGTCGCACGTTGGGCACAGATGGACGTTCGCGGGCGTTTATCAATGACCAAAGCGTCAGTGTCGGTTTGTTGCGGCAAATCGGTGAAGAACTGGTGGAAGTTCACGGTCAGTTTGACAATCAGCGTTTGCTCAATCCCGCGACCCATATCGGTTTGTTGGACGCCCATGGTGGACACGGCGCGTTGCGCGCTGAGGCGGGACGTGCTCATCACATTTGGCGCGAAGCCGTACGCGAACGCCAGCGCGCCGAAGACGAATTGGAAACGGCCAAACGCGACGAAGACTACCTGCGCCATGCGGTCGAAGAATTCCGCGCCTTAAACCCCGCAGAAGGGGAAGAAGCGCATCTGGCCAACGAACGCCAACTGCTGATGCATGGCGAAAAGCTGATCGACGCCATGAATGCGGCCAACAAGGCGCTGGAAGGCGGCCATGGGGTCGAGCGCATGCTGCGCGATGCCCTGCGCGCCCTGGAACCCGTCGCGGAAAAGGCTGAAGGCTTGCTGGATGCAACCTTGAAAGCGTTGGACAGCGCGGCGGAACAGGTGGCTCTGACGGTCAATGAGCTTGATATTGCGGCGGGACGGGTCGATTTGGACCCGCGTCACCTGGAACAAGTCGAAGAACGTTTGTTCGCGCTGCGCGCCCTTGCGCGCAAGCACAATGTGGACGTGGTCAATTTGCCCGATTTGTTTGCCCGCCTCACACAGCAGTTGGAAGGCATCGAGTCTGGCGGCCAGCACCTGGAGCAATTGGCTCATGCCGAGGCGCAGGCACGGGGCACGTATGCACAGGTTGCCACCGCCTTGTCCCAAGCCCGGCGCGAAGCCGCCTTGGGGCTGGATCAGGCGGTGCGCACGGAACTGGAACCTTTGCGTCTGGGAACGGCAGATTTTCGCACCACCATCGCCACCAGCGCGGATGAAGCGTCGTGGGGCGAAAGCGGTTGGGATCGGGTCGCCTTTGAAGTTGCAACCAATCCCGGTGCACCAGCGGGGCCGCTGGGGAAAATCGCTTCCGGCGGTGAACTGTCGCGCTTTATGTTGGCGCTGAAAGTTGTGCTGGCCCAATCGGACCCGGTACCGACGCTGGTGTTTGATGAAGTCGACAGCGGCATCGGCGGCGCGGTTGCCGATGCGGTCGGCCAACGTTTGGCGCGCTTGGGCGAAGACGTGCAAGTCCTGGTCGTCACCCACAGCCCGCAAGTGGCGGCGCGCGGCTTAGCGCATTGGCATGTGTCCAAAAGCGAAGAGGGTGGGGCTGTGCGCACCTCTGTGACGACCCTGAGCAGGCCTGAGCGCGCCGATGAAATCGCCCGCATGCTGGCCGGTGCTAACGTGACCAGCGAGGCCCGCGCGGCCGCCCAAAGCCTGCTGGCCGGAGCGGCTGAATGAGTTCCGCATTGCGCGCGATGCCGGTCGAAGACTTGACATCCGTCGAAGCCGATCAAGAGCTGGAAGCCTTAGCGCGTGAAATCAAAGCCCATGATCAGCGCTATTACCAAGATGACGCGCCCACCGTGTCGGACAGCGAATATGACGCGCTGCGCCAACGCAATCTGGCCATTGAAGCGCGCTTTCCCCTGTCGGTTCGTCCCGACAGCCCGACTCACCGGGTCGGCGCGGCCCCGGCGTCGGGCTTTGGCAAAATCAAGCACGCCAAGCCGATGCTGTCGCTGGGCAACGTCTTTGATGAAGCCGAACTGCAGGACTTTATCGACGGCATTCGGCGCTTTTTGAAAGAGCTTAGCGACAATCCTGAAATTCCGTTGGAAATGGTCGCTGAACCCAAAATCGACGGCTTGTCCATCTCGTTGCGTTATGAGCATGGCAAACTGGTACAGGCAGCCACCCGTGGCGACGGGGTGGAGGGCGAAGACGTTACCTCCAATGCGCGTCACGTCACCGACATTCCCCAGACATTGCCCAGCGGTGTCCCCGACATCTTGGAAGTGCGCGGGGAGGTCTATATGTCCAAAAAAGACTTCCTGGCCCTCAATCAGCGCCAGCTTGACGCAGGTGGCAAAGTTTTCGCCAACCCGCGCAACGCCGCCGCCGGATCGTTGCGCCAATTGGACAGTTCCATCACCGCCAAGCGCCCGTTGCGCTTTTTTGCCTATGCCTATGGCGAGGTCAGCGACGTGCAATGGCCGACCCACGCGGCGTTTATCGAATTGCTGAAAATTTGGGGCTTCGCCGTGAACCCCTACACGCGGGTGTGCGACGGTATTGACCACATCTTGGCGCACTATGAAACCATTCAAGACCACCGAACGGATTTGGATTACGACATCGACGGGGTTGTTTACAAGGTCAATCGTCTGGATTGGCAAGACCGCTTAGGTTTCGTTTCACGCGCGCCCCGGTGGGCCATCGCACACAAATTCCCGGCGGAAAAAGCGGTCACCACCGTCAACGACATCACCATCCAGGTGGGCCGCACGGGGGTCTTAACCCCGGTGGCGGAATTGGAGCCCATCACGGTCGGTGGCGTGGTGGTGAGCCGCGCGACCCTGCACAACGCGGACTACATTCGCGATCTGGATATCCGCATTGGCGACCGGGTGCGCATCCAGCGAGCCGGGGACGTTATTCCGCAAGTGCTCGAAGTGGTTGACGATGGCGGCCATCAAGACCGTCCCCCGTACACCTTTCCCGCAACTTGTCCGGTGTGTCAAAGCCACGCGGTGCGCGAAGAGGGCGAAGCGGCGACGCGCTGCACCGGCGGGCTGGTGTGTGCGGCCCAGGCGCATGAGCGATTGAAGCATTTTGTATCGCGCAATGCCTTTGATATCGAAGGTTTGGGGGGCAAGCACATTGAGGCCTTTTTTGATGCCGGCTTGATCAAAACCCCCGGCGACATTTTCCATTTAAAGGCCGAGGCGCTTAAAGGCCGAGAAGGGTGGAAAGACAAATCGATCCAAAACTTGCTTGAGGCCATCAATGCCAAACGCACCATTGAAATGCCGCGTTTTGTGTTTGCCTTGGGCATTCGCCAAGTCGGTCAAGCGACGGCGCGGCTGTTGGCCAAGCAATACGGGTCCATGGAGGCGCTGCGCGAAGCCATGAAGGGGGCAAGGGTTATTGGTTCCGAGGCGTTGGAAGAATTGCTGTCCATTGATGGCATCGGCACCAGCATGGCCAAGGACTTGGTTGAATTTTTTGTCGAGCCCAAAAACAACGAAGTGCTTGACCAATTGCTGCAAAGCGTCACGGTTGAAGACTTCACCGCCCCCAATACGGAAGGCTCTCCAGTCGCTGGAAAAACCGTCGTTTTCACCGGCAGCTTGGAAACCATGAGCCGCGGCGAAGCCAAGGCCAAGGCCGAAAGCTTGGGCGCAAAGGTGTCGGGCTCCGTTTCCCAGAAAACCGACTTCGTGGTCATTGGTCCAGGGGCGGGTTCAAAAGAAAAGAAAGCCCGCGAATTGGGCTTGAAGGTGCTGAGTGAAGCCGAATGGATTGCGCTGACGTCGCTTTAGCATCGTTCTACAACCTCTCCGATAATTCCCAAAACTGCCACATACTTGCAACCGTTCTCACTTAACCTTGGGATAGACATTGTGTCGCAAGGGGAATGGGAGGCCTCTGCGGTGTAGGCCTTTGGATGAGGATTGAGACGAATGTTAAGTGCTGAGGATTCCAAAACCCGAGATGCAACTCCTGATTTCCCCAACTCTAAGGCCTTTTGTCACATAGAACTCAGAACGCGCTTGCAAAAAACGCCTGCCAAAGACGCGCAGCACGCCGAGTTTCTGGCTTATATGAGCCATGAACTGCGGACCCCGTTGACGGCCATACTTGGCTTTACGCAGGTGATCAAAATGGCCAAGGATGCACCGGAATTGGGGCTCAAGCCTGAAGAATACATCGATCACATCGACGTTTCAGCGCAGCAATTGATGAAGGTTATCGAAGCCATGCTGGGCTACTTGGAAGCGGTCTGTGAAATTGAGGCGGCGCGTCAAACACAAGACGAAAGCGCCCATCTAAAGACAGAAAAAAGGCTCCCAACCTGAGTGGGAGCCTTTGATTTTTCTGCGATCGTCGGGAAGCTTAGTGCAGCTTGCCTTCCATGTTTTTAATGGCCGTGTCGATCAGAGCGTCAGCCTTGGTGGCGGAAACGTCTTGTTCCAAGACCCTCTGGGTGGCTTCCATGGCGATGTTGATGGCCAGGGTGCGGACCTCGGCGATGGCTTGAACTTCGGCTTGAGCGATGCGGTCTTTGGCCAACCGTTCGGCACGCTTGAGACTGGCGTCGAGTTGTTCGGCAGCTTCTACGGACAGGCGCTCTGCTTCATCCTTGGCGGCTTTGACAATGTTTGCCGCTTCCTTAAGGGCTTCGTGCTGCTTCTTTTCATAAGAAGCCAACAGTTCTTGAGCCTCTTCGCGAAGGCGCGTGGCCTCTTCAATCTGGTCTTTGATCTTCTGCGCGCGGTCATCAAGGCTTGAGGCCATCGCGGCAAAAAGCTTCTTGCCAAAGAAGACGAAAAACAAAACGAAGGCAACGGCAACAAAGAACGTGGTGTCTTGGTAGAACGGTACGTGATGCACCGCCCCGTTCGCCACGGCGTGTCCCGCTTCGGCGGCGGCTTCTACAGCCGTTTCAGCGGCAGCTTGGGCTTGGTTGATCAGCATGTGCGTCTCTCCTTATGCCCGGCTTTTCAGGGCTGCGCTGATAGCCGCCTTGAGGGAGGCCTCTTTCGGGGCTTCGCCAATCAGCTTTTCAACAGCGCTGGCTGCAACGTCTACAGCCACATCCATAATGCCGGATAGGGCTTCGTCACGGGCCTTTGCGATGGCCTTTTCAGAAACGGCTATTTTGGCCTGCAGATCGGTATTGAGTTCGGACTGGCGCGCACTGGCTTCAGCTTGCGCCTTGTCTTTGACCTCGCGGATGGCCGAAAAGGCCTTTGCCCGCGCTTCTGCCAATGAGGCTTCATAAGCTTTGGCGGCGGCATCGGACTGAGACTGCAAGTCGTCGGCTTTGGCGAGGTTGTCGTCAATACGTTGCTGGCGTTCTTCCAAGACATCGCCGATTTTCGGCAAGGCCATCTTGGACATCAACACGTACAAAATGACGAACGTGATGGCCAGCCAGATCAGCTGCGACGAGAAGTTTTGCGGGTCCAATTGCGGCAGACCGGCGGCAAGCGCAGGTGAGGCAATAAACGATGCCCCCAAACTAACAGCAATTGTAGAATTCAGAATCCGCATGTGCGGGCTCCTGCCTGTTGATGTGACCTAAAGGTAACGGGCGTATGGTGCCAAGGACGCGTCTTTGAGACGAAAGGCCTTGGCACCGATAACCAAAAACCAGCTTAGAATACAAACAGGATCAGCATTGCGATGACCAGTGCGTACAGCGCAACAGCTTCAACCAGGGCGAAGCCCAGGATGGCGCGGCCGAAGACTTTGCCTTCAGAAGCTGGGTTGCGAGCGATCGCGCTGATCAGGGACGCAAAAATGTTGCCAATACCAGCACCAACGCCACCCAGACCAATAACAGCCAGACCAGCACCAATCATCTTTGCAGCTTCGAGTTCCATAGTTTATTTCCTTATGCTCGTTCAATGTGAACAGAGGGTTGAGTTCAGTGTTTGGGCGTTCGGCCCTTTGTCTTCAAACTTAATGCAGGTGGATCGCGTCGTGGAGGTACAAGCAGGTCAAGACCGTGAACACATAAGCTTGCAAAAACGCGACCAAAAATTCAAAACCGATCATCAAAACGTCAATGCCCAAGGGCAAAACGCCGGCAAAACCCAGCGGCACGATAAAACCGGCGAACACCTTCATCATGGTGTGGCCGGCCATCATGTTGGCGAACAGACGAACAGAAAGGCTGATCGGGCGCGAGAGATAAGAAATGATCTCGATCGGCACCATCAGCGGCAGCACCGCCATCGGAACGCCAGAAGGCACAAAATAGGTGATGAATTTTGCACCATGGCGCGCAATGGACACCAAGGTGATGATCAAAAACACCACCATCGCCAAGGCAAAGGTCACGATGATGTGGCTGGTAACGGTAAAGCTGTATGGCAACAAGCCAAGAATGTTGGCGAACAAGATGAACATGAACAGCGAAAACACGAACGGGAAGTATTTGCGCCCTTCGGAGCCGACATTGTCGCGCAGCAGTCCGGCGACAAACTCGTAACTCAATTCCGCCATGGATTGCCAGCGACCCGGCACCAATTCACGCTTGCGCATGCCCAAAACCAAAAAGGCGGTGATGGACACAATGGTCAGGACCATAAAGGCGCCGGCGTTGGTGAGTGAAGCGTCCAGGCCACCCAGATTGATCTCGACCAGAGGTTTGATCTCAAATTGTGCAATAGGATTTGCCACGTTGTATGTCCGCCTGATCAGGTTGAGCGTCTATGTTCTACTTTGCAGACCCAGCCTCTATTTCAATCCCCGAAGGAGACCGGAGGCCTGACCCGCGTATTATGGCCTTTTTTGGGCTTACAACACCTTTTCGTCGGTTATGTTGCAGCGCATCAAAAGGCGAACCTTTCCTAGCCGTCTTAGTCGTCGAGAGCAAGCCCCAGAAGCGTGAAAAAAGGAAAATATGTCATTTTTTCGAGGTTTCATCCTCATCAACGGGTAGGGCGTTCTCATTTGTTGCGTCGTCGGCGTCAGATTCATTCGAATCTTTTTCGATATTCCCGGCCATTCTCATGGCCGTTCTGTAAACATTCAAGAGTCCCGCCGCGCCGCCCAGAAAGATGCAAATGACCATCATCATGGGTTTTGTGTCGAACGCCCGGTCCAGCATCCAGCCCATACCAACCCCCACCAACAGCGCCGAGATCATTTCGGTGCTGAGACGGAACGCTTGGCCAAGTCCGGAGGATTCATTGCGAAGCTTTGGCGCATTCAGGGTGGTTCCCAAATCGCTCTGGTGCGCTTTCCGTAAGCGCTGGGCCAGATCGGCGCCTTGTTCTTCCAATGACCTGTCGGGATCGTGGTTTGTCATTGCTGACACTCATTGTACCCGAGGTTGCCGGACTTGAGGCCGGAATCCGGGGCATCATAGACGCCAGATCGACCCTGTCAAGCCCAGCGGTTTCGTATATAAGTGATTGATAATACAGGGAATATGAGAGGTTTCTTATGCACGGCGTAAGTCTCTAATCTTACTCGCGGATTTTCTCGGCCTCTTCCAAATTCACGCTGACCAATTGGCTGACGCCGCGCTCGGACATGGTGACGCCGAACAGCCTGTCCATGCGCGCCATGGTCATGCGGTGGTGAGTGATGATCATGAATCGGGTGGTTCCCGCAGCGGCAATTTCTTCCAAAAGCGTGCAAAAGCGATCGACGTTGGCGTCATCCAAGGGGGCATCGACCTCATCGAGCACACAAATGGGGGCCGGATTGGTCATAAACACCGCAAACAGCAGCGCCGTGGCGGTGAGCGCCTGTTCGCCGCCCGACAGCAAGCTCAGCACTTGCATGCGCTTGCCCGGGGGGCTGGCGAGGATTTCCAAGCCGGATTCGAGCGGATCGTCGGCCTCAATCAATTTCAGATGCGCTTGCCCGCCGCCGAACAGCCGCACAAACAGCTCTTGGAAGTGCTTGTCGACTTCGCGAAAGGACGTTAACAACCGTTCGCGCCCTTCGCGGTTCAGCTCGTTGATGCCGCGGCGCAGCTTTTCAATGGCTTCGATCAGGTCGCCACGCTCGGTTTTGAGCATTTCGATCTGCTCTTCCATTTCGTTGGATTCGTCTTCGGCGCGCAGGTTCACCGGGCCCATGCTGTCGCGTTCGCGCAGCAGGCGTTCGACTTTGCGTTCGACGGACGGCAAATCGGGCAGGGGCGTATCGTCTTCGTGTTCGGCAATGGCGGCCAAATCATCGGGACCGCAGTCGAGCTTTTCTTTCACTCGCTCGGCGATGGAGGCGCACGCCTGTTTGCCTTGTTCGACCGCGCCTTCGATGCGCACGCGGGTTTCGCGGGCCAGGGCCAAGCCGCTTTCGGCTTCGCGCAGGCCTTTGTCCGCTTCGCTCAATTGAGCTTCGGCGCTCGCCAGTTGATCGGCGGCAGATTGTCGTTTGGCCTCGGCGGCGTCGATCAGGTCCAAAAGCTGTTCGCGCTTTTGTTTGATTTCTTCCGGGCGCTTGGCCAGTTCTTCCAGTTCTGCGCGGATTTGAACGGTGCGTTCGTCCAAGTCGCTGATGCGCTGTAAGGCCCCTTCGCTGCGTTCGCGCCACGAAGACAGTTCGCGTTCAATGTCGGCCAAGCGCCGTGCGCGTTCTTCGGCGTTGCGTTTTAAACCCGCAAAGATGCCTTGGCGTTCGACCTGCACGGTGCGCTTGTTGGCCAGTTCTTCACGCACCCGCATCACCTCTTCACGGGCCAGTTCGGTGTTGGGCAGCTCAGCCAGTGAGGTTTGCGATTCGACGCATTGCTCACGCGCTTCATTGATGTCGTGCTCAACCGTTTCAATGGCCGCGACGACGGCTTCCAGCTTTGAATTTTGTTCCGCAATTTGGGTGCGGATGGCGGCCACCTGATCGCGGGCTTGGTTGTAGGCGGCTTCGCGTTCCCGCAAGGCTTGGCGCGCGGCGCGTTCCGCGTCACGGGCGTCTTCGGCCCCTTCGCGGGCATTGAGGGCACGGGCATCGGCTTGGTCAACCAAGTTCAGCGCACCGTCCAATTGACCACGCACGTCTTTGAGGCGGTTCAGTTGTTCCAAACGCACTGCGGCGGCTGTTTGTGCGCCTTCGGTGATGGTGTAGCCATCCCAACGCCACAACGCGCCTTCACGACTGACCAAACGCTGCCCTTGTTTGAGGCTGGGCGCAAGGCGTTCCCCTGTGGAAACGTCGTCAACAACGCCGATTTGGCTGAGACGCCGCGCCAGTGCCGCCGGGGCCTGGGTGACGTCGGACAGAGGACGCGCGCCTGCGGGCAGGGCCGGGGCGTCGGCAAAGGGGTCTAAGCGGGTCCAGTGAACCGGGGCGGCATCGTCTGAGGACGCGTCCAGCTCTTCGCCCAAGGCGGCGCCCAGGGCGGCTTCAAAGCCCGCTTCGACGGACACCGCATCGATCATCGGCGGCCACATTTCCGGCTCGCCGGTTTCCAAGACTTTGGCCAGGGCTTGCTCTTCGGCTTCCAAGCGCGATAAGGCGACGCGGACATCTTGGAGGTGCTGATTGGCGGCCTCGGAGGCGTCTTGGCTGGCGGCGGCGGTGTGCTCCGTGCTCTCCAAATGTTCACGGGCCCCCGCGATGGCGTCTTGAGCGGCCGACAAAATAGCTTCGGCGTCATTGAGGCCGCTGGTTTCGGCCGCGGTGCGCTCAAAATGTTTGCGCTGGTCGTTGAGTTCGCGCAGGCGATGCGACAAACGGTCGATGCGGGTTTCCAGGTCTTGCACCGAACGGCTGAGGCTGGCGCGTTCAGATTCGTCGCGGGTCAGCTTGTCGGTCAGCTGGGTGTGATTGTCTTCCAAGGCGTTTACATCGGCGGTGGCCTCAGCCAGTTTGCTTTGAGCAACGGCGATGGTTTCTTCTTCACCGTCCTGGGCACCTTCAATTTCGGTTTTTTCAGACGCTAAGCGGCTCGAGGCTTGTGTTGCGTCCTCGGACAAGTTGCGTTCACGGGCGATGTCGTGGCTGACCTGCTCCAGGCGATGCACCCGGTCCAGGCGGGCGTCTTCGATGCGTTTGACTTCACCGTCCAAGCCGTCACGCGCCAAGGTGATGCGCTGCAATTCGGCGGCGGCGGCGCTTTCTTGATTGCGTAGATTTGGCACCACATCGGCAACACCTGCCTGGGACGACGTCGCCGCGGCAACCCGCGCGGTCAGCTGGGCGACGATGCTTTCGGCTTCCTTCAGCTTGTCACGGTCCACTTCCAAGCCATCAATGGATTGGGTCCAGCGGATGTGAAACAGCAGCGCTTCGGCCTTGCGAATGTGGTCGGACAGATTGCGATAACGGGTGGCTTGGCGGGCTTGTTTTTTGAGGCTTTGCAGCTGGCCTTCCAAGGTGATGAGGATGTCGTCCAAGCGTGACAGGTTGTTTTCCGCCCCGCGCAGCCGCAACTCGGCCTCATGACGGCGCGAATGCAGTCCGGTGATCCCGGCGGCTTCTTCCAGCAAGACGCGGCGATCGGACGGCTTGGCGGAAATGACTTGGCCGATTTTGCCTTGGCTCACCAGGGCCGTCGAACGCGAGCCGGAGGCGGCATCGGCGAACAGCAATTGCACGTCCTTGGCGCGGACTTCCTTGCCGTTGACCTTGTAGTTGGAGCCACTGTCGCGTTCAATCTTGCGCACGACTTCCAAGTCTTCGGCGTCGTTGAACATGGACGGCGCAACCCGAGATTTGTTGTCGAGATGCAAAACCACTTCGGCAAAGTTGCGCGCCGGGCGATTGGAGGAACCGCCGAAAATGACGTCGTCCATGGCGGAGCCACGCATCTGTTTGGCCGACGTTTCGCCCATGACCCATTTCAGGGCTTCAACCAAGTTGGATTTACCGCACCCATTGGGACCCACAACGCCAGTCAGACCGGGCTCAATCATGAGCTCGGTCGGATCGACGAAGGATTTAAATCCCGCAAGTCTGAGCTTGGTAAAGCGCAGCACGTCCTGGTGTTCCCTTTATACTTGGTGCTCTTGGATGAAGCAGAGCCGTGAGATGATTATTTGGCGCCTTTGGTGGCCAGGGCTTTGTCGAGGATGTCTTTGAAATCGTCGTAGCTTTGCGCCCCTACAATTTTTTTGCCGTCCAACACAAATGTCGGTGTGGAGGTGATGTCATAGAGGCCCTGATCAGTCTGGGATGCCGCTTGAACGCCCTTTGCCAGTTCTTGACTGCTGAGGCATTGATCGACATCTTCCGCCGTTAGCCCGGAAAAGCGCGCAATGGCGATCAGTGCAGAGCGGGGATCATCAGAGCGAGCCCAATTTTCCTGGGTGTGATAGAGGCGATCGAACAGTTCAAAATGGCGTGCGGTGCCGGAACAGCGCGCAATCATTGCTGCGGCAAAGGCCAGATTGTCCAGCGGGAAGTCATGAAATACGATGCGCACCTTGCCGGTGTCGACATAGTTTTTCTTGAGTTCTGGCAAGGTTTTAATGTGGAAGTTGGCGCAATGCCCACATGTCAGCGACGAATATTCGTTCAGCGTGACGGGGGCGTCCGGTGAACCGATGCTCATTTCAGCCAGGGCATCATTGATCGGGGCCATTTCTGCACGCGCCAATTGGGGGGCGCTAAAAAGGACGGCCATGGCCACAAAAGCGGCCGAGGCCAATGATTTGGTGAAATGGGCGTTGATGGAATATATGGACATTGGTTGCTCCCGTACCACAAGATGTTGTTGAATATAGGGTAGTCTTTTCTATCGCTCAAGCGTCAGAAGACCCTCAAAAGCGAAGTTATTGTGGATAACTGGCCCGATTTGGCGGGCTCAGGGGGATATGCGCTCAATCTGTGGCCTTTTTGCGGCCTAAAATATTGGCCCCCAGCCGTTCCAGGGCTTCTTTTATTTCCGCGTCGTCAACGTTGGCAATGGTCCCGGCCAAGTTTTGGGCTTCTTCTTTGTTTAAGGGGCGAGGGGGGGAGCCTTGGGGGCCAGCCTTTGTGGTGGGCAAGGGGCCCTGGATCAACTTGATGCGCTCCACCGCCCGGTAGCCGAAAAAGGTGTTGATGCGTTCAACGATCAGGGGTTCTTTGTGTTGCAGTTCGGTGGCAAACGCGCCGCTGTCGGTTTTCAGGTGCAACACCCCGCCGCTGGTTCCATCACGGGAAAAGACGATTTTTTCCGGTTGAGTATGACGCGCCATGACATCGCCGACAATTTCGGGCCATTTGGTGACGATGGCCCCATGGGTAAAGCCATGCTGCCCCATCATGCCTTTGGTCAGGCGATCCACCGATTGGGCAACCGGCTTGGCCCAACGGGTTCGGCCTTCGCTGGGCACGATACCACGTGGGGCCGGGCTTTTGGAAATCGGGGCCTTGTTTTTTGAGGAGCCGGGTTTTTTCGTCATGGCCGTATGGTATGGCGCTTATCTCTGCAAAACAATCGGCCCTTATAGGTTTTCTGGATTGCCGCTCCTGAAGTTGAATATTGAGACCCATACAGAACCATCTTCTAGAACTTGATGGAGTTGCTTCGATCCCGGGTCATAGAATGTTCTCGAGCATGTATCTGGCCAATTAGGGCGTTCCCAGTTAACACAGATCTCGTTATTGACCACTTTCCATGAACCTTCACTATCCTGTCGAGTCTTGCGGCCACCCTCACTGATGCCATGCATCGTCCCATCTGGGCGCCAAAAAATATCTGTCACCGATAACTTAATTGTATTCGTTGTCGTGTTTCCTATGAATGAGATAAACCCATTTGCATTGGGGATTAGGACGCTTTTTCTGAGAGGTAGAGGTTCTTCTAAATAAATTCGTAGGTTTTCATCAATATCTAATCGATAGCCACCATCGCGTATAATTCCTTGCTCTGTCATTGAGGTGCAAGCTGATAGCGATAGGAGAATTAGCACAGTAATTAGGTTTTTCATGAAACGTCATTCCACTAATAGAAAACTCTACTCGCCAAGTCGCGATTCTGGGAAAAGCAAGAATTAAAAAGTTCGGATGATCATTAAAGTGTCTGATAAAACAGAGCTTAACTATATGTTACATGTTATAAAAAAACAGTAGATTTCGTCAGGAAATGACGCAAGCAATAACATTGACCATAGACATTAGGTCAAAACAATGGCGCGATTGCATGTCTCAAAGCTCCGCACAATCTTTAACACAAAAACTGCTGGTTTGGTTCGACCAAGCGGGGCGGACTGATTTGCCGTGGCGCGGTGCGCCGTGCGGGGAGCGCGATCCTTACGCCGTGTGGCTGGCGGAAATCATGTTGCAGCAAACCACGTGCGCGGCCGTGATCCCTTATTTTGAAACGTTTATGCAAAAGTGGCCCACGGTGAAGGCTCTGGCGGCTGCCGACACCCAAGACGTTATGCATACATGGGCGGGGCTTGGGTATTATGCGCGGGCGCGCAATATGGTGAAATGCGCCCAGGTCGTGGCGGAACAGCGCCAGGGCCAGTTTCCCAGCAATGAAGAGGATTTGTTGGGTCTGCCCGGTATTGGTCCTTATACGGCGGCGGCCATCGTCGCCATCGCTCACCAAGGTCCGGCAGCCCCCGTGGATGGCAATGTCATCCGCGTACTGACGCGGTTGTTCGCCATTGCTGATGAAATGCCTTTGAACAAAGCCGTCGTTGGCGTGCGCGCTGCCGAGATGTCGCCCCCCGGGCGCAGCGGTGACTTTGCCGAGGCCTTGATGGATTTAGGCGCGACCGTCTGCAGACCTAAGAACCCCAATTGTGCGGCATGCCCTTGGGGTGCGGATTGTCGCGCCTCAGGGGACGGGGCGGCCACCGCTTACCCCAAAAAGGCCGCCAAAAAAGAAAAGCCGACCCGTCAAGGTTGGGCCTTCTGGGTCCAGCGCCCCGATGGTCAGGTGTTGTTGGAACGCCGCCCCGACAAAGGTTTGCTGGGCGGCATGACCGGGTTTCCGACCACCCACTGGGCAACCCAGCCCATGACCGCCGATGAAGCTGTTGATGAGGCGATGCAGAGTGGGGTCTTCACAGGAACATGGCGCACGATGGAAACCACCGTGCGCCACACCTTCACACATTTTCATCTGGAACTGGGCGTGATTGCCGTGCGTCTTGATGCGATGCCAGAGCGTTCTTTTGATACGCTTTGGTGCGCCCCGCACTTGCTGCACACCCAAGCCCTGCCGAGTGTCATGAAAAAGGTCTCATCCGTGATGATTTGACCCCTTTGTGATCATTCGTCGTAGGAAATGAGCGCTTCGAACGGGGCGTCCAGCTTGTCGCGACCGTTTAAGAAGGTGAGCTCGATCAACGCCGAAGTGCCGACCACATCGCCGCCGACCTTTTTGCACAGCTGAATGGCGGCGCTGAGCGTCCCGCCGGTGGCAAGCAGATCGTCGAGAATCACCACGCGCTGTCCGGGGTGGATGGCGTCGTCTTGGATTTCGATGGTGTCAGAGCCGTATTCCAGATCATAGCTGTGCGAAATGGTGCCGCCCGGCAACTTGCCGGCCTTGCGCGCCATGACGAACCCACAGCCCAATTTCAGCGCCAGCGGTGCGGCGACCAAAAATCCGCGCGATTCAATGCCCACCAACACGTCGGGCTGATACGCCCCGATAATGCGTGCCATGCGCCCCATGGCGACTTGCCACGCGTCGGCGTGCGAAAGAAGGGTGGATATGTCATAAAACAAGATGCCCGGCTTGGGAAAGTCGGGGATGCCGCGGATGTATTCTTTGATATCCATGAGCGCAGAGATCCTTAAGTGATTTGTCTGAAAAGAGATGTTAGGCGTATGCCTTAAAATTCAAAGTTCAAGGGCCGATGCAAAAGCACCAGCCCTTGAACTTTGAAACACTGAACTTAGTGGGCTTTCAGGTATTCGATGATTGCGGCGCGGTCTTCAGGATCTTTCATCTTGGCGACCATGGTGGAGGTTTTGCCAATGAATTTTTTCGGATCTTCGATCCAAGCACTTATGTTGGCTTCATCCCAGATGATGTCGGAACCAACGAGGGCTTTGTATTTTGTGAAATCCTGAGAAGCGGATTTTTTGCCGACGATGCCAGCCAAAGACGGGCCAAGGCCATGCTTGCCCGGTTCAATGGAATGGCATGTTTTGCAGTTTTTGTTGAACAGCGCCTCGCCGTCGGCGGCCATGGAAGCGGCGGGGGCGATGGCGGCTAAGCAAGCGATTACGGTGGAGATGCGAATTGACTTCATGGGATCTCTCCAAGCATTTTTGAAATTCCAACAACGACGGTTCGTCGCACGTGGACTATGAGACGCGACCGCCTGAATACGTTAAT